>JAFECS010000049.1:50017-115639 GCA_018241965.1 Pseudomonadota bacterium | reverse complement strand
TCCATATACGGGGCTATTTCACGCTGCTGCTACTGCAGCGGAGGATGAAGATTATTAATTGATTGAGCCGAATGTTGCATCAGGTTATCTAGAGTTTTTCATGTTTAACCGTAGCGGCAGCTGCGGAATATATTAGCCCCGCGCAAGCGAAGCGCAGCGTGGGGTAAAAATGCCCCCCCACACCCCACAAGCCCCGGAAGGGGCGCTGTTTCACAAATACCATAGTTTTTTTTCTAAAGAAAGGCTATATTTAGCCCAGAAAAAATAACACAAAAAAAGTAATTTCACTGAAAAATATTAGGAATTTAGCAACGTGTCCTTAAAAAATAACAAACTGTTTTATATAACATTTCTCGTAATATCCATCCTGCTTTTTAGCGGGTTCACTACATCAAGTTATACCACAAAAGTTGAACCCCTCCCTAACATGCCCGAAGGTAACCCTGATTTAAGCTTAGGGATAGTAGTGCGCCCGCATAGTACAGGGCGAGATGTAGTAGGGGATTCAAGTCAAAATATTCGATTTAGAGCTTCTAAAAATTATGAAAAAACAGCGATAGAACAGTTAAGGTCTCCTTCTATAGTCGAGAGATCACCAAAGAAATTTAAATTTATTGATGATAAGCATGGTTTGTCATCTGACAATATCTACGAATTTTCGATGATGTTTGATGATAAAAATCAAGAATGGATAAATATAAGATTTATGCCTTTCTGTTCAGTAAATGAGTGGGTAACTGAGCCTAAGTTAAGAGAATATTTAGATGGTTGGGTAAAGAAATTTGAGGATGCTGGTTGGAAAAGGGAGGAATATCCTAAATCTGACAAGCCTCGCAGTATACAAAACTTTTCAATTCCAACATCTGAGCATAATTATCGTAAACAATATTGTTCCTGGAAAACTAAAGGCTATAAAGCTGCAATATATGTCACTTTAAGAGATAACGAGGATTATAAATACTATCTTCCAAAGAAAGAGCGTAAAGATATTAAAGAAAAACCAAATGGATATATCGCGTTTATTGATATATATAGAAATGAGGAATAAATAATTTTACTTCTATATGCAAAAGGATGTGTTTATGGAGCAAAGTGAAGCTGAACAAATTTATGCATAACATTCAAAATCCCACCCCATAGTTTTTTTTGCAAATTAAGGCTATATTTAGCCCAGTAAAAATAACACAAAAAAAGCAATATCACTGAAATTTATTAGGAATTTTGTGTCGTGTCTATGAGAAATAACAAACTGTTTTATATAACATTTCTCGTAATATCCATCCTGATTTTTAGCGGGTTCACTACATCAAGTTATACCACAAAAGTTGAACCCCTCCCTAACATGCCGGAGGGTAATCCTGATTTAAGCTTGGGGATAGTGGTTCGCCCGCATAGTACAGGGCGAGATGTAGTAGGAGATTCAAGTCAAAACATTCGATTTAGAGCTTCTAAAAATTATGATGAAACAGATATTGAGCTCTTAAGATCTCCGTCGATAGTTGATAAAACACCTAAGAAGTTTAAATTTATGGATGAAAAGCATAGTTTATCATCTGATAATATTTATGAGTTTTCAATGATGTTCAATCCTGATAACCATGAATGGGATTACTTCAAGTTTATGCCTTTTTGCTCAGTAAACGAATGGGTTACTGAAGCTAAATTAAGGGAATATTTAAATGGATGGGTAAAGAAGTTTGAAGATGCAGGTTGGAAAAGAGTGGAGTACCAAAAATCTGATGATCCTCGAAAAATACAAAATTTTTCTATTCCAACCCATAATAATAATCATGAAAAACAATATTGTTCTTGGAAAACAAGCAAATATAGGGGAGCAATATATGTTACTTTAAGAGACAGTGAGGATTATCAATACTATATTCCAAAAAAAGACCGTAAAAACATTAAAGAAAAGCCTGATGGTTATGTTGCCTTTATTCATATAGAAAGAATCGACAACTAGCTTAATATTTAGCATATGCATAAGGATTTGCATTATGAACCAGAGTGAAGCTGAACAAATTTATTTATACCATGCTAAACGCACCGATGAACAGATCAATGCGTTGGGCAATAATCCCCAAGCTATTAATGCTTTTATCACCAACACATATGCAACTCTGTCCAAAGAGAACCCTACATTTTTATGGTTTTCTTTAGGAACAATTGTTTCAGGCACAGAAAAACAATAATGTCATATAGAAAGCTTCTTTATCCTACTGCTAAAGAATTGAGAAACAATTTGACTGAACCTGAAAAGCTTTTTTGGGATCGTGTGCGTAGTAATAAATTAAGCGGAGTAAGATTCCATCGTCAAAGGATCTTAGGTCCTTATATTGTAGATTTTTATGCACCATCGATTAGATTAGTTGTTGAAATAGACGGGTCACAACATTTTGAAGCTTCCCACTTTGAACGAGATATAATTCGAGATGAATATTTAAAAGATAACAATATAGTAATTAAAAGATATAGTAACCTTGAAATCTATCATCAGCTTAATGTTGTAATTGATGATGTATATAATTTTATTTTAAAGGTTAAAGAGCCAAATTGAGTTTGTTTAAACCCCCCTTAATCCCCCCTTTGATTCCAAAGGGGGGAAAAGAGATCATCAACCCCCTTTGGAATCAAAGGGGGGCACCGCAAAGCGGTGGGGGGTTTTAATTAATGCTCTTTGATTATTCAAAAAAGGGGGTCGCCGCATTTTAGCGGCGGGGGGTTTTATTAATCTTCGATGAGAGGGGTTCGTTTAGGAAGCTTTTATCTCTTCCGTCGCCGCATTCACAATCAAATTATTGACCGCAAACAAGTCATCTGAAGACAGTGTGCCGGCATTTTGTTTTAACACGAGCCCTTGCAGTAAATATTCATAGCGAGCCTGAGAATGCTCACGAATGGCATTAAGCAAAATCGATTCTGCGTTTAACACATCCACAATGGTACGGGTGCCCACTTCATAAGCAGCTTTGGTTGCTTTAAGCGCGCTTTGGCTGGAAATCACTGCTTGCTTGAGCGCTTCAACACGGCTAATGGCTGTTAACACGCCTCGGTAAGCTTCTCGGGTGTTCCCGTCAGCTAAGCGTTGTTGTTCTTCTAAAGTTTGCATCGCTTCATCATAGCGTGCTTGCGCTTCACGGGTACGAAACACTACGCCACCGCTGGCAAAGATAGGCACATGCACATTCAACGAAACACTGCGCGTGTAAGAAAGATCCGTAAACGGTGGAGGCGTTTTGCTTCTTTGCACAGAGCCTTGCACATCGAAAGTTGGGAAATGGCCAGCGGCTTGTCTGCCAATAGCCGATTTAAGCTGATTAGCGTTTTCTCTTGCGGCAATCACATCAAGATTGTACTGATGTGCCATATTCACCCATTCTTCTTGTTTGTTGGGTTTTGGCTCTGGGAGCGCCAATTTTTTTTCTAAAGGAAATAAAGTTACATTGTCAATTTTCTTGCCGACAATTTCTCTTAATTTTTCATATTGATCAGCCACGGCATTTTTAGCCGAAATTTCTGTAGCCACTGCATTGTCATAACGTGATTTTGCTGTTTCAACGTCGGTAATAGCAATTAACCCCACATCAAAACGTTGCTTGGCTTGTTCATACTCACGTGCAAATGCTTTTACTTGTCCTTTGGCATAATCTAAATCATCGATAGACGCTAATATGGCAAAGTATTGTTGTGCCACGCGTACTATTAGCCCTTGCGCAACACTTAAATAAGCAGCCTCAGCACCTTTATAGATATGACGAGATTGCTCTAATTGGGCCCACAGTTCAGGTCGATAAATCGGTTGCGACAAAGTTAATCCATAACTTTGCGTATTATACCCACCTTGTGCTACCAATGGGTTTTGGGACGCGATGGAAGAATTAGCGCCAGTGGTGGTGTATTGGCCTGATAAATTTGGCAGCATCAAGGCAATGGTTTCTGGCAAAATTTGTTTATTGGCCTGCATGCCAAAATAAGCTTGTTGTAGCGTTGGATCGTTATTTACCGCTAATCGATAAATATCAGTTAAGGTTTCTGCTTGTAAAGGGCAGGCAACAACTACTAAAGATAATAATAAATTACGAAACGAACCCATTATTCACCCGTTCTAAAATTGAAATATTTTGGGTTGTGGCGCATGAATTAAAGCAGGTACAACCGTTTCAAAAAGTGTATTTGTCGAATATTGTGATTTACCATGACGTTCAATCAACACGGCTCTCATAGTTGGCTCTACGCCGGTAAAAGCAAAAAGCTTACCGCCAGTGCGAAGTTGTTCACAAATTTTTTCAGGCACACCTAAGGGATAAGAGCCTGTTACAAAAATCGCATCATAAGGGGCATGCTCATCCCATCCAAAAACAGCATCGCCCTGGCTAAGTGTTAAATGGCGCAAGTTTAGCCCTTTCAAATTGGCTTGTGCTTGCACTAACAACGTTGGCTGAATTTCAACACTGACCACTTCGCCTACAAGTTTTGCTAAACACGCCGTCACATAACCTGTTCCTGTCCCCACTTCCAATACTTTGTCTTGCATCGTTAGATCAAGCGCCTGTAACGCCCTGCCAACAATCTTGGGCGGCAGCATGGTTTGACCTTCGCTTAAGGGGATATCAGTATCGCTGTAAGCCAGGTTGTGATACGCCATGGGCACAAAATTTTCACGTTGAACTTGCAACAGGGCCGATAAAACCTGCTCAGAAAGTACATGCCAAGGCCTTACTTGTTGGGCGACCATATTTGAGCGCGCGAGTTGAAAGTTCATCATTTTACCCAAGAAAGTTTTATAAATAATATTTGAAGTGATAATTAACCACGCATCGTATCATATTTCTTGATACGACAAACCAGGTATTGGTCTTGAAAGATGAAATTGTCAATTATTCTAAGCCCCGGTAGACTCTGTCACGATACTATATTGGCAAGGGTTGGAGCATGGGTGAACCTTTTTGGCACCCTTCTTGGCAACAAGAAGCGGTTGAAATTAAGCTTGATAACTTCGTGCATCAGGGTTTTTATAAGTTAAAAGCCCTTGAGTTGCGCCATAAATGTTTTTCCGGAGAATGGAGCCCATGGTTAAAAAGAGAGCAGTTTTATCATAGCGATGCCTCAGCTGTATTACTGGTTGATCCTGATGCGCAAAAGCTGGTATTAGTGGAACAATTTCGTGTGGGTTTGCTCCAAAGGCCTAACATGAGCCCCTGGATATTAGAAGTGGTGGCAGGGTTAGTCGAAGCACATGAAAAACCCGAACATACCATGCTGCGCGAGGCTAAAGAAGAAGCTAACTGTGATATTAAAGCCTGGATAAAAATTGGAGAGTATTATAATAGCCCGGGTGGGTTTGCTGAAAAAACAACGCTTTTTTGCGCCATGGTTGATTCCACAGACAAAGCAGGTATTCAAGGCATGATGCATGAACATGAAGATATCAAAGTGCATGTGATTGATATCCAAAAAGCATTAAACGCATTAAGCGAAGGCCAATGGCAAACCAGCTCTTCAACCGTAATCGCTATGCAATGGTTAGCAATAAATTTAAATAAACATCCTTTTTTAGGCAAAGTACATGGCAAAACAAGCATATAACGCACAAGCAATTGAAGTATTAAGCGGGCTGGATCCAGTTCGTAAGCGCCCCGGGATGTATACCGATACCACCCGGCCTAATCATTTAGCACAAGAAGTCATTGATAATAGTGTCGACGAAGCACTTGGTGGACATGCCACAGAAATTTATGTGACAGTTCATAAAGACGGTTCATTATCAGTTAAAGATGATGGTCGTGGTATGCCGGTGGATATGCATCCGGAAGAAAAAATGTCCGGTGTTGAGCTTATTTTAACCAAATTACATGCCGGGGCAAAATTCTCCAATAAAAGTTATGAATTTGCTGGCGGGTTACATGGTGTTGGCGTGTCGGTGGTTAATGCTTTATCCAAAAAATTAGAAGTCACCGTGTTTCGTGATGGCAAACAATATGAAATGTCTTTTAAAGATGGTGAAACAGCCACCAAGCTCAAAGCCACAGGTACGACAGCCAAAAAACAAACCGGAACCTTGATTCGTTTTTGGCCAGATAGCAAATATTTTGATCATCCCAAATTCTCGGTTTCTAAACTTGTTCATCTGTTAAAAGCCAAAGCCGTGTTATGTCCTGGGCTTACCGTACATTTTAACGATGAAGAATCAGGTAACACCCAAACTTGGTACTACGCTGATGGGCTGTCAGCCTACTTAAAAGAATGCTGCCAAAATAATACGCTTTTACCTGAGCAACCTTTTGAAGGTCATTTTGCAGGAGAAGCTGAAACCGCAAGTTGGGCGCTTTCTTGGATGCCAGAAGGTGGGGAAATACTGGCAGAAAGTTATGTTAATTTAATTCCCACTGCCCTTGGGGGTACACACGTTAACGGGCTGCGCACTGGCTTACTTGAAGCCATGCGCGAATATTGCGAACGCCGTAATTTATTACCACGTGGCGTGAAATTGGCACCTGAAGATGTGTGGGAACGTTGCTGTTATGTGTTATCGGTTAAAATGCGTGATGCGCAATTTTCTGGGCAAACCAAAGAACGCTTAGCGTCTCGTCAATCAGCGGCCTTTGTGTCAGGGGTTGTTAAAGATGCTTTTAGCTTATGGCTTTATCAAAATGTTGAATTAGGCGATCAAATTGCTCAATTAGCCATTAGCTTTGCGCAAAGTCGATTAAAACAAGGCAAAGTGGTCGCGCGTAAAAAACTCACCACAGGGCCGGCATTACCTGGAAAATTAGCCGATTGTTCTAGCACCGATCCCATGAATGGCGAATTGTTTTTAGTGGAAGGGGATTCTGCAGGCGGCTCAGCTAAACAAGCCCGTGACAGAGAATTCCAAGCAGTGATGCCTTTGCGGGGAAAAATTCTCAACACCTGGGAAGTGGACAGTGCAGAATTACTGGCTTCTCAAGAAGTGCATGATATCGCAGTGGCCATTGGTTTAGATCCAGGTGAAACAGATCTCAGTAAATTGCGCTATGGCAAAGTATGTATCTTAGCCGATGCCGATTCTGATGGTTTGCATATCGCGACTTTATTATGTGCTTTATTTTTAAAACATTTTCCTGTGCTGGTTGAAAAAGGCCATGTCTTTGTGGCGATGCCGCCATTGTATCGTATTGATATTGGTAAAGATGTTTATTACGCCTTGGACGATGATGAAAAAGAAGGCATTTTAGATAGAATTAAGGCAGAAAAGAAAAAAGGCAAAGTCAACGTGCAGCGTTTTAAAGGGTTAGGTGAAATGAACCCGATTCAGCTGCGAGAAACTACCATGGCTCGAGATACCAGGCGCTTGTTGCAATTGCAGTTGGCAGATCCCACTGGGGCCACAGCAAAATTTGACATGCTATTAGGTAAAAAACGCGCTTCTGATAGAAGACAATGGTTAGAAGAAAAAGGCGATTTAGCGCAAGTGTAGCCTGAAGAACAATTTTTGAGGACATGAAAAATGACTGAATCAACGATGGTGGTGTTTGAAGGTGTAGAGCGCCAGCCGATTGAAACCTTTTCAGAAAAGGCTTACCTGGATTATTCCATGTATGTGATCATGGACAGAGCTTTGCCACATCTTGCCGATGGGTTAAAACCTGTGCAGCGTCGAATTATTTATGCGATGTCTGAATTAGGGCTAAATGCCCTGGCTAAATATAAAAAATCAGCCAGAACAGTCGGTGACGTATTAGGTAAATTTCATCCGCATGGGGATAGCGCTTGCTATGAGGCCATGGTGCTGTTGGCACAACCTTTTTCATATCGCTATCCTTTGATCGATGGTCAAGGGAACTGGGGATCGCCGGACGATCCTAAATCCTTTGCGGCCATGCGTTACACAGAAGCACGTCTTTCTAAATTTAGTGAAATCTTTTTATCAGAATTGGGCCAAGGTACGGTGGATTGGACGCTGAATTTTGATGGCACCATCGAAGAGCCCAAAATTTTACCAGCACGCCTTCCAACCATTTTACTCAATGGCACTTCAGGCATTGCTGTGGGTATGGCTACCGATATTTTGCCGCATAATCTTACTGAAGTGGCAAATGCTTGCATTCACTTATTAAAAAAACCAAAAGCTTCTTTAGAAGAGATTATGGAATTTATTCCGGGCCCTGATTTTCCAACCGAAGCCGAAATTATCACCCCACTGGATGAAATTCAAAAAGTGTATACCACAGGCCAAGGCACGTTAAAAATGCGTGCCCAAGTTGCCTATGAAGACAATGATATAGTGATTACCGCTTTGCCACACCAAGTTTCAGGCGCCAAGGTGTTAGAACAAATTGCTGCGCAAATGACAGCCAAAAAGTTACCGATGGTTGCTGATCTGCGCGATGAATCGGATCATGAGAATCCTACGCGCCTGGTGATAGAACCACGCTCTAATAGAATCGATAAAGAAGCCTTGATGTTGCATTTGTTTGCTACAACTGATCTTGAAAAAAGTTATCGCATCAATATGAATGTGATTGGGCTAAATGGTCGTCCACAAGTGAAAAGCTTGTTGGAGATTTTACAAGAATGGCTCGTCTTTAGAATTGAAACGGTGCGTAAACGCCTCAGTTATCAATTAGAAAAAGTGCAAGCAAGGTTGCATATCTTAGATGGTTTATTGATTGCCTTTTTAAATATAGATGAAGTGATTGCTATTATCCGTCATGAGGACAATCCTAAAGCTGTTCTCATGAAAAAATTTAAGCTCTCAGATATTCAAGCTGATGCGATTTTAGACTTAAAACTTCGCCATTTAGCGAAACTGGAAGAGCAAAAAATTAAAGGCGAACAAAAAGATTTAGCCACTGAGCGTGATAAATTGCAGCAAACTTTAGATTCAGATACCAAATTAAAGAATTTGGTTAAAAAAGAGATAGAGCAAGATTGTGAAACTTTTGGTGATGCGCGTCGTTCCCCCATTGTTGTACGTGAACAAGCAGTGGTCATGAAAGATATTGATAAAGCTCCCACTGAGCCAGTGACCGTTGTGCTTTCCACCATGGGATGGATCCGAACCGCTAAAGGCCATGAAGTCGATGGCAGCACGCTCAGCTATAAAGCAGGTGATGCCTTTATGATGCAACTGCCTGCAAAGAGTAATGATCCAATCTACTTTTTAGATTCCATGGGAAGAAGCTATACACTGTTGGCCAATACATTACCTTCAGCGCGTGGTCATGGTGAACCCTTAACTTCAAAACTAAAGCCAGAAGGGGGAGCGACCTTTGTCGGTATGCTAGTCGGTGAGCCTTCGCAAGACATTATTTTAATGTCAGATATGGGGTATGGATTCATAGCAAAAATTGAAGATCTTGTTACGAAGAATCGCTCTGGTAAGGCATTGCTTAAAGTGCCTGCTGATGCCAAAGCATTAAACCCTGTTTTAGTGGCTAAAGAAGATAAACGCGTGGCTATTTTAACCAATGAAGGCCGTTTGATGATTATCGATCTGGCTGAATTTGCGCAGATGTCTAAAGGTAAAGGTAATAAAATAGTGCAAATAGCCAGCGCTAAAGATAAAACTGAACAAGAATTGATAACAACAGTCTTTTCCTTTACTCACAAAGACAGTTTAGTGTTGCGTCAAGGACGTAAAGAATTGGTGCTAAAACCAAGGGATCTTGATCAATATTTAGGTGAACGCGGCAAACGGGGCCAGAAATTACCCAAAGGGTTTACCGGCGAAAGTACTATTAGCAAAATTTAAAGAATAGCGCTTTTGGCCAAACCACAAAGAAAGATTGCGCCGTCTAGTAAAAGACCATATTTGGCTGCTTGCCAAGCGGTTAGGACGGTGCATTTTGCCGCCGCGTATGCTGAAATGGGTTGTTGGTGATAGCGCTCTCGTGCAACCATGCCCAGAGAAATAGCTCCCAGTAAACCAATGACTGCGCCGCCAACAGCAAAATCATCAGCCACAAAGCCTTCAATAAAGGCACTGCCATTAACGCTATGACATTCATTGATAGAAAGTACACGCATGGTGAAATATCCGCTTTTTAACCAACGAACACTTTAACAATTTTAGCCAAAAAATGTTGCTTATTTGTCGGTAAAATACCGCGGATTATCTGGTAAAGCCCGGCATGGGATCATGCCGGGAAAGAAGTTAACGTAGCCGTTGTCGACGACGTAAAGGTTCATCGCCTGGTAGTCTATCTGCATCGTTATATGGCCGTTGCTGGAAACGTACAGGTCGAGCATGCCCTTGTGGGTCGTGCTGATTTACTTGCTCTTGTCCTTGCCCTAATTGTTGGCGCAGATGGCTTGCAAGTGAAGAGGAAGCTTCCTCAACATTATTTTCTTGTCCGTGGCTGTAGTAATGGCGGCGACGTCGTGGGCGTGCGAATAAAACACCTAGAATTAGGACACTACTTAGCACAAACCCAGTCAAAATGGGTGCTGAAGCTAAGGTGGCAACAATTGTTCCTAATATCGATGCAGTTGTAGATAATCCACTGCTTATAACAGCGCCTACAGTATTCCCAACATAGGCCAACGGTGCAAGGAAATAGTAGCCAAATGTTGACAGGGCACTGCTCATCGCTGCGCCAACATTGCTGAGAAATCCTGCAAAGCCAGGAAAGAAACGGGAAAGGCCATAGAGCGTAATCCCTATCATGGCTAATAATAGAAATAAATTTCTCCAAGGACGTCTTGGTGGCGGTGGGGGGGGCGCGAAATAACCACCACCATAACCACGACCATGAATACCACCATGAGCACCACCATAACCCCCATCCCAAGGATGATAGCGTGCGCCTCTGTCGGGATTATGCCGTGGAGGGCTTGCTGGGATGGGTACAGGACTTCCCAGCCTATGCCGCGCAGGTAAATAAGCATATGGATCAGGTGCAGGCATAGGTGGTGCAGGCATCATGGGGGGCGCTGCTGGTTCAAGATTTTCTCCACCAACATTAGGAAACGGCTTATTTGAAGCTGGGGCCCAGCCACCCACTTCATCTTTTGCACGATGTGCAACCCGTTTAACAGCGTTAAATTGAGCCATTAACCACTCTTGCGTCAGATTTTTAAGCTCTGGAAATTCTCTATCGACGCGTTCTTGGTTTTGGGCAATAAAATTCTGAATAATATTAAAGTTGCCACATAAATTATGCAGCAGCGTAATTCTGGTACAGATTTTTATTAAAGAAGTTGCATTGTAATGCAAAATCGTAATGCTATCGCCACCATAACCTGCTATCTGACGCCCAGGGGCGTGCAAAAGGTCATGCAATATATTCAGTTCGTCTTGTATGTCTTCTTGCGCGGGTTTTTCATTATTGGATAACAATTTCATTATCCAATGAGCCGTTTGAACTTCTTTGAGCCCAGCTTCTTGGGCATCGGCGATAAAACCGAGCTGTGTTTCAGCGTAGGGAATTAAAAAGCGTGACACTTGATCAGAAACAGACTTATTGTGTATGTGCGCGCCGCCTGCTATTTGCACCAGATAATCTTGGATATAAACACTTATCTGGATGAGATCAGCGTCAATTTTATTAATATTTTCTAAAGCCATCTTTCTAACTCTCTGGAAACTACTCAGATGACTAAAGGTATCATTTGGTTGGGGAAAAATACAGTAATATGTTAAAAAAATAGCTAAAAAAGCTAAAGATTTTTGCCGTAAATATAATTTGTTTGTTAACTAATCTGTTATTTTGTGTGAACCAGGGTTAGCAGTTTTGGGGACGATGGCATTGTGTTGATGCGGAAATTCAAATGGTTCATAAGTAAAATGTAACCCAAACTCTTGGTAGCTGGCGCTTGCTGAATAGCTTTTTTGTAATACAGCAGCATAGGTATGGTTATCATATTCAATTTCCAGCTCATTACCGGTTTTAAAGGGTAATGGAGGCGTTATTAATCTTAAGGGTAAATGTTTTTGTGACTGTTCAGGCAATAGCAGCGTTGGTACTAGATACGCAGAGGCAGCATCACTTAATTGTGACTTAACTGCGACAGCTTCTTTGCTTAATAGTTCTATACCCACTAAAGTAGAAAAAGAACTTTCATTTTTAAGCCAACGAATGGTTCCGATAGCCCACTGCTTGCTTTGATCTTCTTTAATGATTTCAATCCCAATAATTTCTCCGGTTTGTAATTGCGCTGGGACATCTGCCGTCCAATTCAGACAAAATCCATTTTCGCTTTGGTTTACTAATAGACAAGTATGACGTATGTATTTGTTTGCGTGGACTGCATGGCCGCCTTGAGGTAAAGCATCAATATCAATAATTTGTGTCTCATTTTCATTTGAAACTGGTGTTATTGGATTCTCAAGGGTTTGGCTTAAAAACCAGTGACATGTTGATATTCCTAAACATACTCCTATTTCGCCACTTGTTTGGAGTCTATCACTGATTCTTTTTCTTGAATTTTTAAAAGTTTGAGTTAATGTTTGTAAATAGGGTATAGGTAAGGCAAGCTCTGAAGTAGAAAATAATTTTGCAATTTTTTCATAATTGTTATTAGTGTGCAAAGAAAGCAGCATCGTAATACGATTATTCACTTGGGTAAGATCCATAAAATAACAATGCGCGGGTAGTTTATCAAAAAGACTCACATCTCTTGGCGGTGTGTCTAGAAGCGGATCAACTACAAATGAGCATGTCTCGCAGTTTTCAAAGTTTTTTAAATCTAAAAATGAAACCCAATATTCTAAAGAATATAATAATTGTACGATTTGTTTGCTTCTTAGGTGATTTGGGTTTGAAACAGCAAATAATAAACAATGTTTATAAATATCTGCTAATGTTTGAAATCGACATTGCCAGTTTAAGTATTTCTGAAGAGATTTTTTACTTATTTTTTTTTCTTTAGCTAAAACATAAAGCGTGTGTAATTCTAACCAAATTCCTTGAGGTGCAGCACGGTGTTGCTCATAGGAAAAGAAGATAATTTTTGTGCAGTAACTTAAAGCACTCTGAAATGAAGCAATGAATATTTGTTGATTACAAAACAGTTGTTCACTTGCTTGATCAATGACTAATTTATATCCATTGATCATTTCAAAGTGTAATGCATTTACCAGATCTGCTATAGGGCGATGCTTTTCAGTTAAAATTTCTTGCCCTTCATAGATTTTTTGCAAAGCTTGGCTGATGTATTTTAAGGTAGGGCGTAAGACCGATAAAACTTCAAATCGTTCCTGATAAGTCAGTGTCGCCTGGTGGCTATCTTGCAAGGTAAGATAGAGTGCTTTTGCAGAGCCAGCGAGATCAGACAAAGGTAATTGACTGCACCAATCAGAGATGGCACTTGCCGATATTTCCCGATTTTTAGACATTTTCCCTGTCTTAATTGGCAGTCTTAAACCCGTTTGTCCAAACTCATAACGCATTTTGCATCACTTTTTCTTGAAAGATGATAACAAAAATTCGGCTAAATCGCAGATTTCTTGATACCAGAGATGGACATAAACGCAGGGTCTTTAGGGAATAAGATCTAAGGCTGTTTTGCTTAACCGGTGAGGCATTTCTTGTACAAATTTAGGCACTAGATACCCAGGTAAGGCAGCACGTAAATCTTGTTGCAGTTGTCTTGCCTTAACAATATCAACAAAAAAGTGTTTGGAGCCTTGAACTGGATCTAGTAAATTCACGTAATAAGGTAAAATGCCAGCTTCAAACAAAGAGATAGATAAATTTTTGAGGCAAACAAGAGAATCATTGACTCCTTTGAGAAGCACACTTTGATTCAAAACGGTAATGTTGTGTTGTTTTAAACGTAATACGCCTTGGGCGATAGAACTAATAATTTCATTGGGGTGGTTAATATGATAAACAAGCACAACTGAGAAACGGCTACTCGATAAATTACTTATTAAAGCATGATTTATTCTTTCAGGAATAACAACTGGCAGTCGTGTATGAATACGTAAAATTTTAATATGGGGTATGTTTTGTAGTTGTTGAATAAAAAGTTTAATGCTTTCGTCATTGGCCATGAGCGGATCGCCGCCGCTTAAAATAACTTCTACTATTTCGTTATGTGATCGAATGTAATCAAGAGCGCTATCCCATCCTTTGCGACCTGGATTGTTACTTTGATAAGGAAAATGGCGTCTGAAGCAATAACGGCAATGAATGGCACAACTTGAAGTAAAGGTCAGTAATACTTTACTGGGGTATTTGTGCAGCAAACCTGGCACAGGGTTGTAATCAGATTCTTCTAAAGGATCACAAGAAAAGGCCTTATCCAACTGACTTTCTATTGGGGTGGAAAGTACTTGTAACAATAAGGGATCAAAAGGGTTTCCCTTTTGCATACGTGAAATAAAACTCTTACTGACTCTTAAAGGAAAACCTTGGTCCCATTGCCAGGGGACGGTCATCGGATCAAGATCCAGCATGGTCAACAAGGTATGAGGGCAGGTTACCATCTCACTTAAGGCTTGTTGCCAGGTTTGTGATTGTTGTAAAAGGGGTGGTTGCGGTATGATTGCTTTCATTTTGGCAATCATACACAAAATTACAACAGAATCCATGGTGAGTTATGGCAACTTATAGCACGAATGAATTTAAAGCAGGCGTTAAGATTATGTATGAAGGTGATCCGTGCACCATCCTTGAAAATGAATATGTGAAGCCCGGCAAAGGTCAAGCCTTTAATCGTGTTAAGTTCCGTAACTTAAAAACTGGTCGGGTGCTCGAGAAAACCTTTAAATCTGGCGATACGGTTGAAGCCGCAGATGTTTTAGATGTTGAGATGCAATACCTATACAATGATGGGGTGCATTGGCATTTTATGATGCAAGAAAACTATGAGCAGCATGAAATGAATAAAGATACGGTGGGTGATGCTGCCAAATGGTTAAAAGAAGAAGATGTTTGTGTGGTTACCCTATGGAATGGTACCCCTTTAAGCGTAGCGCCACCTAATTTTGTTATCCTCAAAATAGTAGAAACTGATCCTGGCGTCAGAGGTGATACTTCTGGTGGTGGTGGCAAACCAGCTACTTTAGAAACTGGCGCTGTGGTACGCGTGCCTTTATTTGTTTCTGAAGGCGAAAGCATTAAAGTTGATACCCGTACCGGTGAATATGTTTCTCGCGCAAAATGAGTTGGCAATCTTGTGCAACGCTTGAGACATTACGTGAACGTGCTAATTTTTTACAAGCGATTAGACACTTTTTTGAAAAACGTAATGTTTGGGAAGTTGATACGCCGTTATTATGTCAAAGCACGGTAACGGCGCCACATCTTCAATCCTTTGCTTTAGGCGATCGATTTTTACAAACTTCTCCTGAATATGCTATGAAGCGCTTGCTTGCCATGGGGGCTGACGCTATTTACTATTTGGGCAAAGTTTTTAGACAAGAAGAAGTGGGTTCGCGCCATAACCCTGAATTTACCATGCTAGAGTGGTACCGGGTTGATTGGACACATTGGCAATTAATTGAAGAAGTGGATGCCTTATTTCAAGCGCTGCTTGGCACACCACGGGCCAAAATTTATTCCTATCATGAATTATTTTTCACTTATTTTGATATTAATCCTCATCTCATAGACATTAACACGTTACAAACTATTGCGCTTAATCAGGGGTGGGTAGATGCTTTACCTGATATGGATAAAGATGCCTGGTTAGATTTGCTGATGAGCCATGGTATAGAGCCGCATCTTGGGAAAAGAGAGCCTACCGTGGTAGTAGATTTTCCTGCCTCTCAAGCGAGTTTGGCCAAAACGCGACGCATTGAAAATGCAACGTATCATGTTGCCGAGCGTTTTGAATTTTATTATCAAGGTGTTGAATTAGCTAATGGTTATCATGAATTAGCAGATGCAAATGAACTGCGTGCACGATTTAATGAGGACAATCACAAACGCAAGACTTTGGGCTTAAATACCATCCCTATAGATGAAGCGTTACTTGCAGCACTTAAAGCTGGATTACCTCCATGTTCTGGTGTGGCTTTAGGGGTCGATAGGTTGTTTATGCTTAAAACGGGCAAAAAGCATATTAAAGAAGTGTTAGCTTTTGATTGGCAACGTGCGTAGCAATCTTGTGTATATCCTCTGGATTTCTTTGTTCATCATGTTTAACCTTCCAATTCAGGTTTTTAATTGGAAACAAAAATGAGAAATTTGACCCCCAATGAGTGCATCGCCACGTATGGTGGCTTTGCTAACGACTCATATGAACATGCCTATTTGTACTCGCAACTCTCTGCTGAAGAAAGAACCCTGCTTGCCAAGCTTACATTAACTGTCTATTCCATTCCTTTAGGTGCTTATGCAGGTGGTTTTGGCGCTTATGGCTTAGCAAGTCTGGTCACGACAAATAGCTTGTTGATTGGCACCTCTACAGTTTTGGGAGCAGCCGCTCTTGGTGTTGGTGCTCCCCTTGCTATCATGCATATGCTGGGTGTTTCTTTTGGATCCCTTGCCTGAAAATTTTCCCTTTGGCAGTTTTGTGAATTTTATCTAAGTTTTAACAATAGGGTGCATAGTTGTGCGAAATCCTTGTTTTTTGCACAGTGTTTTAATTGCCGGAGTCTATTGTTTTATGAAATATCGTTTACACGTTGCCTACATCCTAATGGCATTTGCCTCTGTTACGATTGCCGAGGAAACTAAACCTTTGCCTGATGGCGAGGTAAGAGATCTCATTATTCGAGGGAATATAAGTGCTTTTGAAGGAGAATGTCCTTGCCCTTATACCCTTGATAAAAACAAAAATATTTGTGGTGAAAATAGTTCCTATAACCAAAACCCAGGCACTGTTAAGTGTTATCCGGGAGATATTAGCGATCAAGAATTGAGGCAGTTTCGCGAAAGAAATAATATCGACGCGCCCAAATTGCCTTGGGAAAGAGATAAAAGAGAAGGGTATTAAAGGGTGAGTATCATGAGAAAACAAGTGCTGATTTGTTTGTTGTTAAGTTGTTGCTCTTTTAATACGTATGCTTTTCGTGATATGAAGCCGATGACCGATGCTCAAATCAGAGCGCATATTTTAGACGGCGTCTTGAAATCCTTTGAAGGCGAATGTCCATGCCCATTTAGTAAAGATCATACAGGGAAGGTATGTGGTGATGACAGCGAATATTTCAGAACCCGCGGCAGAATTCTATGTTACGAACGGGATATCTCTGATGGTGAAGTTAATTTTTATCGTCAAAAATATATGATCACCGATCCTAAAGCCGATCCCAATGGCCAATTAAATTTTGGCATTTATCCTTTACCGCAAGATAGTGATGACGCCAATAGCGGAACAAGTCAAGGATCCTCTTCCTCAAGCGGCCAATAACTTGTCATAAAAATTCCTACGTTTGCCGAGCATCAGTTACATAAAGCAGATTATCGTTTGCATTTTGCAAACAGTGATTTGCCATGCCACACTAGCGTTATTAATTTGACGGAGAGCAACCATGTTAGCACTGCAAAGACTTCTAGACCAACAAACAGAAGAAGAAAAACAAAAATTAGCAGACAGAAGAGCACGCAAAAACAACCCTATGAATTGGCTAGTTGATTTTGCAAGAAGACAAAACGGTGATTTTACAACCGCTGGGACCACATTTGAACCTGTCGTGACAACAACACCCGCCAGATCAGCTCACAAAAATTAGTAAAAACTAAAATTTCGCTTTAGTTCTCCTTGATGCGGATGACAATGTGGGAGAACAAGGCGTTGATATCGTTTACTTGCAAACTGAGGCAATAACGATAAACCTTGCATTTGCTCGCTCAGTATATCCATTTCCCCTGAACGGGCAAGTTTCCTTACCTTGGCTTTTACCTTTGTTTGCTGCCCATGCTTTTTCAAAAAGCAAAGTATTGCTTTTGGTTGCAAGGGATGAAATTCATTGTTATCCCCCATAAAAAATTGCAACTTAGGCAATTTAGATAAGCCTAAGGGCAAAAAAATCAACTGGTTATTGCGAACATACAGCCATGTTAATTGCTTGAGTCTTTGAATATCTTCCGATATATATTTTAATTGCATATTGTCCAGTGAAAGCCATTGCAGGTTTTTAAGGGAATAAATAACCTCTGGGAGTTTGGAAAAGTTACCACCACTAAAGTAAAGGAATTTAAGCTCAGCTAATTTTCTTAAGGTATCAGGAATGCAAGTAATGGGGTTATCATAAACATTCAGCGATTCTAATTTAACACACATATTAATATTGATGGGCAAAGTGTCAAGGAAATTGTCTTTAAGCTCTAATCCTTTAAGCTCAGCAAATAGATTTGTATATTGCGTTAACACTGTCTCAGGTAGTCGTGTGATATGTTCTAATTTAAGGTGCACAGGCGGTGTGACCAGATGAGGCGCAAGCTGCCATTCAATAATTTGTTGGTTGATCTGATTCAATAAAATGTTTGCTTGGGTGAGTACCGAAAGATAGTTATCTTGGATGAAATGCTGTAAAAGCACTTTAAGTCTTTGTATATCTTGATACACAGCCAATAAACGTTCAGGATGTTCATGATTCAGCGCAGCTAATCTTGGATGCACTCTTTCTAAAAAGAGTACTTCACCACAAAAGCGTGCGTGAAGATGTGTTAACAGCGCCATAAAATTTTCTTTTGTGGGCAAACCTGTGTTCACAAAAGGTGATAAAAAAGGCTTAAGCTCTGCAATGCGCTTTTTCCAGATAAATTTGTCTTTTATCAGTTTATTAAAATAATGGCAGGTGTTAGAGAGAGCAAGTTGAGAGTCAAGCGTTAATAATTCTGAGAGAGCAAGATTCACTTCATCTGGAAGATCTTCCAAAGGTCCCTTTTGCATGGGAGCACCTCAAAGTGAGAGAAGCATAGTTCATTTATAATACAGACGTTTCTGAAATAGCAATAATGTATTGAAACCCAGCTGAGCCTAACTAACTAAATTGGGTACCAATCTATGCCTTGAACGCTCTTCAGGTCGTTCTTCTTCTCTACAAGTTTTAGCAGTGGGTTGTTGGCGGGGCATTTTTGAATTCAATGCAGTACTCGGTCTATAGGTACGTTCAAATTCAAGTTTTAGCTCAACACCGGTAACGGAAGAATGTTGGGAGGCTTTGCCACTGCTATCTAAAGCAGCAATGAGATGTTTAATTGCATCTGGTAAGGCAGCTCGTACTTCATCGTATTCTGGTGATTCATCAGCCAGAGAACTTAGCTGCTCGCTAAATCTGGCATTTTGTTCTTTAGGGGTTAATTTGTTTTGAATTTTTCCGATAATTTCATGCCAATGTGGCGCTAAATCTTGAAAGTAGGGATCTTCTGCTAGCACTTTGAGTGCATCAGCAGAAGCAATAACTTGGAAATTATCCATTTGAGCTTGCATAACACCAGCCATTGCCATGATTTACGCTCCCGCCAGAGTGGCAAAGTTTTGTAACATCGGGAACAACGAAGACTTCACCCGGGGAAAAATATATTCACGAATGCGGTTTCGGATCTCATGAATGGATGCTGGTTTGAATCCTTCAGGCAATGGTTCATGAGGGAAAAGTTGTTGTAATTTTTTAACTATTTCTTGCCCGTTATTTTGTCTATAAGCCCAAAGCGCAAAAATTCCGGGGTAAAATTTAAAGTCAGAATTCTTAAATATATCATTTTTAGGGAGTAGATCGACGTTAGGAAGAGCCTTTAGCGGCGTTCCTTGCACGATGGCGTAGCAGAATTGCACTTGTTCTGGCGACACTGTTTCCCCTTGCTCATTTAAGAGTGGTATGAAATCATGGCAGCAAATGACCAATCCCTTGGCCGACAACAAGCCGAGAATTCTGGCTTAGATCATACTCCCAACCAGCCTTCTCATCAAGTAACACGATTACAGTCGAGCCCAATGAAAAGTAACCCATTTCTTCACCTTTGTCTAATTTCACATGGTGCTCGTTTAGTTGAGGGTATTGGATCACTTTCATTTCTTTGTCGCGATGAGGGGTCATATTGCCTCCCCAGCGTGTAAAAATGCTACCAACGATCATTGCTCCTACTAATATTATGGCAAAGGATCCCTGGTCGTGCTTGAAAATTGTGACTACGCGTTCATTTTTTGCAAACAAATTATCTATATGATTTGTAGTAAGTGGATTAACAGAAAACAACTTTCCAGGTATATACCGTAAATGGCTTAATGTACCCGCTAAAGGCATGTGTACGCGATGATAATCTTTGGGAGCTAGGTAAATAGTTACAAATTTTCCTTTTTCAAAGATCTGGGCGTCGCTTTCAGATCCCAACAAAGCACTGACAGTGAAAGTTTTTCCTTTTGCTTGAAGCAGCGTTCCTTGTTCTATATTACCGATTTGGGAGATCTCACCATCGCATGGAGAACAAATAGCAGCAGGGGACGGGTCTATAGGCCGTAGCTCGGGCTTCAAGTGGCGTATAAAAAATTCGTGATAGGAAGGATAAGCAAAAGGATCTTCTTGAATTGCTTCATCCATATTGACGTCATAACGTTTCAAAAAATAATTAATTAAATAATTTTTCAGCCACGGAGTTTCACTATGAGAGAGCCAGCCGCCAAAACGGGTTAAAGCGTGTTGGGGTAGCCAAAATTGACGCCAGACTTTGAGCGGATATTGCACAGGCAAGCCTCTCTCTTAAGGGTTACTATTTGTTATCTAAGTCACCAACAATAATGTGGTAACTTTGTAATCGAAAGGGGGCAATTTTGCCTAAGCGAACGGCTTCCTGTAAAGCACAACCTGGTTCATTAATATGTGCACAATTGCGAAATCTACAATGGCCTAGGTAAGGGATAAATTCTCTAAACCCTTGTTTTATCGCTTCTTTACTAAAGTGGCTTAAACTAAATTCATGAATACCAGGGGAATCAATCAGATTTGCACCCAGCGGTAAATGATAAAGCCGTGAAGCACTGGTGGTTTGGCGACCTCGGCTCGATAATGCTGATAAGGATTGTGTTTGTGCCAAAGCATGAGGGGCTAACGCATTTAAAAGGCTAGATTTCCCCACACCCGATTGCCCCATCAAAACAGCAGTTTTGCCTGCAAGTGCTTGTTCTAATGCTAATACTCCTGAATTTGTTTTGCTGCTGACTTCTAAGCAAGGGTAGCCAAGTTGTCGGTATACAGCTGCCTGTTCAAGTAAATCTTTGTGTGTTTTCGTTGAAGCCAAATCGCTTTTGTTAATAATGATTAAAGCAGGAAGCTGTAAGCTCTGCGCAAGGATTAAATACCTGTCTAAAGTGGTTTTTCCTGGGGCAGGTACTGGCGCGCAGACAATCACGATAACATCTACGTTGGCCACGATAGGCTTGGAGGTGCGTTTATCTGGACGAGAAATCGTTGAACGGCGTTCGAAGCAGGCTACCACGATGCCTGTTTTATCATCTATTTGTTGCCATATGACTTCATCACCGGTAACCAAAGTGCCCAAATTTTGGCGCACACTACAGCTAAAGCACTGCCCTACTTGGTTTTCCACTATCAGGGTGGTACCGTAATGCGCAACCAAGACACCTGGTTGTTCAGGACCTAAACTTTGGTTTAAGGTACTTTTGACAGTTTCCTCAAACGGTTTTGCTCTTGCAACCCGCTTAGCTTGCTGGGCTTTTTGCCGAGACATTTGGCGGTGGGTAAGTCGTCGTTTAACCATTGGTAAATATAATGAGTCAGTCTAAGGATATGATATGAATAATAAGCCAACCCATTTGATTTGGATAGATCTAGAGATGACTGGCTTAGACACTCAAAATGATGCCATCATTGAAATTGCAACCTTAATTACAGATAGTAACCTCAATATTGTCGCAGAAGGTCCCAATTTGGCTATTTTCCAACCCGATGATGTTTTGGCCAAAATGGATGAATGGAATCAAAAGCAACATGCACAATCGGGTTTAATTGCTAGGGTGAAGCAAAGTACCATTACTTATGAACAAGCCCAAAGCCAAACCCTCGCCTTCTTAACCCCCTATGTGGCTGCTAAGACCTCGCCGATGTGCGGTAACACGGTATGCCAAGATAGACGATTTTTGCACAGGTTAATGCCAACACTAGAAGCCTATTTTCATTATCGACATTTAGATGTCAGTACAGTCAAAGAATTGGCCAAAATGTGGGCACCGAAAGTTTTTCAAGGTGTTACTAAAGCAGGCCATCATTTAGCTTTAGAAGACATCAAGGAATCAATAGAAGAATTACGTTATTATCGGGAAAATTTTTTCAAGTTGCCTGAAGTTGCTAAGGAGGGTGAACATGACTGATTTACCCATTGCCTTGTATTTTGCCAAAGATGTTAAAGCCATAGATTCGCTTGCATTAACCCATATTTCTATTACTGGTTATCAATTGATGACCAGAGCTGCACAGTCTGCTTTGATTGTGCTTCAAGAACGTTGGCCAAACGCTAAAACGCTTGCTGTGTTATGTGGGCCCGGTAACAACGGGGGCGATGGGCTTGTCTTAGCACGTTTAGCCAAAGCACAAGGCTTGAGTGTGAATGTGTATTCGGTGGGGGAATTTTCTGAGAATGCTTCACCAGAAGCAAAGCAAGCACGCAGTGATTGGCTGGCAACCGATGATGAAATTATTCAATTTCGTGGGCAAGCAATCCAAGCGGACGTGGTGGTGGATGCACTTTTAGGTACTGGCAGCCACTTTCCCATACAGGCTCACTTTCAAGACGCTATAAAAACTATCAATAACAGCAAATGCCCAGTTCTTTCTATCGATTTACCTTCAGGTTTAAATGCCGATACGGGTGCTTATGAAGATGCCGTAAAAGCGGATGTGACGCTCACGTTTGTTGCGATGAAAATAGGGCTCATCATGGGAAATGCCCTGGATGTTGTGGGTGAACTGGTATTTGATAACTTAGGGGTAAGCGCCAGTATATTTACGCAAATCAAACCTTGCGCCTGGCGAATTGAATATAGTGATGTGTGTCATGCACTCAAACCGCGGCGATTATCTCAACATAAAGGTGACAATGGCCATCTTTGCATTATTGGGGGTGGGCAAACCGGCTATAGTGGTGCGGTTTGTCTTGCAGGCGAAAGTGCGTTACGTGCCGGAGCTGGGTTAGTGTCTGCGGTTGTAGCCAAAGACAGCTTGATGCTTTTAGCGCGAGCACCTGCAGAGCTAATGTGTTATGGGTTAAATCATCCTAAAGAAATGCAAACGCTACTGATGGCAGCCACGGTGGTCATCCTTGGGCCTGGTTTGAGTCAAAATAGTTGGGGTAAAAAATTTTTTCAGTTTTCAGTAAACAGCAATAAACCAATGATAGTTGATGCTGACGGCCTAAACTGGTTAGCGAAATACCCTCAAAAGAGAGAAAACTGGATTTTAACGCCTCATCCTGGTGAGGCTGCCCGGCTTCTGAATGTCAGTACAAAAGAGATCCAACAAGACAGAGTCAGTGCGGCAAAAGCATTAAAACAAAAATATGGTGGTGTTATTGTTTTAAAGGGGGCCGGCACGATTGTGGTAGCGGAAAATGGTGATCTTGCCATCAATGGGGGCGGATTTCCTGCCTTAGCCACCGGCGGAACCGGAGACATATTGGCAGGATTAATGGGTAGCTTAGTAGCACAAAAATTGTCTTTATCAAGTGCTGCCACCTTGGCGGTGAGTGTGCATACTGCAGCAGCTGCGCTTGAATCCACGATGGGTGAACGTGGCATGCTGGCTAGTGATCTGTTTTTACACATTCGCAATCTCTTAAACCCGCAACAGTGATAACAGGCACTTAAATGGCAGAACTCATCTCATCTGAACAAGCAATGGAAAAGCTGGGTGCGCTTATGTATGATGCCTGCGCCGATAAGGGCACCGTCGTTTATTTGTCAGGTGATTTAGGGGCAGGCAAGACTACTTTTGTGCGTGGTTTTTTGCGCAAGATGGGTTATCAAGGCAAAGTGAAGAGTCCCACCTATACGCTCGTAGAGCCATATGAATTGGGGGTGTTTACGTTATATCACTTTGATTTTTACCGCCTAAACTCCGCTTTTGAACTAGAATATATGGGTATAAGAGATTATTTTCACGACAATGCATTTTGTTTAGTTGAATGGCCTGAAAAAGCACAAGACCTCTTGCCGTCCTGCGATATAAAGGTGCACATCGCGATACAAGATGACGCTCGGCAAGTGAAAATAGAAGCCAATACACAAAGAGGCAAGGATGTGTTGCAAAGGTTTAAGGCAGCATAAGCTATTAAGCAAGCTTTTGTTTAGTATTTTATTGTGCGCAAGTACCATCGTGCTTGCGCAAAGAAATGTCCAAGGCTTACGGGTATGGGCTTCACCTGATAGTACACGTTTAGTTTTTGATTTATCTGACCCGGTAAAATATAAATTATTTACCCTAGATAACCCTTATCGGGTTGTTATCGATATTGAAGACGCGCGCTATAGTGCCATCTTAGATGAAAGCTCGTTAAAAGATTCTGGCATTCTAAAATTACGGCATGGCCCCAGAGAAAAAGGGGTTCGCTTAGTTTTAGACATGCAAGAAAAAGTTAAACCGGCAAGCTTTATGCTAGCTCCCAATCAAGCTTATGGGCATCGTTTAGTGGTTGATTTAACTTTGAAAGGCCCTTCTAAGATCATATCAGCCGCACAATCGGTACCCGCTACAGCGAAAATCACTGATCATAACCAGCTTACCACCCGAGAATTTATCGTTGCTATTGATCCAGGTCATGGTGGTGAAGACACTGGCGCCATTGGCAATAACTTAAAAATACGCGAAAAAGATGTGGTGTTAGCAGTTTCCAAAAAGCTGGAATCTCTGATCAATGCCCAAAGTGGTATGAAAGCATTTTTAGTACGAAAAGGTGACTATTACGTAGGGCTGCGTAATCGCATGGGATTAGCCAGAGAGCAAGGCGCGGATCTTTTTATTTCACTGCACGCTGACAGCTTTAAGGATCCCAGGGCTTCAGGGGCTTCCGTGTTTGTATTATCTGAAAAAGGCGCCAGTAACGAAGCAGCCAGATGGTTAGCCGAAAGAGAGAATCGCTCTGATTTGATAGGTGGCGTAAAACTAGAAGATAAAGGCGATCTGTTAGCTTCGGTATTGCTCGATTTATCACAAACTGCCAGTGAAAGTGCGAGCCATGAACTGGCTAATCACTTAATATCTAACTTAAGCAAAGTGACCGATCTACATCATAAAACAGTGCAACGAGCAGGATTTATGGTGCTAAAATCCCCAGATATACCTTCGGTTTTAGTTGAGCTTGGATTTATTTCCAATCAAAACGGTGAAAAGAAATTAAAAACAAAAATGCATCAAGATGCGTTGGCGCAAGCCTTATTAAGCGGCGTTCAAAATTATGTGGCTAAGCGTCCTAAACCAGTTAAACAGCCAGAAGAACTAACCATAGCGAAAAAGTAGTGAAACACCCACGTATCATTCAATTAAGTTTACAAGTAGCCAATCAAATTGCAGCAGGGGAAGTGGTTGAACGACCAGCTTCTGTTGTAAAAGAACTATTGGAAAATGCGATTGATGCTGGCGCTACCAAGGTAGATATCGACATTGAGGGGGGAGGCTTACATCTCATACGCATTCGCGATAATGGCATCGGTATTGTCAAAGAAGATTTGGCACTTGCGTTTTCTCCTCACGCCACCAGTAAAATTCAAACACAAGCTGATTTAGAAGCGATTAGTACCATGGGTTTTAGAGGAGAAGCGTTAGCAAGCATCGCTTCAGTATCACGATGTCGTTTAGCATCCAAAACAAAAGATGAACAGACGGCTTGGCAGATTCAGTTTACGGATAATGTGGCGCACGTTAATCCCTGTGCCCATCCAGAAGGTACAACCGTGGAAGTTGCCGACTTATTTTATAACACACCAGTGCGTAGAAAATTTTTACGCAGTGAAAAAACTGAATTTCAAGCGATTGAAGAAGTCGTTAAACGTATTGCATTAGCTTTTCCTAAGATAGCGATAAATTTAAAACATCAGCATAAACTCATTCGCCATTATCCTAAAGATATACAAGAGGTAAGCGTTGGGCGTCTTGCTAAAGTTTGCGGTAATCAATTTGTTGAAAATGCCGCTTTCTTTTCTATGCAAGCAGGAAATTTAGCTTTACAGGGATGGTTAGGCTTTCCAAGCCTTTCAAGACGTTTTGCCGATTGCCAATATTTTTTTGTGAACAATCGCATCATCAAAGATAGATTAATCAATCATGTGATAAAAACAGTTTATAGCGAACACCCACAAAATGAACTTGGTACTTATCCAGGGTATGTGTTGTATTTAACGCTTGACTCAAGTGAGGTGGATGTTAATGTACACCCCACAAAACAAGAAGTACGTTTTAGCCAGGCAAGGATGGTTCATGATTTTTTAACAAAATGTGTACGTGATACGCTATTTCAGATTAAACAAAGTGATGAAATCTTAGAAATAGTAGAGCCAAAATCAATTCCACAGCAATCCTATGTCAAACAGTCAAGCTACCCATTCTATAATACTCAAGAAACCCACAATAACCACAATAATACTCCTAAGGTAACAATCGCTAATCGTTATGCCTTTTTAGAAGAAGCAAAAGGTGTGTTAATTATTGATTTAAGTAAAGCAAAACAATCTTTATCGGCATTCTATTTTACGCATTTGAAAGGTAGTATTCCCGTTAAAACATTGTTATTTCCCATGCGGGCCAAGGTAAAAATCCCAGATAGCAAATCAGCATTAATCAAACAACGGTTACAGGAAGTTGGTTTTGAATTAATTGTTGAAAATGAGCAAGCGTGTCTTATTAAGCAACCGGCTGTATTAGCAGAGCACCTTTGTGCGCAAGAGCTCATCTGCTTGATTGAGGCTGCATGCAAAGAAAACCTGCTGCCTAGCTTAAGTAGACTTTCTCTTTCTTTTTTTGATGAAGATTTACTACGCGCTTTCGCAAAAACAAATCCCCAAGGCTCTATGGCGCGTTTTAGCCATGATGAGATTGCGCAATTTTTTGAACAAACTACGTGCAGCCCCTCCTAGTTGATTAACTAGTGGGATATCCACCTTAAAAATGCTATAGTCACCTTTTAGCATTTTTTGTCAAAAACCAGGTAATTTTTTTAAGTTATCTAAAATACAAACAAGGGCAAGTTATGGACGTTCAAGTCATGGAGTTTCAGTTAATTATTGCCGATATTGTCGGCACAGTTGGGGTGATGCTCACCTTAACGGCTTATTTTTTATTACAAATCGATAAAATTACTTCTACAGGTCGTTCTTACTCGTTGTTAAATGTTTTTGGCGCTGTGCTTATCCTTTATTCTTTATATTTTAATTGGAATACCCCAGCTGTAATTATGGAGTTTGCTTGGTTTTTGATAAGCCTATATGGTTTATACAGGCATTTTAATCCATCCCAATCTTGACCCTAAATTATGTTAGAAGAGACTAAACCTAAAATTATATGTCTGATGGGGCCCACGGCTTGTGGTAAAACTGATTTAGCCATTTCCTTAGCAAAGGCATTACCTATTGAAATTATTAATGTTGATTCAGCACAAATATATCTGCAGATGGATATAGGTACGGGCAAACCTCATGTGTCACAGCGAGAGCAAATACCTCATCATTTGATGGATTTTTTAGATCCTGGCATTGCCTATAGCGCAGCGCAATTTCGTCAAGATGTGCTTAAATGTATCCAAGAAATACAGGCTAGAAAAAAAATTCCTCTCTTGGTAGGGGGCAGCATGTTATATTTTAAAATATTACAAGAAGGTATTTCTAAACTGCCTCAAAGAGATCCAAGTGTTAGAGCGAAAATGGAAGAAGTTGCCAAAGAAAAGGGATGGGCATACTTACATCAAGTATTAGTAAATCATGATCCTGAAATTGCAGCCAAAATAAAACCAAGTGATCCCCAACGCATTGGGCGCGCTTTGGAGATAATTGAATTGACTGGAATGCCTGTCTCCTATTGGTTAAATCAACCTAAAGAGTCTAATGCCTTTGAATATATCAATATAGGTCTTTTGCCCCAGTGCACACCAAGATCCATTTTGCATCAAAGAATTCAAGAGCGTTTTGATGCCATGCTAACAGCGGGTTTAGTAGATGAAGTAAAGAGCCTCATGGCGCGGGGTGATTTAGATTTGAGTATGCCCAGTATGCGTGCAGTGGGGTACAGGCAAGTGTGGCAATTTCTAAACAATGAGCTGAGTTTTGAAATGATGCGTGAAAAAGCCATCAGCGCAACCCGTCAGCTAGCAAAACGTCAGCTTACGTGGTTGCGACGATGGTCTAATCTTTTAAGCTATGATTTTCTTGATCCTCAATTACTAGAGAATGTCACAAAAATCATTGCCAAGGTTTAAGTTTTCCAGCTTGTACTTGGCGCAATTTCTCTATTCTTTGCGCGGCAGGTAATTTTTCTCCATTTTCATCTTCATAAACGCTTACTAAGGGGCGGCCATTAAGATGTTGCTCATCTTTGCCCACTCCTTTGTAATATTTATTATGATTATGTGTTCTATTGCGAATGGCTTTAGATTTATGCTCAATTTCTTCCTTAAAGCTCAATTCCTCTGGCATGACTGCTTTTGTTTTGGCAGCTTCTTTTTTAAGTTTTTTTGCTTTTTTGTTTAACTCGGTGAGCACCTTGTCGCTTGCAGAATCCTTGAGTTGCACAGCCGTTTTTCTTCTGCGACGTTCAACCACTGGTTTAGCAGGAGCTGGAGCAGGATCAATAACTGGCGATTTGTCTTGCACAGCTTCCTTAGTTTCTGGTTGCTGTTTAATTTCTAGTGGCAAAACAGCTTGCGCAACGGGGGTTATTGGGATCTCTTCAACTGCTTGGACTGGTACATCTGCTTGAACAGGTTGTGCACCAGCAGCGTCTTTTTTACCTCTTCTTAATCTTTTAATGAATTTTAACATGGTACAACTCCTCAAACTAACGTTTAGTGATAGGTCACCTATGACAAAAAAAAGCCTCTCAAAAATTGAGAGGCTTTAAACTTAATTTTTTCCTTTAAAACCCCCACCTTGTTTTCCAGGTTGACCTTGTTTGTCTTGCCAATTTTGTTGTTGGCCGGGTTGTTTCATGGTTTGTTGTTGTTTTTGTTGTTGTTGTTGTTTTTGTTGCTGCTGTTGTTGTTGACGGTTTTTATCTTCAGGTTTCATGATGACTCTCCGTAAATTGGGGTGGACATATTCAACTAACGATCAGATAAAAAGCATACAGTCTGTTCACAATTGCATACCAAACTCTGAACGCTGTGTTAACTAAACATAGATCAATTTTTTTAAGGTATTTCTTGATAATTCATCGAGGGGTTATATTTACCCTGAATTTAAGTGGTTGAAGGAACAGGATCTTGTGTAGGAGATTCTTTGGTGGTAACGGAGGTATCGAAGTAATATCGTAAAAAGTAAACAGCGCCATAAAAAGGAATGGTGCTCAGGACAGAAGCGATCATCTTATAGGTATAACCAGAGCAGATGATAATGAATAAAGTGGAGAAAGTGTTGTTATTGTGGCCGTGAAGGTGACTCATGGCATTGGTAAAAAAATAGGAAAAAGAAATAACAATAACCGTATCTACTAATTGGCTGAGTAAAGTGGATACATTAGAACGAAACCACAAATGTCTTCCTTGGGTATAATTTTTGCACCATTGAAAAATATGCACATCTAAAATCTGTGCAACGATATAAGCTATCATCGAACCAAATATACCAGCGATTGTATATTGGCGAATTTGATAAAAAGCAAAGTTAGGATCAGTGGTAGGTGGTAAATGGGTAATGGCATCCAAGGGGGCTTGGGGGGGGAGGAAAGCACTTACCCATAAAATAAAAGCAATCCAGGCATTAACAACCAGCCCCATCCAAATTACCGTTTGTGCACGTTTTTTTCCATAAAATTCAGTAATGAGATCAGCACAAAGAAAGGTAATAGGGTAAGGTAGAACACCTAAAGGGATGATGATAGGTACCTGTAAACTGCCAAGAGAAAAGCTTAAGTTAATGATCCGCGTAAGTCCAAGGACATTCAATAAAGCAAAGGTACATAGGAATACCCCGGTCAGCATGATAAACACTAATTCATAGCGACTCGTCTGGGAATAGCTGGCTTTAGGGTTAAAAAGTAAGTTCATAAGCGTAATTAAGAAGGAGTCCTTATTCAACGCCAATCATACTCGTATGAGCTACTTTGTACAATTTGGAAAGGATTATCGTTTTATGCTGGCCGATAAAAGGTAAATTATTTTATTTATCAAATAGTTGAGTCATAATCCCTTATTGAGCATTAGGTTGTTCTTGGCAATGAAAATGCGTATGCTAAAGCTAGGTAGGGTACATGGGGGCACAAGTGATCGATCCGCAGATCCTGAAAGATCCTAGGGTTAAAATGGCGTTTATTGTCATTGGCGTGGCAATACTACTTTATTTGTTGACAGGTAGTTGGTTAAGCAATATTCGCTCTTCGGATAAGACCATTCAAAATAACTTTGCTTCTTTAAAACAAAATTGCGAGCAACGCATACAGATTATTCCCCAATTTATACAATTGTTTACTTATTACGCGCCCCAAGCTCAAGATTTGAAAAATCAGTTACAGCAAGTCTACACTAAGACTTCAAGCACACCCATTAATGAAAACATACTTACTGATCAACAGTCGATGCAAGCTTTTATCAGTAGCCAAATGGAGGTTGCAGCTGCGCTTTCGTTGATGATGGTTCAGGCAAAAAATTATCCGACTCTGGCGCAAAATCGGCAGTATTCTATGCTTGTTATGCAGTTATTGTCCTTAGAACAACAAATTGAGTATATGACAGTATTGGTTAACCAAAGCATTATTATTCACAACAATCTTTTAACAGGTTTCCCTAAAAACTGGCTTAATAGCTTATTTGTGGGAGAAAAAGAAAGATTGTTGGTGGAAGTGCCCACTTTTAAACAGCAGCAAAACAAACCGTCCTGACATAAGAATGTATATCCCTCAATTGTGTTCATACCCACCCCAATTTAAGATGGGCGTTGATGATAATGAGATTAGACCAGTTGAAAGTTATTAGATTAAATCATTATAATATTCCCCAAAGATCCTTAAAAGGGTACGGTATGGTGTCTTTTCACAGAATTTTATTCAAAATGGGCTTGGCCATTGTTCTTATGTTGGGGCTTGTTTGGAACATAGCTTTTGGCTACGTGCCGCCTGTTACGCTTCCTTGGGTGATAGACGAGCAAGGATTGTTAGCCCAAAACCAAAGTTATGGCATCGATCATATCTTAGCCCAAAGCGCTTATAGTAGGGGTATTCATTTACGCGTGGTGATGGTGAATCAACCTAATCCCAATGTTAAAGATTTTATCACTCATAAAATGATGGAATATAAAAATAAAATCCCCTATCAATTACAGGGGAAAACAAATTTTTTAATAATCAATGTGGCAACCAAAGAGAGTAAAATTTTCTTAGGGAGAGAAATCCAACATACCCCAGCCAAATTGCAAAATCTTTCCAGAATTCAAAATGAACTTATCATACCGGCACTGATGCGTAATGATGTTCATAATGCTATTTCACAAGGCGCGGTGGCCATTACCACGGTGTTGGAAGAGCAAGTGAGCAAAAAGGAGCCCCCTTCTTTATGGCAAGCTACCAAAGCATGGCTTTCGGATTACCATTTACTATTGCCTTGCCAAATTGCCCTTTGGTTTACTTTGTTATTTGGCCTCTATAAAGGGATCTCTCATTTTTTAAGACGCCCAGTGTTTGACGAACAAGCCGTTGATGTCGCTGCCATGGAAGAAAGAATGATTCGAAATAGCCTTGCGTTACGCCAGCAATATGGCGATGAGTACGGTCGCTAACCTTTTCATTAGAATTGCTAGTTTTGCTTGACACAAACCCGTGTTACTATGAGATTTCAAGGATAGAATTTTGTCGCAAGACAAATGGAAATAATAAGGAGAGGGCCAATGTCAAAAGGGCAATCTTTGCAAGACCCGTTTCTTAATGCCCTGCGCAAAGAGAAGATCCCCGTATCAATCTACTTGGTAAATGGCATCAAGTTGCAAGGACAAGTTGAATCATTTGATCAATTCGTTGTCTTGCTTAAGAATAGTGTTAGTCAGATGGTTTATAAACATGCTATCTCGACGGTGGTGCCAGCAAGAAACATTACCAGCAAGTTACCCCTTGTTGGACAAAATGGTGATGATTTCGGTGCCGGGAATTCCTAAGCAATCGTTGGCAAAATAGTAATATAAACAGATCCCTAAGGAGCGAGAATTTTGTTCGAGCGGCCTAGAAAGCGTGATCGGGCTGTTCTTGTTCATGTACATTTCCGTCATCATGCTGAGCAACCTGATCTTCCAGAGTTTATAGAATTAACACGCGCAGCAAGCATCGAGCCTGTTGAAACGGTAACCACTTCTCGCGATAAGCCTGATCCTAAATTGTATATCGGTAAAGGAAAGTGCGAAGAACTTGCGCAAGTTGTGCGTTTGCATGAAGCCAATGTGGTTATCTTTAACCACGAACTAACACCATCACAAGAAAGAAACGTAGAACGTTTTGTTAAATGCCGTGTTTTATCACGTACCGGATTAATTTTAACTATTTTTGCGGCAAGAGCTCGAACATTTGAAGGAAAATTACAGGTAGAGTTGGCGCAATTAGAGCACATGTCAACGCGTTTAGTGAGAATTTGGACGCACCTTGAACGTCAAAAAGGCGGTATCGGTTTACGCGCGGGTCCTGGTGAAACACAGATTGAGGTGGATAGACGTTTAATAAGAAATAGAATTCAAGCCATTGAACAGCGTTTAGAAAAAGTAAAAGCACAGCGTCAGCAAAGTCGACATGCAAGACAACGTCAACAGGTACTTACGGTGGCTTTGGTCGGTTACACCAATGCAGGCAAATCTACTTTGTTTAATGCATTAACGGGGGCCCATGTTTGGGTAGCCAACCAATTGTTTGCAACTTTAGATCCTACTTTAAGAAGTATGGAGATCCCTAAGCTTGGCAAAGTAGTGTTAGCTGATACCGTGGGTTTTATCAGACAATTGCCGCACACCTTGGTGGATGCGTTTAGAGCAACGCTAGAAGAAACTATTGAGGCTTCATTGCTATTGCATGTTATAGATGCCCATGATGAACACAGCGAAGACCATATAGAGCAAGTGAATCAAGTGCTTGCTGAAATAGGCGCACAGGATGTTCCGCAATTACTGGTATTTAATAAAGCAGACTTATTAGAAAATTCTTCTTATTACCCTGGCTATGCAGAATATGATAAAGATGGCAAAATAACTAAAATTTGGGTTTCTGCCCTGACAGGCGAAGGATTAGATTTGCTGCGCGAAGCATTGCAGGGTAGGCTTAGCGCAGGTTTGGTGCAAGGCATGTTACACTTAGGGCCAGCGCAGGGACAGATAAGAGCACAACTTTATGCATTGCAGGCGGTCATGCATGAGGTTGAAAATGCAGAGGGCGGATGGGATTTGGTTATTAATTTAACAAACTATCAATGGCAAAAGCTCTGCCAGCAGTATCATGATGTCGCACAACTATTTACCGCAACATAGTTAAAAAGAGGTTAACCATGTCTTGGAATGAACCTGGTGAACGGGATAAAGGTAAGAAAAAAGATCCTTGGGGCAAAGACGAAGAAGGCCCGCCCAATATCGATGAAGCGCTTCGCCAACTACAACGAAAATTGCGCGCTGTATTTGGACAACAAGATGGCCAATCAAGTGGTTTTGGACAAGGTAATAAAGCGACACCTAACAAAACATTTGGTTTTTCTCTGATTGGCGTGATAGCGCTGGTTATTTATGTTATCAGCGGCATCTATGTTGTCGAACCCGCGGAAGAAGCGGTGATTTGCCGTTTAGGTAAATATATCGAAACCGTCGGGCCGGGTCCTCATTGGATAGCCCCTCTTATTGAAACTAAAGATATTGTCAATGTGCAAGAAGTGAAAACTTCAAAGCATGGCGGTCAGATGTTAACCAAAGATGAGAATATCGTCAGTGCTGAAATTGCTGTGCAATATCGAATTAATAGCGCTGAAGATTATTTGTTTAGTTTGGTACAACCAGAAAAAAGCTTACAACAAGTCTCTGAGAGTGCGTTACGTGCTGTGGTTGGGCAATCTACCTTAAATGAAGTGCTAACCAGTGGCCGTGGTGAAATTGGCGCAGAAATTCGTAAACAAATTCAGCAAATTTTAGATAATTATCATTCAGGTTTACAAATTTCAGACTTGGCAATGCAGCAAACAAAAGCACCTGAAGAAGTCAAAGCCGCATTTGATGATGCTATCAAGGCTCAGCAAGATGAAGAGCGCTTGGTGAATGAAGCAGAAGCCTATGCCAGAAAGATCATTCCTATCGCAGAAGGGCGTGCAAAACGTACTTTTGAGGAAGCAAGAGCCTATAAGGAAAGAGCTATTTTGGAAGCCCAAGGTAAAACAGCAAAATTTGCTGAAGTATTACCGCAATATCAACGTGCGCCACAAGTGACAAGGGATAGATTGTTCATTGATACTTTGCAAGAGGTATATACCAACACCTCCAAAATTCTGATAGATGTGAATGGGGGTAACAATGTGGTGTATTTACCGCTGGATAAGATAATTGCACAAAATACTGTAAGATCCTCAAGTAGAGAAGAGGATGATGGTTCACAGCAAAGCATGGATAAAACGTCTTCTACTATAAATGGTCCCAGTCGTAGTATGAGCCGACGTCCAACTTATGAAGACGCTGAGCGTCCTGTAAGAGGTGGAGCATAATGATGAGTGCAAAAGCAAAAACCTTATCAATCGCAGGTTTCGTGGTTATCGCTTTGTTTGCGACATTAAGCCTATTTATTGTTGAACAAACAGAACGCGCAATAGTGGTAAGATTAGGTACGATTATCATTGATCCACAAACCAAAGAAGCCGAAGTTCTGCAACCAGGGTTAAGGGCAAAAATCCCTTTAATAGACAGCGTACGCTTTTTTGATAAACGTATACAAACCTTAGATATTTCTTCTTCTCGGATCCCAACCCAAGAAAAGAAGGAGTTGATTGTAGATTTGTTTACCAAATATCGCATAAACGATTTTGCAAAATTCTACAATGCTACTGGGGGCGGTAATAAAAAGCGTGCCGAACAGTTGCTTCAAGAAAAAATTGTCGATGGTCTACGTGGTGAATTTGGTCGCCGTAAGCTCAACGATGTCGTATCTCAAGATCGTAACAAAGTGATGGAAAAAATTCGCTTTGATGCCAATAATGCGGCAAAGACATTGGGTGTTGAAGTAGTGGATGCGCGTATTGTGCGCATCGATTTACCTAAAGAAGTGAGTGAATCGGTGTTTAACTTGATGCGTACTGAACGTCAACGTGTTGCTGCTGAACATCGTGCGCAAGGGCAATCGCGTGCTGAAGCAATACGTGCAGATGCAGATGCTAAAGTTATCGTTATTGGCGCCACGGCTGAAAGCCAAGCAAATCAAGTGCGTGGTTCCGGAGATGCTATGGCAGCTAAAATTTATGCTGACGTTTATGGTAAAGACCCTGAATTTTATAGTTTTTATCGTAGCCTAGAGGCATATAGAGAGACATTCAAAGGCAACAATGATATGCTAGTAGTCAAACCGGATGACGCATTCTTCAAATACTTTAGGCGTTCTGGTAGCCAAGGGGCAAGCAACAACAAAAGTTAGTTAACCTTGGTAAAATAAGAACTAAATAAACACGGGCGCAAAAGCGCCCGAGTTTTTTTACTGGACAATCACGATGTTAATTTTGGATGATTTTATTAGAGCAGCGGCTTTATTATTAGTTTTTGAAGGTATTATGCCTTTTGCCAATCCTGCTAGATGGCGCGAGCTGATCCGCTTGGTGTCTTCACAATCTGACAGAGCACTCAGAATGATGGGTTTAATAAGTATGCTCATGGGTGCATTGTTATTGTATTTGGCCAATAAACACATTTTTTAAAGTAAAACTTCAAAGGAAGCCAAAAATGGCAAAAACAATGGTGATCCTCGGCGGCCAATGGGGCGATGAGGGTAAAGGTAAAATTGTTGATTTATTAACCGAGAAAGCGCATGTTGTTGTGCGCTATCAAGGTGGCCATAATGCAGGCCACACCTTGGTGATTGATGGCAATCGCTTGGTGTTACACTTAATTCCTTCAGGCATATTACATGAAAAGGTAACTTGTGTTTTAGGGCAAGGAGTGGTGATATCGCCAAAAGCTTTAATCGATGAAATTGCGTTGCTAAACCAAAAAGGAATTTCAGTATTAGACAGGTTACGTGTCAGTAATGCAGCAACGTTAGTTTTACCCTATCATGTTGCCTTAGATAAAGCTCGTGAAAATGCACAAGGCGCTAAAGCGGTAGGCACGACAGGTCGTGGTATAGGGCCAGCTTACGAAGATAAAGTTGCAAGACGTGCTATTAGAATGGTTGATTTACTCTCTCCTGAATTATTCGAACAAAAATTAACCAAAAATTTGGAATATCATAATTTTGTGCTCACGCAATATTATCATGTTGAACCAGTTGCCAAGGAACCTATTTTAGAAGAAGCCGCTATTGCCAGAGAAAGGTTAGCTAAGGTGATCATCGATGTGCCAGCCTTTTTATCCCAGTGTTATCAGGATAAGCAAAATATTATTTTTGAAGGCGCACAAGGAACCTTATTAGATATTGATCACGGCACTTATCCTTATGTTACTTCTTCTAATACCACCGCTGGTGGAGTCGCCACAGGATCAGGATTTGGTCCGCGTTACATACAAGATATTGTTGGCATTGCTAAAGCCTATTGTACGCGTGTTGGGGGCGGGCCTTTCCCAACAGAGCTGAATGATGATATTGGTAAACATATCGCAACGGTGGGTAAAGAAGTTGGGGCTACCACAGGACGTGCCAGACGATGTGGCTGGTTTGATGCTGTAGCAATGCGCAGAAGCGCGCAAATTAATAGTATGTCTTGGCTGGCAATTACCAAGCTAGATGTCCTGGACGATTTAAAAGAGATTAAAATCTGCACGGCTTACCGCATTCATGAAAAAGAGTGGGATGTTCCCCCTGTTGATTCTGAGTTGCTTGCCCAGTGTGAGCCGGTATATGAAGTATGGCCTGGTTGGCAGCAAAGTACCCAAGGGATTAAAACTTGGGACGGTTTACCCATTGCAGCCCAGAAATACCTAGAGCGTTTATCCCAATTAGTGGGTACGCCTATCGGTATGGTATCTACAGGCGCAGATCGTCGTGATACGATTATGTTAACTTCATTTATGTGAGTTAAGTTTATTAGTTTAATGGTAGATAAGCTTATGGTTTTTCAGATGGTGCCGAGGAGAGGACTTGAACCTCCACGGAGTTGCCCCCACAAGTACCTGAAACTTGCGTGTCTACCAGTTTCACCACCTCGGCGAGATAGGAACCTGCGCGAATCTAACGTGCAATGACAAAGAAGTCAATATAATTAACATGTCAAAAAAGAAACACCAACCTCCATACCCCCAAGATCCCTTTTCAGAAAGAGAAGCCAGTAATTACCAAACGCCTATTCCCAGTCGTGAATATATTCTTTCAGAATTAACACGTTTGGGACATCCCGTTAAACGAAAAGCACTGGTAAAGCATTTTTTATTGGAAGATCCCGACTTACAAGAAGCCTTAAGAAGGCGCTTAAAAGCGATGTTGCGCGATGGGCAACTCTTTAAGTCGCCCGAAGGTTTTATGCCTATTACACACGCCGATTCATTAACAGGCATTGTCGTCGTGGAAAAAGAAGGTGTTGGTTATGTTAAAACCGAAGAAGGCCAATCTATATTACTCAATGGTCAGGCGCTACGTGGCTATTACGATGGTGATAAAGTAAACGTACAGATTATTCAAATTGACAAAGATGGCTACGCCCGAGGCAGGATCTCCCAATTAATTCAAGCAGTTAAGCCCACGGTGATTGGACGATTGCTTAAATCGCACCAGCAATTTGAAGTATTGCCTTTTGATAGAAAATTTTCACACCACATAACCATACCTAAAGAGCATAAAAATCAAGCCAAAGATGGCGATATTGTACAAATCGAAATTTTTCGCGAAGAAAAACATCAATTTCACACAGAGCCCGTGGCTAAAGTGATCGAAGTATTAGGCGATTTTTCCACGCCAGGCATTGAAGTGAAAATGGCCATAAGGAAATTTGGTTTACCTGAGGTTTGGTCCAAAGCAGTGGAAAAAGAAGGCAAATCTTTTAGCGCAAAAAGCATCAAGCTCACTGCCGATAGAACAGATTTAAGAGATCTTCCTTTGGTAACTATCGATGGTGAAGATGCCAAAGATTTTGATGATGCCGTATATTGCGAGCAAAAAAAAGAAGGTTGGCAATTATATGTAGCCATTGCTGATGTAAGTTTCTATGTGCAAAAAGGCGGGGCCTTAGACAAAGAAGCCATCACCAGAGGCAATTCAACGTATTTCCCTGGCAGCGTCATTCCTATGTTGCCAGAAATATTATCTAATGAGTTATGCTCATTGAAGCCTAATGTTCCAAGATATTGTGTTGTTTGCCAAATGAGCATCAACGCCAAGGGAGATATCACACGCTCGACTTTTTATCGAGCGCTCATGCACTCTAAAGCCAGGCTGACTTATACCGAAGTATCAGAAATTATTCGTGGCAATGAAACAGTACGTGAAAAATATGCTGAGCTCATTAAGCCCTTAGAAGCCTTGCACGCACTTTATCAAGCGTTTTATCAGCACCGCAAAGAACGTGGTGCCATTGATTTTGATACTATTGAAACCCGAATTTTGTTTGATATGGCTGGCAAGATAAAAAGTATTGTGCCCACAGTTCGTAATGTGGCACATAAAATGATCGAAGAAAGTATGTTAGCCGCAAATGTGTGTGCTGCTAGATTTTTGCAGCGCCATAAACGTGGGACGTTGTATCGGGTGCATGATAAACCGCCAGCAGATAAATTAAAATCACTGCGCCAATTTTTAGGAGAATTGGGCCTAGACTTAACCGGCGGTCAAAATCCAACAGCCAAAGACTTCACCAAGCTCATCGATCACATTCAGCATCGTGAAGACAAACATATGATCGAAACAGTGTTGCTGCGTTCTTTAAGTCAAGCACAATACAGCCCTAAAAATATTGGCCATTTTGGTTTGGCCTACCCTTGTTATTTACATTTTACTTCGCCTATTCGTCGTTACCCAGATCTTATTGTGCATCGGGGTATTATTGAAATTCTTGAAAATAAAGGCAAAAAGAAGGCAGATAATACTGATTATGAAAAGCTAGGCGAGCATTGTTCTGAAACTGAACGTCGCTCAGATGATGCTACAAGAGATGCTGCTTTAGCACTCAAATGTCATTATATGCTTGAAAAGATCGGGCAAGAATTTAAAGGCGTCATCTCTGGTGTGGCAAGCTTTGGTATTTTTGTAGAATTAAAAGATATTTATGTTGAAGGTTTAGTGCATGTTACCCAATTAGGCAATGAATATTTCCATTACGATGCCGCGCATCATCGTATGATAGGCGATAGAACGCGCACCATGTTCCGATTAGGCGACATGGTTGAAGTGAAAGTGGTGCGGGTAGATATTGAAACCAAGCGTATTGATTTAGAGTTGCTCAATCAACCTATTCACCAACAACTTTCAAGAAAACAGCAAAAGAAGAAACATAAAAAAGAAGAAAGAACCAAGCGTGCGGAGCCTAAAAAGCGCAAAAAGAGAAATAAATCCCGTCAATCCAGAAGAAAGAAGAAATAAATGGCTAATGCAAGTATTATTTATGGCGTACATGCGGTGATGGCAGCATTAGAACATCACCCAGAATCACTGTTAACAATTTATTGTGAAACCGGTGAAATCAGTGCCAGGATAAAACATCTTATAGAAAAAGCGAACCAACATGGTATTGCCATTGAAAATATGGCAACCACAAAACTGGATAAACTCACTGAATCAACACACCATCAAGGTATTGCGGCTAAAGTAAAAGCACTTGCGCCTAAAACGGAAAAAGATATCTTAACTTGGTTAGAAAATACCGACAAAAAGCCATTGTTGTTAATTTTAGAAGGCATTCAAGATCCCCATAATTTAGGAGCGTGTTTACGTAGTGCTGAGGCCTTAGGGGTCGATTTTGTCATTCTGCCAAAGGATAACAGCGCTCCAATCAATGCTTTGGTAAGCAAAATTTCCTGTGGGGCCACCTTAACACTACCGGTGGTAGTGTGCGCCAATATTGTGCGTTTTATTGAGCAAATTCAAAAACGCGATATTTGGGTGGTGGGGACCTCTGGGCATGCTGAAATTGTTTTATCGCAAGCTGCATTAACGAGAAAGGTGGCGATTGTGATGGGCACTGAAGATAAAGGCTTAAAACGTTTAACAATAGAAGCCTGCGATGAAGTGGTAAAGATCCCATTATTGGGGACGGTGGAAAGTTTAAATGTTTCAGTCGCGACAGGGATAGCTTTATACGAGGTTTTGCGACAAAGAAGTTAACAGTGGTTGGTGAGGTATGCACATTCATTTAAGTTCTTGGTTAAAGCATCGATTATTTCAAACCTTATTCGTTTTAACAGTTTATATATTATTTGCCGACAAATTAACTCCTGTTGCTCATCAAGCTTTATACACAATCAGTTTATTTATTAAAGATCTGCTTTTATGGATGATGCCACTCACGGTAGGTTTTTTTATATCAAATACCATTTTGGGTTTTAAACGCAAAGCACCGGTTTTTATTTTAGCGCTTGTTCTTTTTGAAGTGGTTTCCAATATGGCTAGTGTTTGGTATGCCTATGCCAGCGCGAATGCCGTGACAGAACAATTACCCACATTTTCAATTGCTAAATTATCGACACAGTTTGAAGCTTTATGGCGTTTGCCTTTCAATAAACCGAACTGGTGGTCGGCGCAAAATGGGGTGTTATTTGGCATTTTATTTGGTTTAGTGGTTGCTTTAACGCAACAGCCTTTTTTGATCAAGTTGACCGATTTTGGTAAAGATAAAATGGAGTGGTTATTAACCAAAGTCTTTGCGCGCCTTATTCCACTTTTTGTGTTAGGTTTTGCCGCCCAAATTTATGCCACTGATTTGTTAACCCATGTGTTTACCTATTATAGCTATATTGTGATGTGGTTATTGCTCTTTTTGGCTGTTTATCTAATATTTTTATTCACGCTGGGTGCCGGTTTTTCGTTTTCAAGGCTCCTCAACAATATCAAAGCGCTGTTGCCAGCAGGCGGCATTGCTTTAACCTCAAGTTGCAGTTTATCGACAATGCCTTGGACGATTGAGGGCGCAGCTAAAACCTTACAGAATCCCTCCTTAGCTAAAGCCATTATTCCAGCCACAACCAACATTCAACAAGTGGGTGACTGTATCGCCAATGCTTTTTTATGCTTTTTAATCTACAGGCATTTTTATGGGGCAAATCCGGATTTAGCAACCTGGGCAACCTTTAGTTGCTTTTTTGTGTTGGCACGTTTTGCTACCGCTGCCGTATTAGGGGGGGCGATATTTATTATGCTACCCATTTATGAAACTTATTTAAATTTTACCGGTGAAATGATAGCAATTATTCTAGCGCTCAATGTGGTGCTGGACCCGATCATTACCAGTACGAATGTGGTAGCCAATGGGGCACTTTGCCGTGTTTTTGAGAAAGTGTGGCAGAAGTTTCATGGAAGTAAAATAGAAACAAGTTCAAGGAGTGACTATGCGCCAAGTGACAGAATCTCTTATTAAACAATATTATGAACTTTTCAATCAGCGCAAAATAGAGGCCTTTTTAGCTTTATTAGACGATAAAGTTATTCATGATATTAATCAAGGTGAAACAGAAGTTGGCATTGATGCGTTTGGCAAATTTATGCAAAGAATGAATCATGCCTATCAAGAAAAAGTCACTGATCTTGTGATTATGGCAACTGAAGATGGTAAAAGAGGCTCTGCTGAGTTTTTTATTGATGGAGTCTACCTTGCTACCGATGAGCATCTGCCAGAGGCGAGTAATCAACCGTACCGTCTACGATGTGGTGCTTTTTTTGAAATAAACAATAATAAAATCGCGCGTGTTACCAATTATTATAACATGCAACATTGGCTTGATCAGGTTCAAGATTAATGCAAGACTCTATCAAAATAAAATGCCTGAAGGGCAAAACAATTTTGCCTTACATCGATAACTTGGCCCAATTAAGAATCACTGTCTTTAAAGAATATCCTTATCTTTATAGTGGCGATTTGAGCTATGAAAAAAGCTATTTGCAAACGTATGCGAATTGCTCTGAATCCATTTTAGTTTTAGTCTGGGATAAAGATAATATAGTTGGTGCTTCAACGGCTATACCCTTACGCTTTGAAACGCAAGAATGTCAAAAGCCTTTTGTTGAGCAAGGATATAAACTAGAAGATATTTTTTATTTTGGTGAATCCGTATTACTAAAGCCTTATCGAAATAAAGGTGTTTATAAAAATTTCTTTAAAGAGCGCGAACTAGCAGCCAAGCATTATGGAAGCAAATTAGTGGCTTTTTGTGGTGTGGTGCGTGAGCAGGATGACCCACGCAAACCAAAAGATTTTCAACCCTTAGATCCCATTTGGCACCATTTTGGTTATAAAAAGCATCCCACCTTGTGTGCCTATTATGAATGGCAAGAAATTGGTAGCGATAAACAAACTTCTAAACCCATGGCATTTTGGACAAAAGCATTATGATTACCTTATGTGCAAGCCAATACCCCATTGAAAATTTAGAAAATTTTGCTGCTTTTGCGCAAAAAATGGAAAAATGGGTGAGCAAAGCCAAAGAAAATGGGGCACAGCTTTTGCTGCTGCCAGAATATGCCTGCGTTGAGATGGTGACCAAGCATGTAAAGGATGATTTAGCCTTATTTGAAGCGCTTCAAAAACATCTTGATGACTATTTGCAATTATTTACCCATTTAGCCCAAAAATATCAAATTTACATTCAGCCAGGCACTATGATAGTTAAGTCAGTGACGGGGCGCTTTGTGAATCGGGCCTATTTTTTTAGCCCCACCGGATTTGGTTATCAAGACAAGCTGCAATTAGTGAGTCAAGAGCAAGGGGATGGTTTACTAGAAGCTGGCTCGACGCAAACGCTTTTTGATACAGCCCTTGGCCTGATTGGTATTGCTGTATGTTACGATTCAGAATTTCCTGAGCTAGTGCGAAATTTATGTGCCAAAGGGGCTAAATTAATTTTAGTGCCAAGTTATACCATTTCACTGCACAGCTTTCACCGCGTTTTTTATTCTTGCCGCGCACGGGCCATTGAGAATCAATGTTATGTAGCCATGTCTTGCGCCGTGGGGCGCATACAATATGGCACAACCGATGAAAGCATTACGGGCCAAGCCAACATTTTCACGCCCATTGATGTGGGGTTTTCAGAAGACGGTGTTTTGGCACAAGGCACGCTTAATCAAGAGCAAATGATTACAAGCACATTGTCATTTCGTAAAATTGATCAAGTAAGAAGTAAAGGTCAGGTGCGTAATTTTAACGATTTTATGAATACCAAAACCTTTGAAACAAAGCAACAAAAGCTCTAACAAACATTGTTCGTATAATTTATTTCAGCTATTGCATTTTGATTTATGTACAATTATTATTTAAATAGTAGTACAAGTTGAGATGACAGGATGTCTAAAAAAGCTAAAAAAATCACGCATGGTTACGATCATGCATTAAAACTTTTATTTTCCCATCCAATCATGATCGAGTCTTTAATTAAAGGATTTGTGCCTGAAGCTTGGACAAAACAACTTGATTTTTCTAGTTTACAGAAAGTAAGCGTTAAACATGTTACCGATGATTTAAGAACGCGTGAAAGTGATATTATTTGGAAAATAGACTTTAAAAAAAAGTCACTTTACATCATTTGCCTTTTAGAGTTTCAGAGTGCCATTGATAAATTCATGGCTGTTCGAGTTTTAACCTATATAGGACTTATTTATCAAGATTTAATTAGGCATGAACATATAGAAAAAGTCGATGAATTACCCCCTGTTTTTTCATTAGTATTATATACGGGGTCAAAAATTTGGGATGCCCCGACGAAATTAAAAGATTGTTTTAGTTATGCTATTCCTGAAAGCCTTAGGAAATATCAGCCGAATATCGAATATGCAATTCTGGATATTGGGCAAATTGATTTGGGAGAGTATAATTTTGAAGAAGATAATATAGTTTCTTCTCTAGTAGAGTTAGAAAATGTTTGTAATTTGACAAACACAAAGGTAATTATAGACAAGTTAATATCACAACTACAAGGGGAACAGTTTAATAGTTTGCGTAAAGCCTTTGTTGTGTACATTAACCGAGTTTGGAAACCTCGAAGGCGATTTGCGAGAAAAGAATTTATCGATTTGAATGAGGTAAGTCTTATGTTAAGTGAAAGAATCGATCAATGGGAAAGAGAAAAGATCCAAGAAGGTATGCAACAAGGCATGCAACAAGGCATCCTAACAGGCACTTACAATGAGCGCCTTTCCTTATCACTTAAATTATTAGCTCATAAGTTTCCCACTGCACCATTAGCATTCAAAGAAAGACTACAAAACATGCCTTATGATGCATTAGGAGTACTATTAGAGAAGATCATTAAAGCAACAGAAATTGAAGAATTAGTTGAAGATTAGCACCTTCTTTAATAGTTCCGTTAGAGTCAATCATATCTTCAAGATTTGTTAATACTTGTGATTACATCAGTGAGTGCGCAAATGATTATTAACCAGAGTTTGTAAGACGTCTGACGTTGATAAATCATTAGCATTGCCTTTGCTATTTGATAGAATTGCCTTCTTATTTTTCTTAAATGGAATATCTAATGAAACTCGGCAAAGCCATTTTACTCATTACGCTGTCCTTGTTTGCTTTTGTAGGCAATACCTTTGCTTTGCCAAATGTATTCTTTACGCAATGGAATGGCAAAGAATACAATCAAAATGCTCAGTTACAAGAAGGTTGGGCAGATAGATTTTTCTTTAAACATTTCACCTTTAAAGGTGATGAGCTGGTGCTAGATATTGGTTCTGGTGATGGCAAAATTTCTGCAAGAATAGCTGATGCACTCCCCAAAGGCAAAGTCATTGGTATTGATAATTCACAATCGATGCTTGATACCGCCTATACCTACTCCACCAAACGTAAAAATCTCAATTTTTTATATCAAGATGCCCAAGATGCTTCATTTTATCAAAAATATCCTGAGAGCTTTGATTTAGTGGTTTCTTTTACGGTGCTGCACTGGGTGAAAGACAATCAAGCTGTATTAGAAGGCATTCACAAAGTTCTAAAACCAGAAGGAAAATTTTACCTTCGTCTTTGTTCCAAGGGGGGCGATCCTATACAAGATATTGCCGATAAACTGAAGGATAATCCCAAATATAAAGAGTACTTTACTTTATTTAATGATCCTATGCGTCGATTTGATGAGCACGAATATCGGCAGTTGATGAATCATGTTAATTTGAATGTGACCAGTGTTAAAGAAATAGAAGAACAAGATAAAATTATCGGTAGACCAAAACTGGTGAAGCAGATCAAAAGCTGGTTACCACATTATCATTACCTGCGACAATATCCTGATAACGTTGCTGACAAATATTTGGACGAGGTAATCACCACTTATCTTAAAAAGTATCCACCAGCACAAGATGGTACTATTGTTTTATATGATCATTATCTTGAAGTTGTTGGTAGCAAACCAGAAACACTCGGCGCTAAGCATCATAAAGCAGAGACCTTAGTATAAGGGATCTTATTAGCAACTTAGATGGCTTGCTTTGTGTTTGTTTGCCATAATGCAATATTCATCTAAAGGAATGCCCCCATGTTAAAACGCTTCTGCCAACCCATTTTACATATGTCGACTTGGGAAACCGGTTTAGCTATTTTTTCTATGTTCTTTGGGGCAGGCAATGTGGTTTTTCCGCTCATCATGGGCCGTGATTCAGGGAATATGATTTGGGTTGGGATCATAGGATTAATGCTAACGGCTGTATTGGGCCCTTTACTTGGATTGTATGCCACTATTTTGCAAGAAGGCCAAGCAGGTAAATTATTTTTTAAAATTGGCAGATTCCCAGGCGTATCGTTAATGATTATTGGCTTAGTGATGCTGGGCCCATTTGCCATTATGCCAAGATGTTTTACGGTGGCCTATGGCGCACTAACCCCTTATTTTCCCAGTTTGAGTTTACTGACCTTTACCATCATTTCTGGGATCCTCACTTTGGCTTGTATTTTCCGCCGGGAACAAGTGCTGGCAATTTTAGGTTACATACTCTCCCCAGCCTTAGTGATTTGTTTATTAATCATTATATATTTTGGATTAACTACGCAAGGAACAACGGTACCCGTGAATGCCACAGCCGGTGAAGCATTCAAGCTTGGTTTTGAGGGAGGGTATTATACCTTAGATTTAATGTGCTCTATTTATTATTGTGCTGCAACGTGGGCCTTACTGAAATTTCAAAAAGATGCTGCGCAAAAGCAAGGTAGAGAATATTCGGTGTTTTTAACTTGCTTTTGGGCAAGCGTCATCTCCGTAGCATTTTTAGCCATCATTTACCTTGGCCTGGCCTTTTCTGCGGCAAAACATAATGCGGCACTGTTTGATGTGGAACGCGCACAAATTTTAATTCATTTAAGCTTAAATATTTTGCATCCTAATTTGGCATTAGTGTCGAATATGGCAATTGCATTAGCTTGTTTTACCACTGCTTTAGGTGCGGGCGTTACCTTCGCTGATATTGTTTGCGATGAAATTGAACGTTCAGATACTTTTAAACATTTACATATTCCGTATTTGCCGATGTCTGCCGGAGTGGTTATCGTAACAGTTTTATTAGCAAATTTAGGCTTTGAAGGCTTGATGAAATTTATTGAGCCACTGGTGCAAGCAATCTACCCTTCAGTGGTGGCGTTGGCGATTACCAGCATTATTGAAAAAGTATTCAACATTAATATTATTAAAATATCCGTGCTGCTTACCTTTGTCGCAACTTTGGTTTTCTATTATGTTTTATAGCATACTATTGTAGTTACACGGATTTAATTACACGCTTGCCCTGAACTTATATAGTCAATCATCAGTCAATGAATTAAATGCTATGTGGTTTAGGGCGGGCGTACAATGTCTTTGTCAGGTACTCTTCAACAAATTGATTTTCATAATACAAACAGCTTGTTGGAAGCTATTGGCGAACAACTAAAACGACAAGCTATCTTTGAAAAACTTAAAACCTTAGATTTTCAAAATGATGATGATTTTCAAATTATTAAATCTATTCATTATGCCGCGCTCAATGAAACAGTTGAAAAGGGAACTAATACCTATGCCACTGCTTTTAAAATTATCTTTAGCCAATATAAAACAGCACTTGAAGCATCAGATGTTGATCAAAGAAAAAAACTTTTTTCCCGGTTTGTAAATCTACTTTCAACAAATCCTCATGATAAAAGCTTAACCCCCCTTTGCTTGGCGCTTTATCACAACGATATGCAAGTATTTGATGTGTTATGTAGCAATGGAGCTGATCCCAAATATATCACCGATGAGGGGCTAAATTTGTTGCACATGGCGGGTTTAACTCTAGCTAATCATCAAGAAAATTGGTACCCAAAGCTTTTCGCCTTGGGTTTAGATTCCCCAGAGCATATTGATTCAAATTGGTTAGACGATGGAAAAGACACATTAACATATCCGTTGAAATTAGCGTTAATGAGACCAGAAATTGCGCTTGAACTATTAGAAAAAGGCGCTTCAACCACAATTTTGGATGTTAGTGATAAAGAAGTTTTAGGCCGACATCTTGTTAAATTAATTAAGGATAAAGAAAACGACAAAGCGAAAGAAATGCTTGCATATCCTATAGCCTATAGAATCTCACCCGCCTTAAATAAAGATGTTACTTTATTGGACTATGCTATCCATATTAAAAACCATGAGATGGCTACGCATTTAATTAAATTAGGAGCCAATCTGTTTCACGAAGATGAACATGGGAAAGTAACTTACTTTCGTATACAGCAAAATATTATTGATGCAAAACTTAATGACGATTTTTCTGAAGCTGAAAAATGGCAAAATCTCATTGAAAACGTAGTATTGCCTCCTAAGATGAATTTGCATGATTTTAGTCAAGTTAATATCATTGCAAGAATAAATTGGTATGTGAAAAACTATAATCAAAGAAACCCAAATAACCCCATTAAATTACCTTTTGATTCCCCAGAAGGGTGGTGCCATGGTTTGACAACCATTTGGGGGTATTTGAAAATGCATCAAGATCCCAAATTCAATGAAGTATGGTTCTTTAATAAACTATATGAGATCTCAACTTTACCTTATGATGCTTTAGCATCCGAAGATCATTTGGTTTTTGATAAATTAATCGGTTATGCCAACTGGTTACAATCTGATGCTAAGCCAGGCGATAAATATGATCCAGGATTTGGCTTTGCTCTTGGTCAAGCTACCTTCCCAGAGCATATGGATATTCAAGTGGTAGATCAAGTGCAAATGGTATTTCACTCTAAAACTGAAATTGAACTGCTACTTGATGAATATGCTAAAAAAAATCCTGGGAAATTTATTAGATTAAGCGCTGCAGGCCATGTGATTGGTTTTATGTATGATAAAGCACACGATAAATTTATAACGTATGATGCTAATAATGCTAGCGGTGATCGTACAGGAAAAGTAACTCACGGCAAGGTTGTCAAATTTCCAGAGCGGGCATTATCTAAAGATGAATTTATACGAAAACTCGAATTTGCATTTAGCCGTTTTAACTATCAAGCTTGTGCACTTTCCTTAAAAATACATGACAAAAAAAAGGGTGTGATTCTTGAAGAGGGGCACAAAGAAAAGATGCAACAAAAAAGGGAAGCATTTTTTGATAGGATCTTAGCACAAAGAGAAAATGCTAATGTAGACGCTAAAAGTGCTGATGGTAAAACGAATATCTCATTTGCATTAATGGTTGGCGATATAGCCTCGGCGATTTACTTTATTAGAAAAGGCGAAACCCTGGAGGTTCAAGACTGGCTTGAAATTATTATGAAGGAGGAGCATTTTAACCTTATTTTAGAAGAAGTAAAAAAGCAAATAGTTAAAAAACACCCTGATAATGCTCATGAAATATTTCAACAAATAATAAGCGCGAAATATGATATTGCAAAAATATCTCAGCCTTTACTAAATGTAGCCGTTTTTGGTAAAAAAAATGCTATTGTCATCAGGCTTTTAGCAGAAGGTTGTGACATTGATGCTGTTTATGAGAATAGTGCTGGTGCCAAAATGACAGCCTTACATTCCGCCTTTTCAGTAAAGGGCTATGAAACAGCAGAGATCTTGCTGCAAGCCAAAGCAAACCCTAATCATCCTATGCAAACGCAGGAAGGACCAGTATACCCCACTTCATGGTTGATCCTATTAAAAGATGCCAAAGGCCTTGAGTTACTATTAAAATACAAAGCTAATTTATCTACATCGGGTGTAGATCTCTTAATTGAACATCTTATCAATAAAGAGCCCGAGGTGAATGAACTTATAAAAGTGATCTGTCATCAAAATCAAAATGAATTCTTGTTAAAAAACCCTAGGCTGCTATATGCGGCAATCCACGCCAATAATGTTGAGGCCGTAAAATTGATCTTAGAAGCGCTGGAGTCTTCCCCAAAAGATAAAATAGCACATCTTAATCATATAATTCATCAAAAAACAGCGTTCGAATATGCCTTGGAAAATCAAAACAAGAAAATGTTGAAATTACTCTTGGAACATGGCGCGCCTTGTAATGATCAAGAATTAGCAAGAGCGCATAAAATAATGCACAGTAGAAAATCACTTATAAAGAGCGTTAAACCTAGGGACGTATCAAAGCAAGATTTCTCGATGAGAGTTTTCACAAGACATTTTAAAGATAATGCGCTGGTGAAATCTATCTTAACCGGTGACACCCATGAGTTTAACAAACTTGTCAATAAAACAAATGCCATCCAATTTCATAAGGTAGCACCCTTTGGGGAAATCAATTTATTGTATATTGCAGCCAAGTGTAATCGTCCGCAAATGGCAGCAAAACTCTATTCCTTGGGAGCAGAGGTAGATAATGCATTAAAAGACAAAGTGGGCCAACAGTCAATGAGTGCCTTAGTGGCCGCTGCCAAAGAGGGGCACCCTGAAGTGATTGAGGCCATATTAACCCAAAGTAAACAGCATTATACTACTGGTTTTACAAGAACTAAGCAGGACGATGAAGGTAAAACCGTGCTACATTATTTAGCGCAAAGAGGCTTAACAGATTCATTTATCAGATTTTTGCAAACAGAGCAGGACAAAACAAAACTCTCAGCATATGATTTTCCTGCTTTGTGCAATATATACGATAAACAAGGCAATTCTCCGCTGCATTATCTTGCCATGACAGCAACTGTAGAAGATATTAAACGTATTGATGATTATGCGCGAAAGTTAACGAATTACAGGGGAGCAAAAGTGTGCCCACAGGGAATAACTTCTTTATTCAAAGACAATCGCCTTTCAGCACTCGCAACGAAAAATCAGGATGGTGATTTGCCAATTGATTTAGCAAGAAAACACGGTCGCCCAGAAGTTACAGATTTCTTATACACCTTGATGGAAGAAAGTAAGGAACTGACGCCAGAAATTAAGCGCCCTATGCCCGCCATCGAAAGCCCGACTACAACCTATAAAAAAGGGTAAAAGACAATTTCTCACATAGAAAGAAGTTAGGATGAGGTTGGACCGGGTCCTTTTTTTCTCACATGAGGATTTTGTTGTTCAGGTGTTTGATGATCTCTTGGCGTTGGATCGCGAAGCGCTTTTTGTTGAGGTGCCCCGTATGTGAGTGGAGCTTGGCGTTCTTGCGGAACTTGCGGGAGCTCTCTCTTTCTTGGATCAAATGTAGTTGGTTGTATTGGCAATGGCAAATGATGGGGCATCTTAGAATCAGGAGCTTCAGGAGGCAAAGTTGTATACTGTTTGTGTTGCATAGATTTTTTAGTTGCCACTTCTACTGATAAGGCTTTTGAGGATTCATTAGTTACTTGTTGCGCTTGGTGAGTTAATTTGGCTTGAGCCTCTTGTTGCAGCCTTATCGTTTGATTAGCGCGATCTAGGTCGATTTGAGATAATTGACTGTAATTTCCAATAAAGCCTACCAATAAATTTCTTTGATGAAATAACGTGGTTTGCACTTCTTTTAGCGCAAGCAAATCTTTTTGGATTTCAGACTGTGCAGTAAGGATCTTTGCTTGAAATTTGTTAATTCTGTGTTGGATCTCTTCTTTATTGCTTGTTGGTTGTGCTAAGGCATGCTGTAAGTGTTTTAGTTGAGATAAGCTATTGTGAATGGTTTGGCAATCGTTTTTTATTTTTGAAATAAGATCATCGGCATTTCTTTGTTGGTGTTGAATTTGCAAATATATTTCATCCACAATATTTGTTTTACGCACCATTACTCTAAACATGCCCGGGTTACTTACTGAAGGCGCGAGGTAACAATCACTTTCATTAAAGCTCATGTTTTGAGATATCATTTTTTGTTGTAATTTTTGAGCGGCATCAAAGCTTAGCAAATTTGAAGCCATATGCTCTTTATATTTAGCATCACTAGACCAAGGGGCACCTTTGGGTTGTTGCTGGCTCATAAAATTCGTTAATAAATGAAGTTGTTTAAAGTTAAGTGGTACCAGAGGTGGTGCGGCTTTGCCCAGTGTTCTGATGATTTGGCCATCAGACCCCATCGTAAAGGATTGTTTGTTGTTTTCCATGCCATGCTCTGAACCTTTGCCGGTATCGACATATTTACGATATTCTTCTTTTCCTGCATAGCGTTCAACGGGGCCCATACGTCCGGTGACTTTTGCAGTGATCCCTCTTTTATGCAGCTCTACGCACAGTTGCTCAGCAATAGAAGGCTCACCTAATAATCCGTTCATACCACCGTAGCAGGCCACGAGGCTAACATGTAAAAGTGATTTAGATTTTGAGTCATGTTTATATTGTGATTGAATTAAATCAGCAAGCTCTGCAATGTTCCACTTGTTTTGTTGTCCATCTGCTGTTTCGCCAGTAATATCTTTACCACCAGGTGATCCATGTCCCACAATATAGACGCGCGATTTATTGCTAATTTCACAAACTTGAGGTGGGTTTGTTTTGTGATGAGGGGCGGGATATAAACTCAATGATGAAAGTTTGCGCTCCCGGGCTCGTTCTTGTAAGCCTAAAGAAGTACCTCCTTTTCGTGGGAACCCATGTTCCCTGGGATCTAGGTGTTGTAAGCTAAATATGACTTGATTGTCATATTTTGGCTTTTTAAACTGTTTTAAGAAAGATAAAATAGGCATATTACAAAGACAAACCAATCCTAAGATTGGTTCAATTCAAGTAAAAGTGTAATTGCGCCTTTTTTAATACTTAATGTTTACCCTGGTACTACCTACGCGCACAAATTCTAAATTCAACCACTCGGCATCGCTTGGCGACATTCTAACGCAACCATGACTGGCATTATAATCTGGCACAGCATTAGAGCCATGCAAGGCATAGCCACCTCTAAAAAACATACAATAGGGCATCGGTGCGCCACCTTTACCTACAGGAAATATCTTGGATTTACAATCTTCACCTTTTTTTGTGTAAATGGTAAAAGTACCGGTGACTGTTCTACAACTGCGACCAATATCAGGACAATATTTTTTGCCACCAGAAACATGGCCAGAGCGCACTAAATTACCGCCATCATCATATGCTCCCCACGTAAGCTGACCTAAATCCACATTAATAATGTTGCCGCTTGAAATTTTACTCGGCAAATTATAATCGTGTGAAAAATGGCCTCCCTCATCTTCGTAATCATCATCTGCGCCAAAATTTTCGTGTCGCTGATGAAATTGGGTGTAAACATTTTGTTGGCGGTTTTTGTAAGCGTTTTGACGAACATAACTTCGAGGAAAGGCCAGTAGTTCGCCGTTAGCGTTAACAACGCAAATATAATTGGGAGAATTACATTTACTTTTACTGCTTTTAAATGCAAAGCTGGGTGAGGTTAAAAATGCAAGAAATACTGCCAGAAAAGCCACTAGATACCTTTTCAACTTCATATAAGATCTCCTGCCCATTTGTGCAAAATTGTTAATTTTTGTGTTTGGCAACGAGCCTTAAGAGAAAGTTCCATTTAATGAAGAGATTAAATACACTCAAACTTTGCTTGAAAATTGTGTCATAGAAAATTTTTATAAAATAAATGATAGATAAAAGTACTGATAAAACCGACAAATGGTCATTTTAGCTCTATAACTGATATTATTTGTGATTTATCATCTCTTTGAATTTTGTCGTTATAGTTGCTGTAGGTAAATCATGAAAACAACAGGCCCATCTCTGATTTCTCCCAAGCCTGCCAAAAGTGCAAGATTAAGTGAAGAACAGCTTTTTCCACAAAGTTATGAAGAATTTGAATCTGAGCAAAGTGACTATGAATTAGACGATGAACAAGCAGCTTCCTTGCTCGTATTTATGCAAGAAAGTGCTGAGCCTTCCTCATCACTTTTATTAGTAAAAAACTTGCTAGATGCTGCTAGCAAAAAAGAAGGGCCGCTTAAAGCCGATGCTTTTGAACTTATTATTCGTAAAGCAATCCTTGCTTTACCACTTGATGAACAAATTGAAATTAATCAATACCTAGCAACGCTTCCCGAAAATTATTTAAAGAAACTAAATATCGAAGGAAAAGGTTTTAGTACCGAACTTAAAGATGCTGCAGTGAGTAAAGCAGTAGAAAGCGGCGTTGTGCAATTAGCGACAACAGCAGCAGCAACATTTGTAGCTGCCCCCATTATGGGGCCTTTTGCTCCAGCGGTTGGTAGCGTCGTTGGTGCTGCAACCACGCCAGTGATAACTGCCTGTGCTGGTGTAGTGGGTAAACAAGCCGCTAAAGTTGTGAATAGCTCAACTGTAGCAAAAGTTGGGCAAGGCATCACCTTTGCTTATGATAGAGCGGTAAGCATACTTCCTGCCAGAGGACGCAATCCTGAGCAACCAGCGCAACCCATGCCCCAACCAGCGGTTGAAGACAGAAAGCCGGACATTTTCATTACTTAAAGTGTTTTTAACTTTTCAATAATATCCAACGATTCAAACATATAAGTATCATCTATCCGCAGGCAAGGCACTTGTGTTTTGCCACCGGTTAGGGCCAGCATTTCTTTTTTTGCTGCGTCATTTTCCCACACATCTTTAATTTCAATTTCAAGAGGATGAGTTTTTAAAAAATCGGTTACCCTGGCGCAAAAATGGCAGGTTCGCCCAATATATAATGTTAATTTTGGTTTCATTAATGGCTCCTCGTATTTAACACCAGTTTACCTTATCAAAGGGGCTTGACACAAGTGATAAGCGCGCTTACTATATGGCTATTGTTAATAGCAAAGTGAGAACCCCATGTGGCAACAATCTTATACCACCATTGTTCGTGATCTTGAGCCATTGGCCGTATGGCAGGTGTGGGCAGATATCCCTAATCGTCCAAAATGGGATGATGACACAGAATGGGCAAAAGCCAATGGACCCTTTCAAAATGGCACCATTATCTCTATGAAGCCCAAAGGTTGGCCAAAAGTGGTAAATATGGAAATTGTGGAATGCGTACAGGAGCGATCGTTTACTGATCATACCAAGTTTTTCTTGGCTTCTTTATTTGGTACCCATACCATGGAGCCAACCAGTGAGGGCTTAAAACTCACCACCACCATTAAAGTCACAGGGCCGCTTGCCTTTTTTTGGCGCAAAGTGGTAGCAGAAGATATTGTTAAAACGTTACCTCAACAAACGGCTTTATTAATTGAAAGGGCGAAAAAGCTCGCATGACAAAAACAATGAATTTTGGCTTTAAAAAGCCAGAGGATAGCCCTGGCTTTTTATTATGGCAATTGACCAATCTTTGGCAACAACAGCAACGTAAAGCGTTAAAACCTTTGGGGTTAACGCATCCCCAGTTTGTGGCATTGGCTGGCACACTGTGGTTAAGCAATGTTTATGAAAAGGGTGCCACCCAAGCCCAGGTAGCGGAATTTACTAAAATTGACAAAATGATGATGTCTGATTTAGTAAAAACTTTAATTGAAAAAAAATTAATGAAACGTGAGCCTCACAGTGAAGATAAACGCGCCTATGCTATAACCTTAACAGCAAAAGGGCATAAACTGACCTTACAGGCCATACCGTTAGTAGAAGGTGTGGATGCCGAGTTTTTTACAAAGCAAACACCAGGGTTATCAACCCTGGTTCAAATTTTAAAAAGCACTCTTTAACTATGATCTTTAATCGTCATCATGATGATGGTGATGATCATGGTCATGATCGTGATCATGATCGTGGTCATGATCGTGGTCATGGTCATGATCATGATGGTGGTGATGGTGACGTTCTTCATAATAGCCATCATCATCACTGCCACCACCTAAACCAAATGAAAATACAACGCCAGGGTAAATTCCCCAGCCACCATCATGGTGATGGTGATCATAATCATGGTGATCGGCAAAACTTGCCCCAGCGTAGGTGAGTAAAACAGCAAGAAGTAAGCGTTTCATAAGCTTTCTCCCGAAGTTATGGCCCTTATTGAAATATAAGACCTTTATTGACGGGAGAAAGTTCAATTTAAAAAGTTGATCTAAAACCCAATCATTACCATAAGATCAGGGTGATGCCTTGAATGCGTCGAAGCCACAATCACCCCGCCTTGGGGTTGCATTAAAATCATGCCAGTGGTGTGATGACGTCTGTGGTGGTGATGGTGTTGGTGATGTTTATGATGGTGATGATGCACGTGATGATGATGGTGGTGATGGTGTTTGGTGGCAGCCATACTTAACCCTGAAAAACTAATCAATAAACCTGTTAAAGCAGCAAGCACAACTGTACGCATAAAAGCTCCAAAATGGGGTAATAACGAAAACTTGGCTCTATACTAGCGAAGGCCGACAAAAGTTATCTAGCGTTATTAGATGGAATAAAAGGGTTAGCCGATAAGTCGTTAACGCATGCAGTACGGTAATGTTTAAAAAAGCACATTTTTCTTTTATTTACCGCCTTTTCAACACCCACAAAAAAGCGTAGACTGGCTGACTCTCTGGGGCCAGCTCTAGGCACAGAGTTTGTTGATTAACTCCTTGCGCTATTCGGATTAACCTTTAACCCTGAAAGCGCTTTATAACCATGAGGAGCATAAAATTTATGCGTCATTATGAAATAGTCGTTCTCATTCACCCCGATCAAAGTGAACAGGTCACCGCGATGGTAGATAGATATCGTGCCATGGCTGAAAAGAATGGTGGTAAAGTTCATCGTTTTGAAGACTGGGGAAGAAGACAACTTGCTTATCCCATTAAGAAAATGCACAAAGCGCATTACATTTTGATGAACATCGAATGTGATAATGAAGCTTTAGATAATCTCAAGCATGCTTTTCGTTATAACGATGCCATTTTACGGCATTTAATTCTGCAAAGAGATGCAGCACTTACCGAAGTATCTGCCATGTTGCGTTCTGAAGAAGAAAAAGAACGTATGGAGCGTGGTGGCGATCGCGTTATTGCGATGGAAGAAGAAGAACTCGAGATTTAAGCTAGGAGAAAGAATATGTCTACATGGCGTGCCCGTGGCAATAAAAAGAAATATTGTCCTTTTACATCTGAAAAGATCCCTAAAGAATTTATCGATTTTAAAAACTTTAGATTTTTGCGTAAGTATATTACTGAAACCGGCAAAATCGTTCCAAGCCGCATCACTGGGGTAAAAAATATTTATCAACATATGCTAGCGCGAGAAATTAAGTACGCGCGTTATTTAGCGTTAATCCCGTTTTGCGATAGGCACTAAATCAGCATGACTCCTTTTTCCCTCTCCCCTTGTGGGAGAGGGTGCCCGAAGGGCGGGTGAGGGGAAAGGGGGAGTGGCAGAATTTATAAGAGGTCCAATATGGAAGTCATATTACTTGAAAATGTAAGAAATCTTGGCAAATTTGGCGCTAAAGTCAAAGTAGCTAAGGGCTTTGGGAGAAATTTTTTAATCCCCCAAGGTAAAGCGGTTCCTGCGACAAAGGAAAACTTATCGCAGTTTGAAGCACAAAGAGCAAAGCTTGAAAAAGCAGCCCAAGACAAATTGAAAGCCGCTACAGAGCGTGCTGCTGAATTTGCGGCTGTTCATATTAAAATTCAAGCACGTGCGGGCGATGAAGGTAAACTCTTTGGTTCAATTGGTACCATTGAAATAGCTCGCGCTTTTAAAGAAAGAGGCCTTGAAGTTACAAGACAAGAAATTAAATTACCCAATGGTCCATTAAGAGAATTGGGTGATTTTACGATTGAATTACAACTTCATGCTGAAGTTATTGCACAAGCTAAAGTTACGGTTGTTCCTGAAGAAAAAGAATAGCTCACGCTAGTATTAGATATTTAATATCTTTGTAGGGGCGCAGCCTGTCTGCGCCCATATCAAACACATCTTCAACATCCATAGAAGTTAAAATAAACTAAGATTTAATGGGCGCAGACAGGCTGCGCCCCTACGCTGAAAAAATTAAATAGTTTTTCGGCGATCATGCTTTTCATCCAAGAAATTAATTCAATTCACTTACACATAAGGATTCTGCTGTGTTAAGAGAAAGTGAAAGAACAACAACGGATTCTCTAACCGCAAAATTAAAACTGCCTCCGCATTCGCTAGATGCTGAACAAGCGGTATTAGGCGGTTTAATGCTGGATAACCGGGCTTGGGATCTCATTGCCGATAAAATTATGGAAAAACATTTTTATCGAAGAGATCACCAATTAATTTTTCGCGCCATGGCCAAATTGGTGGAAGAAAATAAACCTCTTGATGTCATCACTGTTTCTGAATGCTTGCAAAAGATGGAATTCCAAGAAGAGGTGGGTGGCTTGGCTTATCTGGGTGAGCTTGCAAAAAATACCCCCAGTGCAGCAAACATAGCTGCTTATGCCGATATAGTTTATGAAAGATCTATTTTGCGTGAATTGATATCTGTTGGCACCACGATAACTGAATCGGCTTTTGAGCCTCAAGGTCGGGCCAGTGCTGAAATTTTAGATGAAGCCGAAAAGAAAGTATTTGATATCGCCGAAAAAGGCATTCGCGGATCAGGTCCTGAAGCCATTCGTTCAATTGTCTCAAAAACTTTAGATAACATTGAAAAACGCTTTCATGATAATACGCCTGTTACAGGTATTGCCACAGGGTTTACCGATTTAGATCGCATGACCACAGGTCTTCAACCAGGGGATCTGGTCATTGTGGCAGGCCGTCCTTCCATGGGTAAAACAATCTTAGGGATGAATATTGCTGAACATGCTGCCATTCGTAGCCAAAAATCGGTGTTGGTATTTAGTATGGAAATGCCAGCAGAGGCGTTAGCGCTTCGAATGTTATCTTCCTTGGGGCGCATAGATCAAAACAAGTTACGTACTGGTAAATTGATGGAAGAAGATTGGACGCGCTTAACTTCAGCCGTGGGTCTTTTAAGTAATGCAAAACTATTTATAGATGAAACACCAGCATTAACGCCCATCGAAATGCGCGCCCGTGCTCGACGCGTTGCTAGAGAGAAAGATAAACTCGGTTTAATTGTTGTTGACTATCTACAGCTGATGCGCGGTCAATCTAATTCTGAAAACAGAACAGCCGAAATTTCTGAAATTTCGCGCAGCTTAAAAGCTTTAGCCAAAGAAATGAATGTACCGCTTATTGCTTTATCACAGCTCAATCGTTCGCTAGAGCAACGCCCCAATAAACGTCCTGTGATGTCAGATTTACGTGAATCGGGCGCAATTGAGCAGGATGCGGACTTAATTGCTTTTATTTATCGAGATGAGGTCTATAATGAAGATAGCCCCGATAAAGGAACGGCAGAAATCATTATCGGTAAGCAGCGTAATGGACCCATTGGTACCATTCGCTTAACCTTTATGGGTCAATATACCAGATTCGATAATTTTATGACTGAACATGTGGCGCCGACCATTGGATAATACCTTATGAGTCGTAATGTACTGGCTCAAGTTTCGCAAAGTGCCTTGCGTCATAATTTACAGCAAGTGCGCACCTTTGCCCCAAAATCAAAAATAATTGCGATGGTAAAAGCCAATGCTTATGGGCATGGTTTAACCAAAGTTGCTAAAACGCTTTCCGATTGTGATGCTCTAGGGGTGGCCTGCATCGATGAAGCGGTTAAAATTCGCCAAGCAGGTATTCTCACCGACATTGTGTTGATGGAAGGGATCTTTAAAGAAGATGAACTCCCACAAGTGCTGGAACACAATTTCACCTTAGTCGTGCATCATTGGCAACAAATTCAAGCCCTTAAAAATTATCCTCACCAAGGCGGTGAAAAGTTCAAAATTTGGCTAAAAGTGAATACGGGCATGAACCGTCTTGGCTTTGCAAGCCACGAATTTGATGAGGCCTATAGTGTTTTAAAAGATTTACATTGTGTTGAAATTATTGGTTATATGACGCATTTTGCGCAAGCCGATGATAAACAACACACATTAACCATGCGTCAATATGAACGATTTAACGAGATTGTGGGTAAGCGAGTAGGTGAGCGCTGCCTAGCAAATTCAGCCGGCATTATTGCTTGGCCGCAAACGCATGCCGATTGGGTGCGCCCTGGCTTAATGCTTTATGGCGCTTCCCCTTTTGCCGATAGTGTGGGCAAGGATTTTAATCTTATTCCAGCCATGAGCTTACAATCGGAGATCATCGCAATCAGAGATATTGCCGAGGGTGATAAAGTCGGTTATGGCCAAACGTGGGAAAACCATCATAAAACTTGTAAAGTTGGGATTGTCGCCATGGGCTATGGTGATGGTTATCCTTGGCATGCCAGAAATGGCACGCCCGTGTTAGTCAATGGTCAACGTGTCACGACTGTGGGCAGAGTTTCCATGGACATGTTGGCGGTTGATTTATCGAATGTAAAACACGTTGAAGTGGGAATGCCGGTCACACTGTGGGGCAAAGATCTGCCCATTGAAGAAGTTGCCCGACATGCACTCACTATTCCCTATGAACTATTTTGCCGTTTCACCGAACGGGTGCATGTCGAAGTAATCAGTTAGCAATTACTTTTAGGCAGTGAGATTTTTGCTTTCTGCTCTTGGGACTTCAACAACGACATCATCAGCTCCTGGAGTAAGTGTCGTAGCTGTGGCAGCAATTGGTGTTCCTCTCATTGAAGGCAATCTATTCCAGGCCCACATAACGCCATTGACCATATGGGTAGCCATTTCATCGATTGTCATGGTAGCCAATGAACCTTTGTATTTCGCTAAAGTTTCATCATCTGCGTGTCCATACATAATATCAAAGAAATCACGGGCAGACTCATTTACTTCTTGGTCCACTGCTAATTGGGCTAATCTTTGTAAAGGCTGCGAAGCATTATCAATTAATTTTTGTGCGATGATAAAAGCGGGAATTTGCCTATAATAGGAAGTTTTTGCACATTCTGGTAAAGCGCTGTTCATTTGGGTTAGTGTATTCAGTGCTGGTGTTCCGGTAGCGTAACTTGTAAGCATTAAACCTGGTTCTACCAAACCTGCATATGCTTTGCCAGCGCGAGCTTCTACTACTTTTTTGAATAATTCTTTACCAGTATATAAAGTGATTAATCCTGGCGCATAGTAAAGCGCGGCTAAACATAATCCTGTTTGTAAGGCTAATATAGCATTAGGGTGGAGTTTTTTACCTTGTTTGGCAAGTACTGTTTGCGCAATCTCATCGATAACTTCAGTTTGTGACGTCAGAATGTCTTTAGCTTGTTCGCTGGAAAGCGTAATTTGTCCCATTGCTGCAGCTACTTGAACATATTGTATTTGCTCAGCAAGGGTCGTTTTTTCGTTTAAAGTTTCGTCATGAAGAATAGTATCAATAAAATCATTCAAAGCTGTTTTTTCTGCTGCTGTTGCAGAGATGTATAAACTGTTTAACATTGCTTCACCCCAGAGATAAGTAAATTCAAATTAAAATCAAGTTAACTGAATTTACATTAAATCAAGGTGTTAGCGCATGTTAATTAAGATAAGAACTAAAGATCCTAAGATAAAAGGAAGGGTGTATTTAAACGGAGTATTTGAGGCAGGTTGCGAAGCAACCAAAGATCTCTCCTTGTAAAGGAGAGAGGCGCGAAGCGCATAGAGAGATTTTATCTTTATAAAATCCTTCTGTGCGTGCAAGAGCACGCCTCTTCCCTTTACAAGGGAAGATTTTTTTGTCGCTATCGCGACATCATTTTTCGGTAATTCGTTTGGATCCTGCTCAAAATTATGATTTATTTTTCTTATACCGCTCAATACTTTCATTTATTTCTTTTTTCGCTGCCTCTACATCGCGCCAACCATCTAATTTCACCCATTTGCCTTCTTCGAGATCTTTATAATGGGTAAAAAAGTGTGAGATCTGATGTAACAAAGAAGGGGGCAGATCTTCTAGCTTTTGAACGTGCTGATAAAGGCTGGTTAATTTGGATACCGGCACAGCAAGGATTTTTTTATCTTCTCCGGCTTCATCAGTCATGGCCAGTAATCCAATTGGGCGACACGAAATCACACAACCACGGTTCACTGGGATAGGCGTAATCACCAATACATCCACAGGATCGCCATCGTCCGACAAAGTTCCGGGGATATACCCGTAATCACAAGGGTAGTGCATGCTGGTGGTTAAAAATCTATCCACAAACAAAGCCCCTGTTTTTTTATCGACTTCGTATTTAATTGGTTCGCTATGTGCAGGGATCTCGATGATCACATAAATTTCATCAGGAACATGCTCTCCTGCACTAATACTTGCTAAACCCATGGCCTTTCCTATAGTTATCTATTTAACATGTTATTTTAATGAGTATAGCGCTTTTTCGCGCCCAAAAAGAGTGCCACACTATCACAGAGTTGATAGAAAATATAGGTATGCAAGATGACACACACCATTTTAATCACCGGGGCCAACCGCGGCATAGGTTTAGAATTCACCAAACAATATGCAAAAGCAGGCTGGCAAATTTTTGCTTGTTGTAAAGATATGAGCACAGCGCAAGATCTTAAAGCGTTGGCGCAAGCGCATAAAAATATTTCACTTTACACAGTGGATATTACAATGCCAGAAAGTATTCAGGCCTTAAGCGCGGCTATTGATTCCCCAATTGATATTTTGCTGAATAATGCCGGTTATTTAGAAAATGATTCTTTAGAAACGGTCACCCCCCAAAGTATGATGAAAACCTTTCAAATCAATACGGTCGGCGCCCTAAATATGATGCAAGCGCTGATAGGGCATGTTGCCAAAAGTGAAAAAAAGCTGATTGCTTCGCTTTCTAGCAGCATGGGCAGCATCAGTGAAAATACCAGCGGTGGGTATTATAGTTATCGTGCCAGTAAAGCGGCTTTAAATATGGTGATGAAAAGCGCTGCCATTGATTTGGCCTCTCAACATATTAAAGTGCTCTTATTACATCCGGGTTGGGTGAAAACCCGCATGGGCGGCGATGCGGCATCATTATCTGCACAAGATAGCGTGGCGGGGATGTTCAAAGTTATGCAAAGCTATAATCCAAAGCCAGGGCAAGTAGAATACATTCGTTATAATGGCGAAAAGCTCTCGTGGTGATAGCAATTTCTGCAGGATTTCCCTTCCACATAATACTCTGAGTGCTGATCTTGTTCGCTCACAGGGTGCCTGCAGTTGTGGCATTGAACAGTATGCGTTTGGGCGAGCTGAGTATCCACGGCGATACGTTTATCAAACACAAAGCATTCGCCTTCAAAATGTGCGTTATTAAATTCTTCTAAGTATTTTAAAATGCCGCCATCTAATTGGTACACATCGGTAAACCCTTGGGATACTAAGTAGGGGGCTGCTTTTTCACAGCGAATGCCGCCAGTGCAAAATGTCACGATAGTTTTATTTTTAAGATGCGCTATTTGTTCGCAAGCTTTGGGAAAAGCGCGAAAATTCTTTATATCTAAATGAATGGCATTGGTAAAGGTGCCCAATTGCACTTCATAATCATTGCGCGTATCCAGCACTATCATATCTTTGCCTTCTTCAAGCCATTGCTTAAACATTTGGGCACTTAAGGCTGGCGCATGGTTTTTTTCAAGATCAAGATCAAAAACCCCCATAGTCACGATTTCTTTTTTAATTTTTACGCGCATGTATTTAAATGGGCAAACGTGTGATTCACTTTCTTTAAATGCCATATCAGGAAAACCAACAGTAGGTAGAAATGCATAAAAGGCATCTATCATAGACCGTGACCCACTTAAAAAGGCATTTATCCCTTCGGCACCTAATAAAATCGTCCCCTTGAGTGCCTGATTTTGGCAAAAGCTTTCCAATTGAAGTTTTAATTCTTCTAAGTTGGTTAAGTTGATAAATCTGTAGCCGCTAATATTGATAAATGTCATGGCATTCACACTGTTGTTAGTTTATTGGCATGCAATTTACCATATTTAACCAGGATCTCAATCATCTGCCAGCGCTTTGAGAAATTTGCTGTAGTTTTAGGTAAAAAAGGTAATTTAAAATCAATTATTATCTTGGCAATGATAAAAAGGAGATTGTGATGAAAAGGAATGCCAAATGGCTAAAAAAGCTCATAATGGTAAGTATCGTTTTAGCGATGCCCCACAGCTTTGCTGCTGAAAACCCTTCTAAAACCGTGGAAGTATTTTTACTAACGCAAGATGCTAAAACGCACGGTATGGGTGAAAAAATTGGGACTATTACTTTCACGGACTCAGCACAAGGTTTAGAAATTAAAACCCAACTTTCTAAATTAGCGCCAGGACAACATGGTTTTCACGTGCATGAAAATCCAAAATGTGAAGGCGCTGAAAAAGACGGTAAATGGCAAGCTGGCCTGGCTGCAGGTGGTCATCTTGATCCAGCGCATACCGGTCATCATTTAGGCCCCAATGGCCAAGGTCATTTAGGAGATCTTCCGTTGCTGACAGTAGATGATAAAGGTCAAGCCAATGAAACCTTGTTTGCAAAACGTTTAAAAGTAGCCGATCTCAAAGATCGTTCCATTATGATCCATAAAGGTGCGGATAATTATTCAGATGTCCCTCCAATGGGTGGTGGTGGCGATAGAATTGCCTGTGGTACGATAAGTTAGGCAATTATTTTTTTGCCGCTTTTGTGCCTGCACATTTATGTTCCTGCTGTGCCACTTCACTGTCTGATTTAGGGGTTCTTCTCCCCTGAGCGCCGCGCTGCCTCGTTTGGTGATACGCTGGTGTCACCGGCGAAGCTGCCGCCGCCATTTCACCCTCGGGCGCCAAGACATCTTGTTGCATACTTTGTTGGTATATTATTTGGCAATATCTTGGGTAATTGCTCAAATATTCTTCATAATAGCTTTTTAAAATAATCTTCATATTCATGTTAAAGCAGCTTTTTTCGCCTTCAGTCATGCCAAGATAAGTTTGGGTTGGTTCATCAAATTTGCCCAAATAATTGTTGCAAAAAAAGTTACTTGTTTGCGTGATAGCATCAACATGGGTTGGCGTGAGGTTAAGTACCATTTGATTAATCACTTCTGGCAACAATAAAAGAGCCAGAAAATGATATGAAGAATGCTGTGATTTTCGTGTCTGTTCATCCAACAAGTCAATGTTAGTGAGCTTTTCATGTAAAAACAGTATAAAGGGGCGCATATCACAGGTTAAGCATTTTTGCGCAGCGGCAGGAAATAAATGGTGTGTCATGCCACAAAAATTTAATGCATTGAAATTATCCCTTGCTAGACCTTGGTTAAATAATAATTCAACATTTTTTAAATAAACGCCAAAAGGTTGGCAGGTTAGAAAAGATGCTGTTTTTCTAAGGTACTGCACATAATGACGCGGTATACTTAGATCAGGAATAGCCTTTTTTAAATGTGAATATAAGCGGATAAGACGCATCATTAATGAAGGATCTTTTTGAAATCTTTCATCGGGACTTATTTTACTTTGAATTAGCATTAACTCTTTGTATCGTAAAAAGTGAATATATTTGAGCAAATCATAAACCTTGCCATCTCTATCGGCGATAAAGGTATTAACGCACAGATCGCGCGAAGCTAATTCTTCTTCTAAGGGAAGCGAAGAGCATAGGATATCAATATTTTCGTCTTGGATATCAAATTTATTCGGATTAAAAGGATTGATGCTAAGCCGGTAATCATGACCCAAGATCTCACGCAGCTCATTGGCTGGGCAGTTGGTTAACAGATCCGAGTCATGTGGCGTAAGACCTAATAATTTATCTCGGACTTCTCCCCCTACGATAACCGCATAATAACCGCGCGCATTAATCAAAGTTAATATTCTTTTTACTTTTTCACTAACTGTGATGGTATGAGTCGTAGGCTCATTGGGTAAGTAAACCGGGAGAGCAGGCGGGGGGGTTAATTGCAGTGCGCGTAATTTGGCAGTAACTTCATCCACTTGTATCTTTGCTTGTTGTTTAGCTTCAGCTTCTTTTAGTGCTCTTGCTTGCTCTTCTTGGGCT
>JAFECS010000049.1:0-49890 GCA_018241965.1 Pseudomonadota bacterium | reverse complement strand
TCGTTCTTTTAGCGCTCTTGCCTGTTCTTTTTCTCGTGCTTCTTGTTCTTTTTGTTGTTTTGATAAGGCCAATGCTTGCATGGCGCCATCTTTTACTTCTCTTTTTTTGGCTTTTTTAGCCATTCTATCTAGTTTTTTTTCTGAAGAAACATCAGGTAAACTTACAAACTGCAGTATTTCTTTAACAACGGGGATATTGTCGTCTTCTTTTGGCGGGGCATCAGTGCTCGCTTCGTGTCTGTGACTTGTTTTGGTTCTTCCTCTTCTTGTGGGTGCGCTCAAAACGGGAGAAGTTTTTTCAGGGGATTTATCTTCTATTGGCTTAGGGGAAGTAGGGGCTGGCGTTGGTGCTACTTCTATTTCTGGTTTGGGAGGTTCTTCAAGTCTTCGTTGCTCTTCTTCTATTGCTTCACCTGTGCGCTTGAGCGTATCAACAATATCAGCATCGGGCGTTGTAGAGGTGACAGCAAATAAACTACTTAGGGAGCTTAGCACTGAGGAGGCAGTTTGTAGAACTTGAGATAGCATGTTATGTCCAATAAATTGATTTATATCAATAATTAAGTTTTTAGTCCGCGTTATAAGTGGTATTAGTTGGCCTAACTTTGTTGAAGGTTCTGCCGCTTCGCTAATATTCAGTAATAATTGTTTTACTGCTTGCATTCGCTCACACTGTACCTCAGGAGGAATAGGAGAAGTTCTTATTTTTCCGGTACGACTTTTTTCTATCAAACGCGTCACATCTTTTTGCATTTCTTTTGCTAGCTGGCTGCACTTAGTCATTTTTTCTTCCAAGGTTTCCTCTTTGGGAACCAAAGAGCTTGAAGGTAATGCAGCAGGTTCTAAAGGCATGCTTGGCGCTGGCGCTGGCGCTGGCGCAGGAGCTGGTAGGGCAGCTGGTTTTGCTGTGCCGGCAGTAGCTATGGCAACGCTTGCCGTAATACACGCACGACACAAGCTATCAAAAATGCCAAGTATCCTGCGATGTGTCATATTCCCGGGCCAGCTATCTGCTGCTTTTCGCCAGAGCACAAAAATCTCTTTGATAGGCACTAACAAATTTTTAGCCTGCAAGGGCGTTGCGTTTCCTAATTGTGAGCAATAAGTCATTGTGTGCATTAAATGCATACGAAAGCTGATACTAAATTCTTCCAACTTTTCAGTCTTGATTGCGTCAAGTAACAATTTTGTGTTTTGGACGTCTTGTTCTAGCTCTTTGAGGTAACGTTTAAATTCTTCATCGGTTAAAGGGGGGCTAGGCACATAAGTGCTGCTTTGCAACTTTAATAGATCTTTTTGAAACTCTTCTTGAAAAGTATTTAATGTTCCCACTAAACCATTGAGGGGGCTAGGATGTTCATCATCATAAGCTGCTTTTAAATAATTTAACTTTTGTTCCATGCGCGCAACTCTGTCTTTGAAGATGTCGGGCGCCTCCCCAGAACAAGCAGCCAAAGGATTTTGATGCTCTTTCAAAAATAAAAATAGCTTTTTGGCTTTTACATACGCTTTTTTTGCATCATCAAATTGAGAAACAAATCCGCAGATAAAGGCATAATCGCCATAAATATTAACAAAATTATTATACCCATAAAATAAATTTCTTTTGATTTCACTGACAATAACTGCGCTTAACTTGGTTGGCCTTTCAAACAATACATCATCTAAAATGGTGGTAAAATCGTTAGCATAAATGTCAAGTAGAGAAAAATAATGCTGCGCTATTTCAAAATGAGCAATTTTTTCTGCGGGGGTTGAAATATTTTTTTCATATAGAAAAGCGATATTGTTCATTAGTGCAACAATATCTTCCCACAGTATATTTACTAAGTTTACTTTAAATTCATATAATTTATCGACATCAAACAAAGGAATAACCGTATTTAAAAAGAAATGGCTAGAATTAATTCTTTGACAAAGAATTTCAATCATCCCTTTTCTGTTTTCAATATTGTTCTGTGCTAGTGCTTGAAGTAAGGCAATGTTGTCGGATTTTAAGCGGTTATGAAATGTTGACAAAATCTTATTTGCAGTCAAGTGCCCTGTGAGTAGTGGCTTAAATTCTTCCAATACGCGCGTATATTCAGGATGGTTTGGTTTTGGTAAATGCCTACTTACTTTTTTAATGATGTTGGTAGTGATGGTATCAAAATCGAGTGTACTTTTAACAAGTGTGCCTTGTTGTACTTGTACAGTATGAACTTGTTTGCCTGAGGGGTTTGATTTTGGGCCTATTTTGCTCATGGTCTTATTGTGTTTTTATCAAAGGTTGTAATTACACAAAATCCATGTGCACTATCGTTTTTTTTAGAGTGGTGATTTTATCATTAATTTTTGTTTTTTATTATTATACTTTTTTTTAACAGGCATTTCGTTATTAAGCCAGTTAACACTTTAGACACAGCAAAATCCCATCACGCACACTCAGCATCACCGTATCCACACGAGGATCTTGGCGTGCCATTTGATTTAATTTGTCTATAGCGCGTGAACCATTATCTTTTGGCGCAACCACATCGCCACCGCGCAGCGCATTATCTACGACCATTATCCCGTTTTGGCGAAGTTTGGGGACAAGTTTTTCATAATATAATGGGTAATTCCCTTTATCAGCATCGATAAAAATCAAATCAAAAGTTTCATCTAGCGATTCAATAGTCGTAGCCGCTTGTCCAAGTCTTATTTCAATTTTATGACCATGAGGGCTTTTATCAAAAAAACGTTGGGCAATGGCAGCATGCTTGGGTTCAGCTTCACAGGTAATTAATTTACCATCCACAGGTAGACCCGCCGCCATATAGAGCGCAGAGTAACCGGTGAAAGTCCCAAGTTCTAAGCAGGTTTTTGCCTGCGAAATTTTAACCAACATTTGTAGCAACATCCCCTCTACAGGGCCGCAGAGCATGTTGCTCATACCCACGGTATGCGTTGTTTCATGGCGCAAACTATCAAGCAGGGGGGGCTCTTGGTTACTTGTCGCCTCAATATAGCGTATGAGGCCTTTGGTGAGTAAATGTTCCATGGTGTTCTCTTTGTCCGAATGGGCTGCAATGGTATGATACCCGCCTTAGTTGCTTGTGCAAACATCAATTGGTGCTACTACACAATGAGGGTTTTCCCTAAATGATTAGGGCCTTTCTAAAAAAAGTCGGTTTGCTTTCTGATAATCAGGAGCAGTCCCCGCTGATTATTCCACGCAAAAAGCATGGGATCTCAAGAAAAGATATTAGCGAAAATGCGCTCAAAGTGCTTTATCGCCTGAATAAACATGGATATGGCGCTTATTTGGTAGGCGGGGGAGTGCGAGACTTATTATTGGGATTGCACCCCAAAGATTTTGATGTCGCCACCGATGCAACGCCTGATGAAGTGCGGCGTATTTTTAAAAATTGTCGCCTGATTGGGCGACGATTTCGTTTAGCGCATGTGTATTTTGGTCATGATATTGTTGAAGTGGCCACTTTTCGTGGCAAAGACCAAACCAGCAATGAGGCGCTTGCCCATTCTGAAAAAGGCATGATATTGCGCGATAACGTTTATGGCACAATTAAAGAAGATGTTTGGCGCCGCGATTTTACTATCAATGCCTTATATTACAACATCAAAGATTTTTCAGTTGTTGATTACGTTGGCGGCTATGCCGATTTGAAAGCGAAAAAATTACGCATCATTGGCTCGCCAAAAGAAAGATATCGTGAAGATCCAGTAAGAATGCTGCGCGCTATTCGCTTTGCTTGCAAAGTGGGCTTTGAAATCCCAAAAGAATTATCCGCACCCATGAAAGAACTTAAAGAGCTCATCAGCCATGTTTCTTCAGCAAGATTATTTGAAGAAATGATGAAAATGTTTCATTCTGGGGCAGCCAAATTAGCTTATGAAAATTTATTACAACAGGATTTGTTTGATGCACTCTTCCCAGCCACTGCCAAGGCTTTAGGGCAAACAACTTATCCAACCCATGCTTTGTTGACCACGGTGTTTGAAAATACTGATAAGCGTATTAAAGAACATAAAACCGTTACTCCAGCATTTATTGTGGCAGCACTTTTGTGGCACCCTATTTGTCTTCATGCGCAAAAATATGTCGATGAAGGCATGACAGTTTATATGGCCAGAATGAAAGCAATTGAAGATATGCTACGTGAGCAAATTAAACTCATTAGTATGCCAAAACGCATTGTGCAAGGTGCCAGAGATATTTGGTTACTACAAATGCGTTTGGGTAAGCGACAAGGTAAACGTGCATTACAATTAATCGCTGAACCGCGTTTTCGCGCAGCCTTTGATTTTCTAGAAGTACGCGCGCATTGTGGCGAGCCAGTGAAGGATTTAGCCACATGGTGGAAAACTTTTATCGATGCCAATGAAGAACAACGACGCATCATGATAAAAGCCTTAGGGGGAAAAAAGACAAGAAGAAAGCCTAAACGTAAAAAAGCCCCACAAGAGGAAAGTTAATGCAAAACAGTGAGCATGCTTTTAAAGAAGTGTATGTTGGCTTAGGTTCGAATTTAAATGCCCCCGTTCAGCAAATATTAAATGCTTTTATAGCCATCAGTCAGCTTGAGAATACCACCCTTATAGCAACGTCTTCTTTATATCAAACAAAACCTTGGGGGATCCTTGATCAACCGGATTTTATTAATGCAGTCGTTAAACTCCATACACAATTAAGTGCAAAAGCGTTGTTAATAAAGTTGCTGGACATTGAAAAAGCACAAGGGCGTGTTCGTGCACAAAAAAATGGGCCGCGTACCTTAGATTGCGATATTTTACTGTATGGACAAGAATTGATTCATGAAAAAGATTTAAGTGTGCCCCACCCTGGTTTAACATCACGAGCAACTGTGCTTGTACCTTTATTTGAAATTGCGCCTACATTGATTATTCCTGATGCGGGCAAAGTTCAGTTTTTTCTTGCGCAATGTGATTGCCAAGGTGTAACAAAATTATCAAAAGAGGAAGCATTAGCTTATGAATAATTCCTGGCAAACGCTATATGAAATGGCTCAAACGATTAAAAATAAACGTCTTGCTGATTTGTTTAGTCAAGATAAAGATCGTGTGCAAAAATTTTCATTAAGTGTGGATGAAGTTTACCTAGACTATTCCAAAAACTTTATTGACGATGCCACAATGACAGCGCTCGTTGATTTTGCTCAAACTTGTGAACTTCCTCAAAAGGTAAAGCATTTGTTTTCAGGGGAGAGCGTTAATAACACTGAAAACAGGCCAGCATTGCATACAGCCTTAAGACAATGTTCAAGTACGTCATTGTCTGTTAACGGTGAAAATATTATTGCATCAATTAAATCTCAAAAAGAAAAAATGTTTCGCCTGGTGAATGAATTGCATCAAGGAATTTTTCATGGCGCCACAGGCAAGAAAATTACCGATGTGGTGAATTTGGGCATAGGTGGCTCTGACTTAGGGCCTGCCATGGCGGTAGAAGCATTAAATGATTATCAGCAAACCCCCATTAAATTACATTTTGTTTCAAATATTGATCCCGATGCAATCAGCAGTGTGCTAAAAGAATGTGATTGCGCGACTACTTTATTTATTATTTCTTCTAAATCCTTCACGACCCCTGAAACACTAGAAAATGCTAAAGTCGCAAAAGAATGGTTGCAAAAAGGTTTAAAAACGCAAGAAGTGGTTAAACATTTCGTGGCTGTTACAGCCAACCCCGAAAAAGCTCATGCATTTGGTATTTTACCTGAAAATATTTTGTGTTTTTGGGAATGGGTCGGAGGGCGTTATTCGATATGGTCAACAATTGGATTGCCATTAGCTATAGCTATTGGTCTTGAAAATTATGAAGAATTTTTGCTTGGCGCCAGAAAAATGGATGAACATTTCAAAGAGGCGCCCATAGAACAAAATATGCCTGTTATCTTGGGTTTGCTGGGATGGTGGTATATTCATGGATGGCAGGGCACCACAATTGCTGTGTTACCTTATTCAGAAAGGTTAAAACGGTTTGCTGATTATTTACAGCAATTAGATATGGAAAGTAATGGCAAATCTGTAGACAAGCAGGGCGAGCGCCTTGGGTATGCCACAGGTCCTATTGTTTGGGGACAAGCGGGCACCAATGGTCAGCATGCGTTTTACCAATTATTACATCAAGGTACACATTTTATCCCAATTGATTTTATTGTCTTTAAACATAGCAATAGTGTTTTAGCAGAACAACATAAGCATCTAATAGCAAATGCCATTGCTCAGGCTGCTGCCTTGATGCATGGAAGTGATACTAGTGCTAAGTTTGCTCATGAACACATGCCAGGAAATAAACCGAGTAACATGTTGATGCTGGAAAAGTTAACGCCGCGCGCTTTAGGGCAGCTCTTAGCTTTATATGAACATAAGGTTTATGTGCAGGGTGTGTTGTGGGACATTAATTCTTTTGATCAACCTGGCGTTGAATTAGGTAAAAAACTAGCCAAAAAAGTCGTGGAGTGTATAAATCATAAAAAAGCCGAAGCGACCATGGATGCTTCTACACAGTCACTAATAGAAAAAGTAATTACTTCGGATTAAACATGAAAAAACGGGAAAGCGAAAGCTTTCCCGTTTAAAGAATTAACCACCTACGCGGTTAACAACTTGGCCTTGGAATAATTGGCCAAAGAAATGACCAGCTGCATAACCAAGAGCACCGCCTAATGCGCCGCCGAGGCCACCGACGCCCCATTTAGCAACGTCTAATCCCAAGCCTGGAATTACCAAGGGGTGAGCAGCAATGGCGTTTACGCCAGCAGCAAATCCATTTGTACCACCTAAGTAGGCAGCACCCCACTTTAATACGTCATTAACTGTAAAATCCAATACTGGTTTGCTATCAGCACCGGACACTACTTCAACTTCCTGTAAACTTAATTGCCGCATAATAGACCTCGCAATGCGTTCTGAAATGTGAAAACATCTTGTACAACATATTGTACATGAGCAATTTATCATGTTTTTTAAACGGGTCAAAAAAATCGATTATAAATGAGAAAGTTAGTAGCGCACCCTTAAAAAGGAATAAAACATAATGTCCGAGCAAAAAAGTGATTTTGGCTTAATGTTGAATGAAGAAATGTATGGAAAGCTTTATCAACAGTCTATTAACGAACCAACTATTTTTTGGGCAGAGCAAGCAGAACGTTTTATAACTTGGTACCAATCTTGGCATACTGTATCAGACAGTGATTTCAATCAGGGAAAAGTAAATTGGTTTAACGGCGCAAAATTAAATGCGTGCTACAACTGTGTTGATCGCCATTTACCTCAGTATGCGAATCGAATTGCCATATTATGGGAGGGAGATAACTCGCAACGACGTCAAGCAATTACTTACCAAATGCTTTATGAACGAGTTTGTCGATTTGCTAATTCACTAAAAAGCTTGGGTGTTGCTAAGGGTGACAGCGTTTGCCTTTACATGCCCATGATCCCTGATGCGGTTGTTGCAATGTTAGCTTGTGCACGTATTGGAGCAGTGCATACCGTTGTTTTTGGTGGATTTTCTCCGCATGCTTTAGCTGAGCGTCTTCAAAACGCAAAATGCAAAGTGGTGATTACCGCAGATGAAGGTGTGCGTGCTCATAAAGCCATCCCCTTAAAGAAAAATGTGGATGAAGCACTTACTCGTGTAAAAGTACGTAAAGTGATTGTGATCAAAAATACGGGCCATAGTGTTCCTATGCAGCAACAGCGTGATGTGTGGTATCACACATTGGTGCGTAACCAAGAGTTTAACTGTGAACCTGAGGCGATGGATGCTGAAGATCCCTTGTTTATTCTTTACACGTCAGGATCAACCGGAAAACCTAAAGGATTAGTTCACACAACCGGTGGTTATTTACTTTATGCGGCAATTACCTTTCGTTATGTGTTTGATTATAAAGAGCAAGATATTTACTGGTGCACAGCAGATATTGGTTGGATTACAGGTCATTCATACGGCGTGTATGGGCCTTTGGCTAATCATGCAACGATGGTGATGTATGAAGGCGTGATTACCTCCCCCCCTAACATTGCTTGGGAAATTATTGATAGATACAACGTATCTGTTTTTTATACTGCCCCAACAGCAATTCGTGCCTTAATGGCTTTTGGCGATGAACCACTGAATAGCACAAAGAGAAATTCCCTGCGTTTGTTAGGTACTGTTGGCGAGCCTATTAATCCTGAAGCTTGGCAGTGGTATCACGATAAAGTCGGTTTTGGGAGATGTTGGATTGTAGATACCTGGTGGCAAACAGAAACAGGCGGCATTATGATTGTGCCTTTTGCTGGCATTGGGAAGCCAAAACCAGGCGCGGCTTGTAAACCTTTTTTTGGTATTAAACCACGCGTTGTTGATGCGCAGGGGAATGATGTTTTGCCACAACAAACAGGTTTTTTAACAATTACCCAAAGCTGGCCTGGCCAAGCCAGAACTATTTATGGTAACCATGAAAGATTTTTAAAAGGTTATTTTGGACAATACGGCGGATTATATTTTACCGGAGATGGTGCTTATCAAGATAGCAATGGTGATTATTGGATAACAGGACGCGTGGATGATGTGATCAATGTCGCTGGGCACCGATTAGGCACGGCAGAAATTGAAAGTGCCTTAGTGAAACATCAGGCTGTTGCAGAAGCCGCTGTGATTGGCGTACCCCATCCGGTAAAAGGAGAAAGTGTCTATGCTTTTGTTTCTTTAGTGGCAGGTAAGCAATGGTCGCCAAAGCTGATACCAGAGTTGCAACAAATGGTGACCGATTCCATTGGTAAATTGGCCATGCCAGAACAAATCGAATATGTGAACAAACTTCCCAAAACGCGCTCGGGAAAAATTATGCGTCGTTTACTACGTAATGTGGTGACAGGAGAATTTGATAAGATAGGCGATATTTCCACCTTGGCTGAACCTGAAGTGTTAGATCAATTAAAAGCCGCGCATGCCAAAGGAAAGATACAACAAGGTGGTAGTAAGTAACCAAGCATAACATTAAAAGTAAATCATAGTGCTGTGGTCAGTTTTTTGATAGTCTTATTCCTCTAAGCTTGTAAAGGAAGTTTCCATGCAAGAGGTTTACATCGTTGGGGCAGCTAGGAGCCCAGTAGGCAGTTTTGGTGGCTCACTTTCTAAACTCTCTGCGAGTGCAATAAGCGCACAAGTCATTAAAGGCTTGTTGTCTCAAATCAATCTATCACCCGATAAGATTAACGAAGTTATTTTGGGGCAAGTTTTAAGCGCTGGTGTGGGGCAAAATCCTGCTCGCCAAGCCAGTATTGCTGCGGGGATCCCATTTACAGTTCCAGCAATGACTATTAACAAAGTGTGCGGTTCAGGTCTGAAGTCTGTTCAGCTTGCTTTCCAATCCATCTGTTTAGGTGAAAATGACATTGTTGTTGCCGGTGGACAAGAAAGTATGTCAACGGCTTCACATGTTTTGCAAAACTCCCGTCAAGGACAGCGCATGGGCGATTGGCCCTTAAAAGACACCATGATCGTAGATGGCTTGTGGGATGTTTTTAACAATTATCACATGGGGCAAACCGCCGAAAATATTGCAGTGAAATTTGGGATTACCCGTGAAGCTCAAGATGCGTTTGCTGCGCTTTCACAACAAAAATGTGAAAAAGCCTGGAAAGAAGATCGCTTTGCTTCTCAAATCATTCCTATTACCGTACCAAAAGGCAAAGGGGAAACTTTTCTATTTCAACAGGATGAATACCCAAGATCTGGAGTGACCAAAGAATCTTTGAGTCAGTTAAAACCCGCTTTTATACCCAATGGTGGCACAGTAACCGCAGGGAATGCTTCAGGAATTAATGATGGGGCAGCCATTGTTGTGGTTGCAAGTTTACAAGCAGTTAAAAAATACAATTTGAAGCCACTGGCAAGAATAGTGACAAGTACACAAGCAGGGGTTGATCCTGCCATTATGGGAACAGGCCCTATTCAAGCAAGCCGTCTTTGCTTAGACAAGGCTAAATGGCAACTTGCTGATCTTGATTTAATTGAAGCAAATGAAGCATTTGCAGCACAAGCTATTTGTGTTAATCAAGAGATGGGATGGGATGTAAATAAAGTTAATGTCAACGGAGGAGCCATTGCTATTGGCCATCCTATTGGCGCCTCGGGGGCAAGAATTTTGGTGACATTATTGCATGAAATGATTCGCCAGCAAGTGAAAAAAGGGCTTGCTACTTTGTGTATTGGTGGTGGGCAAGGTGTTGCAATGGCCATTGAACGCCTTTAATCTGAATACAGAACGCGGGCAATAAAACATGAGTAATAGAATAGCATTAGTAACAGGCGGTACCGGAGGAATTGGAACGGCAATTTGCCGTCATCTTTATGATAATAAAATAAAGGTAATTGCTGGTTACAGCCATGGTGGTGATGCTACTCATGCTAAAGAATGGCAACAGGAACAAGCAAAGCAAGACTATGAGTTTGAAATAGTTTATGGCGACGTTTCAAACTATGAATCTTGCGGTGGTATGATTGAAGAAGCGCAAAGCAAAGTCGGCCCCATAGATATCTTAGTGAACAATGCTGGCATTACCCGCGACACGACTTTCAAAAAAATGGAAGTGGCACAATGGGAACAGGTAGTGCGTATCAATTTGGATAGTCTTTTTAATGTGACTCGCCATGTGATAAATGGCATGTTAGAGCGCAATTTTGGGCGAATCATTAACATTTCTTCTATTAATGGCCAAAAAGGCCAGTTTGGTCAAACAAATTATTCGGCAACCAAGGCAGGTATGCATGGGTTTACTAAATCCTTGGCGCAAGAAGTTGCGAATAAGGGTATTACAGTGAATACCATTTCTCCGGGATATGTGGCAACAGAAATGGTTAAAAAGGTTGCCCCTGAAATTTTAGAAAAAATAATTGCTCAGATCCCTGTAGGAAGATTGGCTGAACCCATCGAAATCGCTAGAGTAGTATCTTTTCTGGCTGCCGAAGAAGCAGGATTTATTACGGGAGCTAATTTCGCCATTAATGGCGGACAACATATGTATTAGTCTTTCATCGATGAGGGTGATAATGAGTGAACCTCGCATAATTAAGAAATATCCTAATCGTCGATTATACGATACGGCGATCAGTAGTTACATAACGCTAGAAGATGTGAGACGACTGGTCGTAGAGCAAGTAGAAATTAAAGTTATTGATGCTCGCTCACAAAATGATATAACCCATAGCACATTACTGCAGATTATTATTGAACAAGAAGAGAATGGCCCGCCCATTTTTTCTATTGAAAGCTTGCAAGGCATGATCCGTTCTTATGGCGGTAGCATGCAAGTGATGCTCAGTAAGATGTTTGAACAAGGCATGGAATTGTTTTCAAATCAGCAAATGCTATTTAAAACCAGCTTGGCTGAAGGTTACGATGAGCCAAAAAATAAAGATCCACTGCGAGTAATGACAGATATTGTTCAAAAAAATATGGCCCATTGGCAACAATTACAGCAGCAGTGGATGAGTAGTTTTGTTGAGCAAGAAAGTGCCACACAAACACCAAGTAAAACAGAGCAAGAGGCTGAAAGTAGCAAGGAAATGGAATAAAAGCTAAAACAAACGCTTGACACTATTTAGCTTGCTGCCTATTCTTTTGGAAAGAACTGCTGCGTCGCAAAATTTCCAGAAGGAGTTTAGTATGTCATCCTCTATGTTTGATCAGCTCACTAATCCGCAAAAATCACTGCTTGGACCATGGCTTGCATTTAATGAAATGGCAGCACGCTTATATGGCGAAGTAGGCAAAGAGCAGGTAAGAATCGTTAATGAACTTATGCATTGTCAGGCTGAACAATTACAACAATTAAGCCAAGCTAAAAAGTGGGAACAAATGATGGAAATACATGCCCAATGGTTAGCTAAAGCAGCAAACCCATTAAATGATTATGCACAGCACATGATTGACACGTTTTTAGCAAGTAATGCTGACTACACAAAATGGCTTGAAGAAAACTATCTGGAACAAGCTGAGTTTATTAAAGAAAGTATCAAAGAAACCAAAAATCTACAAGACAAAGCATTGGGCAAGAAATAGCTTGCCCAGATTTTTTAGCGCTGGCTATCTTTAAAACCCCTTATCAGGGGTTTTTTTATTTTGACACTTGTTTTATCCAATCTTGATGATTATACCAACACATGGCAGTAACAATTTTGCCATTTTCAATGTCAAAATAATTAATGGCATTTGCCTGATAAGATTGTCCTTTAGCAGGGATATTAGATTCATCTGTACTGATGTATTTGCCTTTAAAAGTGAATTTAGTCGCTACATGTTTGCCATCATCACTGACCATGTAAATGACATTATCAACATTTTCCTGATAATTTTTTGTGCTATCTTGAATCATTTTGACAAAGGCGGCTTTACCTTTTTGCATTCCACCATCATTCATTTCATGTTGCACATTATCACTAAGCATTGCATACATTTTATCGAGATCTTTAGCATTAAAATGCTTGTAAAATTCTTCAATTAATTTTTGAGACTTTTCTCTTAACATGGGATCTTCCTTTGCCATATTCAAGGGGGCGAAAATGATAAAAAAAAGACAAGCAATATATTTAGACAGGTGAGTAAATTGAATCATTATTTTGAGGTCCTTTGCTTTTATAACCATCTATATTGTCTTATACGCAGCATTGCAATCAAGAGGGTTAGATGAAAACAATTCAGATCACATCACCAGGTGCTTTTGCGTTGGTCGAAAAAGAGCTACCTCTGCCAGGCCCCTTTCAAGTGCGTATAAAAGTGAAAGCAACTGGAATTTGCCATAGTGACAGTTATACAGTATTAGGCACATTTCCTGGCGTGACGTATCCGCGTATTCCGGGCCATGAAATAGCAGGCATTATTGATGCAGTTGGGCAAGGCGTGTATTCATGGAAAAAGGATCAACGCGTAGGGGTGGGTTGGGCCGGCATACGCTGCAGGAGATGCCAAGCTTGTAGACGCGGAGATTTTATTCTTTGCCAGAACCATCAAATCACGGGTATTCATTATGATGGCGGGTATGCCGAATACATGATTGCATCTGTAGAATCTTTAGCAGCATTACCGGATGAAATTAGTTTCGAAGAAGCCGCTCCCTTACTTTGTGCTGGCGTAACCACTTTTAATGCTTTACGCAATAGCCAAGCAAGACCTGGTGATCTGGTGGCCATCCAAAGTATTGGCGGCTTAGGGCATTTAGCCATTCAGTTTGCCAATAAAATGGGCTTTAAAACTGTAGCAATTTCAAAGGGTGCAGAGAAAGAAGAATTAGCCGTAAGGTTAGGGGCACATATTTACATTAATAGCGAAAAAGAGAACGCTGCTGAAGAACTTTCTAAATTGAATGGTGCCAAAGTCATTTTAGCGACAGCACCAAGCGGTAAAGCAATTTCTACCTTGATAGATGGTCTTGGTAATAATGGCCAACTATTGGTCGTTGGATCATCCAATGAACCCATTCAAGTAACTTCTATGCAACTTATTCGAAAACGATGTGCTATTTGTGGTTGGCCCTCTGGCACTGCATTTGATTCTGAAAATGCCTTACAATTTTGCGCTCAAACGGGCATCAGACCCATGATTGAAACTTTTGCGCTTGAAAAAGCACAAGAAGCTTATCAACATATGATGGATAATAAAGCAAGATTTCGTAGTGTATTGAAGTTCGATTAAATAAATTTTGCTGAAAACTGTTGATAGTCTTGATAAACCTTCAGGGGATCGCCTAATAATATTACTCCCTCCATCTCAGGACTGGTAATTCTGATTTCGTCCCCTTCCTTGAATGCTACTTGGGGGGCAATAATGGTCATTGGTCTATTATGAATCACATGTTCGGGTACCAAGAAAATAGTAAAGCTGGGGCTAAACGCATCTTGGGCAAGATGTGCTTTAAATAGCTTAACTTCTTTTGGAAATAAACGAATGGTTAGATATAAATTGTTACTTTCACTTAAAAATAATGATTTTATAATGCCAATGCGGAAGTCTTTCGATATAAATACACTGACGAATTGTCCTGGTTGAATTTTATACGGAGGTGCTGCTTGCCATTTTATCATAATACATTTATCGTTTTCTTCAATAATGGTAGCTCTATATTTTGTTTCATTTTGTATTTTTTTCGCATTGAAAGCACAGTCTTGTGATAATACGTTGCAGTCATAAATTTCTATAACATTAGGGTCCTCATTTTTGTGTAGCTTTTCGCTTGTTTTGTGTAAAAAGGGCATTTCATGAGAGATCCCGAAGCTTAATTCAATGGGGGTGTTAACAGGCTTAAATGTTTCTTTGGCTTCTTCCAAATTTTTCCACTTGGCAAGCAACTTTTCAGTTAAGTATCTGCTCAGCAAAAGTTCAGATTCAGTAAAAAGCTTGGCTGATTTACGATCCATAGGATTACGGGTTAAAAGCGCACTTAAGTGTTCGATTAGCTTTTTATAATTTAGGTAAAAAATATCTGCTTGGTTTTGATTGTTTAAATTAAGTTGTGGGCCCTTATCTTGATGGGGGTTAACGACATAAAATTTGTCATTGCTTATTTTTGGTTCAAAATAAAGAAAATTCACCCATCTTTCACACGCATAAATAATTTGGCTAATTTCTTCATGACGAAATTGTGAAAAATTTATGGTTCCCAGCAATAATGAATATTTATAAATTTCTTCGATAGTTGAAAATTGATTGTGCCATTCATTAACTTTGCCAAGCTTATGTTTTTCTAATTTAGCTTTAAGAGAAAGATTATATAATTCATGAATTTCTTGCCACAGTCCCTCATGCAAATGACTATATTGTTTTATATAGTATATCATTAATTTGGTTAAACAATGAAATGCATTTTGCAGTGAAGAAATAAGAGTTTTTCTTTTGAAAAATCCAAACAGTTTTAAATTGCTCTTTGCAATTTGCAAATAACAAGAATATAGCTCAAAGTTTAAATGATAGATAAATTGATCTATTTGTATGTTAAAAATAGAAAAGTGCGTTTTTTTGAAGCTTTTCAATTTTTGGCATTGTAGCTCTACTCTTAAACGAAGCATCGAAATTTCATGATATTTTTTCGAGACCGAGCAATTTAATTCATTAAGAGTATTCAGTGCATTGAGAATATGCTGCGATTCACTGAGTAAGTTTTTGAGTTGTTTGTCGACATTATTATTCACTTTGGCTAATAATACATTTTCCTTTTTTATTTTTTCTAGCGGGAGTTTGTTAATCGTTTCTTCTACTTCAATTTCCATAATGGCAACACAGGCAAGAAATTTTTTCCAATAGGTTTTCATTTCTTCTAGAGGAACATTTATTTTCTGTGCAATATCCTTTTCAAATTCTTCTGTAAAAATTTGAGATTTAAAAGTAACTACATAATGTATGGCTTGATTAGAGATTTGAGAAAATTGGTATTCACTAAAGACATATTTGAGTTGATCGATTATTTTATCGGTCAGTACCTTTATTTTAGATTCTTTGATGGCCCAGCCAATGATGTTGGTATCTTCGCCCTTTGCCATTTTGTTTACAATAATTAATACGGCGATAAATATTAAGAGTTCTCTATTGGGGTTCTGATGGTCAATATTTTCATAGAGTTTTTTGGCAGCGCCTTGTGTCAGCGCCACTTGGATAAAATTAAGAACTCCAAGCGTCTCCTTGTTGTTGGTGTCAGAGAATAAACCATCTGGTTGCCAAATTCTTTCCAAGAGATCTTTTAAAGCAAAAAGATTTCTATCTGTTAAAAATGACAGAAAATTGGGTTCATTACTACTTTCTTCAATATTGCGTAAGGTCATATTATACCCGTGCATATGATAAGCGCTATATAAAGGATGGATGATGTTTATTCAAAAAGGAAATGATAGTTAAGAATGAGGTTTATTATAGGTTAAAAACCTTAGCATTTTATGTATTGTATGTAGGTGCACGTTTAATTATCTGGTTATATTTGACGTTTATCAGATACACATAGAAAAGTGAAATGCCATTCTTATAATAATTCTCAATAACATAAAAAATCATTCATTCATCTTGAGGGGAAACGCCATGTCTATGTCAGGCCCAACTATGCAACAACAATTTCTCGAAGAAGAAGTAATTCTTGAGAAAAGATTCAACGGACGTTCAAATTTAGCTCCAGCTTATAATCATTATAAAATGCAAGCACCAAGAATAAGATTAGATGCCTTTGAGCTTGCCGATTTGGGCGCGGCTAATGAAACGGATTTGAGAACCAGAGGCGTTACAAATTTACTTTAAATATTTTCGGGGGAAAAATACATGTTAGGTGTTAAACCACAACAATCATTAATTGAAACTGCTGCATTAAGTGGTAATTTAGATATGGTGAAATCACTTTTTGCGCAAAGTGAATCAAGGCCAGAAGTTTCATTTAAAACCATAGCCAAGCTGTTTAAGGAGGGAAAATCAAAGATTGGGCGCTATGTGATGGAGCATGCCAATTGGCATGTTGATCATGAAGATGAAATAAAATCGACGGGCTACGATTCGGTTTTAGCATTTTTTATACAATATAGCAAAAATGATAACGAGCTTAATGATTATCTGGAATACTGGGTAAGAGAAGAATTTGCGCTAGAACAATTACGAAAAGCTATCAAAGCCAACGATATCGATATGTTTGATAAAACTTATAAACATCATTTTGGTGAAAATGGCGTTGTAGCAAGATTAATCGAAAGTGCCCCAAGTTGGCTTGATAATAAATTGACCAATGCAATATACAATGAAGGTAGACGTTTTTTAAGAAAACAGGGCTATGAGTCTTTGAGCGCACAGCTCACACCAAAAAATCGAGACTTTGGTTATTGCGCATTAACACGTTTAATTTCTGAAGTTCCTAAAGACAATGCTCCCTTTATCGCAAAGTTTATTGAGCTGGGATATGATGGCGCCTTCTTTGGTGAGATAACCATTGAAGAATGGTGTAAAACAAATGGTTGTGAAGATCTTTTAGAACTTGAACATGTTAAAAAGCAAGTTTTAGAAGACAGACACTTTGCAAAAATAAAAAGCTGTTTTAGTGAATCTGGCAAAAGCTGGCAACCGGTAATAGCATATCTTGATAGCTTGCCAGTGGAGAAAAGACAAGAGTCTATTGTTAATCTATCAATGATGACACCTGGCTATGTTCCATTATGGCAACATGCTGCAATGAAAAATCAAGTTGCGGTATTATCTTACCCTGACGTTCTACCTAAAGAAGGCATTTCAAGCCAATTGCATAAAGTGATTTATGATGCGGCAACCTCGGTTGGGCAAGAAGATGCGGTGGAGTACCTGGTTAAACACGCTAAACTCTATATGCCAGGAGCCTTAAGATTTACACAAGAAGAAATCAATCACATCCGCACATTAAACGGCGAAAAACTTGCTAGTCTTGTGCAAAACGCAAAGTGTGCGCCCGTGACCACAATGCAACAACAAAAATCTTTAGAGCAAGAACAGACTGCTGGCCCAAGCTATTTGACAAGTTTTTTTGCGGGGCTCAATTATTTCCTTGGCCCTGAAGATGATGCAAGCTATGAGATGGATGCTTCTGTTGACGATGTTTCTGAATTTACTTTTAGCCCAAACTTTGTAGAGTTTACCGGAAGAAAGGGCTTAATGAGTTCAAGAGGGTTCACTTAAGCTAGAGCTCAAGGCCTCTTGAGCTCTTTTGGCAATTGTGAAATCCACGCTATTTGAATATAATTCAATAATGGAAAGCGTGAACTTAGCCCTTAAGCAATTTCTTGAAAACGAAGTGGAACCCCTTTCAGCTGAAGGTGATCATTCTTTTGCCACGCTAAACAAGCTTTTCAAATTATTAGGTGAGCGTGGCTTTTATGGCTTATCCGTGCAGGCCAATTTATCAAACAAAGCTATCAGTAAAAAAGAATCATTTGACAATCGCGCCTGCTTAACAAAGCATAGCGGTGCGCTTTCATTTTTAAATTCACAAATAGATTTGTCTTCAAATTTGCTTCACCAAGGGCAAAATGAATCATTAAAGCAAACTATATTAGCGCCTTTATTAAAAGGCCAGATTAGAATTGCCAATGGGGTTTCACATTTGCGAAGCGATGTGGCGCACATTCAAGTTCAAAAAACCCAAGAAGGTTTTATCCTTAATGGTAAAGTACATTGGATAACGGGCTTTGGGCATTGTGACTATTTTGTGATGGCATTTTGTGATGCCGAATGTGAATATTTTGCATTACTTCCCTTTAGGCATTTGGCCCTTGAAGGCTTAACTTTCAGTGAGCCCTTACAAGTGATGGTGATGCAAGCGACCCATACCGTGAGAGCCACCTTAGATAATTGTTTTATAGCCAACGAACAAATAATCAATACCCAAGAAAAAGGGTTTTGGTATCAGCAAATGAAAAACAGCCAGCACATTTTGCCTTACTTTTATGGCATTGCTGTGGGGGCTTTAGAGGTGATACAAGCCCAATATCAAAAAGAAAATACTTATCTTCAGGGGTTATGGGATACTTTACAGCTTTTAAGGGAACAAATTACCGCAGAAGGTGAAAAGGATTTATTAGATTACCGCGTTAATATAACCCGCTGTGCCTATGATTGCTTACAGGCAGCTATTGTAGTATCCAAGGGTAAAGCGATGGATCCGAACAGTAAAATTTCCCGCCTTTATAGAGAAATTGTCCAGTTTAATGCACTGGCGGCATTAGAAGAGTATGTTGATAGAAGCCTACAAAGCTATAGCTAAGAAAGTGAAACGGATTTTTTGCTTGAACTAGGCTTTAGATCGGTAGCGGCCTGTGTTGGGGATGCAGGAGCAGATTGTTGTCTTTTTAATTCATAGTAAGCTAAAAAGTTGCTACCTTCTTCAGGAGAAAGCCTCTTAAACTCGGGCAGCGTTAAGGGACGGTTATCTAAAGATGGCTGCTGTCTTAATATGGCAATATTATTTTCACAAATAGCTGCCATTTGGGGATTTGCTGCCACACCAATGCCATCGGTGTAACGTTGTTTCAGAAAGTTCCAAGAATCAATTTCATGAGGATGCTCTTTAAGACAATCAATATGGTATTTTACGGCGTTTGTAAAATACATATGGGCAAGACCAGGGAGCTTCATTTTAATGTTGAGCTCACCAAGACGCCACATCACATCGCCATCATAAAATACGTGATTCTGACTGCTTTGCAAACTCTGGAATAGGACAAGTTCTTCTTTTTCTTCCGCTGAAAGTAATGTTATTCCATTTAACATGTTGGTGTCCTTTTAAAAGAAAGACACCCAGGCAAGCGGATGCTTGCCTGGGAGAAGGTTAGTGAGCGGCTGCCCGTTTCTTTCTTGAAGCAACACTGCGTGCTTTTGCTTTAGCTTCTTGTGCCGTTGCTTGTGAAACAGCATCGCGAAGCTGGGTGAATTGGTTCCCTGCTTGGAGTACGGCGTCTCTTTGCTTTTCAGGTAAAGCTTGAGCAAGCTCATTAAACTTTTCCTGCCAATGAGCTAATTTGCTGGTTAAAGAGGGTTTAGGAGCTGGGCCGTCTTTACCAAGGGCGGCAAAGGCGTTAGCGGGCACATTGGTAAAATCAATTTGTTTGTGCCAAATCCCAAGACCCCAGAAAAAGCGTTGCGCGCCAGCGCCAAAAGCGAAAGTACAGCTTGCCGCAACAGCGCTTGCAAACCCTGCAAAACCGTATTGAAGGGCAGTTAACGCGGTACCATTTAAGGCAGCACTAGCGGTTGTCCAAAGGCCTAAGCCCAATGTGCCAGCCCATGCACCCCAGAATGCGCCTATAGTGGCAATGCCAAGCGCGGTCAGTAACACACCGGTTTTAAGGACTTTTTTAGCGCTGATTTTATCGCCCATCAAGTAGTCTTTAGAGAAAATGCTGCGCAAATCGCGAAGCATCACTTCACCTAAACCGAAGGTGGTAAATTCTTCAGAGCACCACTTTGCTAAAACAACACCTAAGGCGGAGGCAGCAAAGGCAAGCGGTGTAGTGTAAGTTAAACCCAATACCGCAAGAATGGTTAACAGCAACGCCCCTCTTTGCGCGCTATAGTGCGTAAATCTATCAATCAGCGTGGTTTCGATGGCTGGGTTATTGATATTGAGGGTGACATCCCGCTGGCCACCGGCATGCAGACCAATCGCACCTAGATTTTGCAAATAATCTGAAACGATTTGGTATTTGTTCACTACAGGAGGTAATAGCTGGCCTTTGGCAATTCTATAATTAAACTCGTCTTGAATGCGTTTTTGCACAGCCAAAGTAGAGCGTCTATTAAAATCTGAATAGGCTACGGGTAAAACAGCTAATTCAAAAGCAGTTTTAGGGGTGCCATCCGCGCGATATAGCTTGTTATAAAAAGGCTGTTGGCGTCTTTGTGCGTCGGTGCCACGAGGATTTTGCTGTTCCCAGAGTGCTTCTTCTTGTTGCGCTTGTAAACCATGGCTTTTGTTGGCTACGCGCGCAATTTCATAGAATTCTGGCACGAAAGTACCCACGATATTATCTTGCGCATCTAACAGCGGAACAAATGCCGCGTCAATTTTACGCATAACAGGTGGCGCTTCTTTAGGATCAGTCCAGAATAGATAGGTGAGCTTAAGGATATCTTTTGTATCCTGCCATAATTCACCAAGATCGAACACCAAACGTGGCATAAACACCTCCAGAGGGTTAAAAACACTTCCGTTGTGTTTAATTCACGCATGTCATCCAATGAAATGCATATTAAGATTTTTTTATAAGAAAGACCTTCAAACCTACCACGGTAAAATAGATTATTCAACACTCAACTAAATAATTATTAAAAAGGGATGAATTGAAAAAAGGTGTAGATAAACTAAAACGATTAAACATCCTGTTTTGGTTTATAGAAAATACTTTGTTAGCCCGACCTAGCACCAAACAGCCTAGCTATTTTTTGCACAAGGTGTGAATTAAGGCTTAAAAAAGCTTTATAATAAGTTAGTTGGCTTATGTTTTGAGGTAAATCATGAGTACAGGTCCGAGTACCAGTTCGCAAGGTAAAGAACCGTCTCTTTCGACACAGGAGCAAGAAAAAGAAAAAAAACGTGAAGTGAGGAGAAATGGGTTTGTAGGGGAATTAGTGAAAACAGAGAGGGATTATATTCAGAATCTAAAAATTATGTCTGCGCAAAACATGCTAGCAGCACTGAAAGAAGCGTATAAAGATCTTGAATCACCTGAGAAATATACGGCCCTCAATCAAGTAGAAGCATGGCTAAAAAATTGTGAACTCGTTGCCAAAGCGCACGAACAACACTTATTACCCGTTTTAGAAAAATTTCAAAGAGGTGAAGCTAAGCCGTCAGAAATCCAAGAAGCTTTTGCAAAAGTAAAGCAAGCAGATGAGATACTAGCAAGATCATATTACGATATGATTGCTGATATAAGTGGGACAAATAAGGCTATAGAACTTCCTGCTAAATTTTATGAGCGGTTTAGCCAAATTGCAGGGCAAAGTTCAAAAGATCAAGGGCTAAATACCGGAACAAGTTTTGGAAATTATGCCATTTTACAGTCTCAAAGATATGCAAGATACCCTATGCAAATTGATGCCATACGTGGCCAAAGTAAGGAAGAAGAGAAAGCGGAACTAGACAAACTTTTAAAAACAACTACTCAAAGCGCTGCGCATTATGATGATTTATCGAAAGAAGTAGCAGAACGTAAAGCAGGTATGTCACATGAAAAATGGAAAGAAGTGCAAGAAGAGCAAAAAGAATTAGAAAATATGAATATTGAAAATAGAGAAAGGGAAAAAGCACAAAAGCAAAAAATAAGTAGTTCTTCGGGTAGTATTAAACAATTATTTGAAAGATTTTCAAGTTCAAAACTTCCAAAACGCTCAAAGGTCACAGATGAACAAACAGCGACATCAAAACAAGAAAAGTTAGGGCAATCAAATAATGCTGGCTCCACTTCAGAAAGTCGATTATCAAATCCCTTATTATTGAGTGGGGGGCCTAGAACATCTGGTTCCCAGTCTTTTTTTAAAGCTGAAAATTTATCAAGAAATAGCCTGCAAACACCCAAAGAAGAGGGACCTTCGTCTGTATCTGAACGATCACCTCTTGTATTGGGGAGGCATAGAAATAGAGGAGGGGGATAGCGCAAAAACAAAAAATATGTCGAATAACTTTATGAGGTTTTATTTGTTATACACTTAGAAAATTAACTATTTAATGGTAAACTACCGGCCCTATACAATTTAATGACATAAAATTTCCCAACAATAAGCCGGTATTTCCATGATTAATTCTCCCCAAGCAGCATCCAGCAAAAAAAAGAAAAAGAAGAAAAAAAGCAAAATCGATAAGGTTAGTGAATTCATTCTTGAGGCAAGTGGTATTACTTCGAGTCTGAATAAAGGGGATTATGCCCAACTTAATGCAAAGTATCCTATTAATGATTGGCTGCTTGAAAATAAGCTCACCATAGAAAAAATTGCTACGGTTATTAAACAAAAAGCTTCCATACCCTCGCAAGTGGGGCCGGCGTTCAATTATCTTTGCCAAGAAATGGAAACAATAAATGTTTTGCACAGCATTTTAATTTCCTTAAACACGGCAAATAAAACAAGTCAGAATGTGCGAATTCTACGTTATGTGCTTTGGCATTGTTTAATGGAAATATATAGCCAGCATACAGAAGCGGTAACCATGGTTGGGATATTACCGCATGAAATGGATTATCTTAAGGATGCGCTTATTCATTATTACACGCTGATAGAGCATTATGATCCTCAATTTAACGAGTTAATTTCAGATCTTATAAGTAAACAAGATAAACAGTCTGCCGCGCAGTATACTCAAAGTTGTAGTATAGGGATCTGGCAAGCATATATATCTTGGTTAAATATAGAACACTATCATGCTGTTTTTTTAATAAAAATGGGGATGCTCGAAAAGGTTCCCGCTGTTCTTGCGAGATTACAACAAAAAATTACCCTTACAGATGGAACAAGAATAAAAGCTATTCATGATGTTAACGGTTCAAAATTTGATTCAGATGAAGCACTTAAAAGTGTGGCCGATAATTATGGAACGGCTGTGGCTTTATATAAAGCTACAAAAGGAATGCAAGAACAATATCAGTTGCCAACAGTAGACGATTTCACAAAAGATATAGCTCAGTGCGATTTTCCCGCGCAAGTGCAAGACAAATCACTATTTACCAAGTATGAGCACTTGTTCAATGAAAATTTATGCTTATTTTCTCTTGAATATATCGTGGCAAAAGCAATGGGTGTTTTGGAAGAACCTGCGGCGAAAAATCCACAAGCTTTAAAGAAAATACAAAAATCTATTCATTTATTACATTTTGCATTAACGCACTTGGTAAACGATAAAACACCAGGCAAATTCAATCAACAATACTTAAGCTATCTTATTGTGACTTTGCTTTCAAAGGGACTCACGGAAAGTTACCATGTGTTAATGCAAAAAAATGCAGCAAGCACAAGAGGTCATTATCTTACGCTAAGTCGATTAATGGAGGACAATTTTGCGCTTTTTGGTCAATATCGTGTTCATGTTCAGGCATTATTTGAATTTTTGTTAAAGACGCCGTTAACAGGTGAAATGCAAATTTGGTATTCAGAGCTTAAGCCTAAAATGTTGGAGAGCTATTTTAATCAATTACTTGCCATGTCAAGATATTGCCAATTTAATTTTGCCTTGTGTAGGCCTGTAAATATAAAACAAGTTGTTGAACAAAGGCAAACCTTACTAAACTATCTTCGCGCCAACCAAAAAAAATTAGTTCAAATATGCCAACACAAGGCCAAAGAAGTTGCGCAAAAGCTTAAAGACCATGAGGGCACACAAGCCTCCTTTAATAAAACTATTGGCTATTTGCAAAAATCAGGGCGCGATGCATTAAAAACATTTGATGATGCCATTGTAAAGCTACTTGACGCAAAAGGGGCAGCTACTTTTCATTTTGCGCAAAGGAGCAAAGTGGCTCCCAAAGCATTAAACGAATCGATATTACGTCAGTATAAAACAGCTTCTTTTGATGAGAACTTGCCTGCTTTAGTAACCTCTACAATTTATTGTTTAAATGCCTTAACTGGCACCTTTGATGATTTTGGTGATGCGCAGGTTTTATTTGGTGATGCTCAAGCACTTTGCAGGACTTGGGAGCAAGCACTTGATCACTATGTGAATCATATGACATCAGAATACATTGCGACGCGCGCTGTGCATGTACGTATACTTATTGAGCGCGTACAACAACTAGCGAAATATTATGATCTAAAAAGACAAGAGCTTGCTGCTCACAGAGCAAGCATTCCGGCAAGAGAGCTCATCGAGCCAATGCAGCTTGTTTGCTACCCGCCCATAGATCCTCAATACAAAAAAATATATCTGGGCTGTCAGGGAAAGTATTTTAATGACCAAGTGACCGCTAGAAAAACGATAGATGGGATTGTTACCTACGTAGAAACATCGCCTTATATTTCTCAAAGAGCAAAATTTAATGTGCTTCATTTTCTGCTCAATGCACTTCCTAAAGAACACTTTGATAAAAACTATCATCTGATTTGTTTAACCTGGGATACCCTTGAAAATATTGTTAAAGATTTGTTTGAAATATGGTCTAAACATTCACAAGAAATAAGTAATTCTCGCGAATATTATAGTTTGATAGTTTTTTATTTAGCTATGGCCGCGCATTATAAAAATATTTATCAAATGCTGTTACATAAAGTACTAAAAAAACAGGAAAAAAATGATGCAGTTCTCGCAAGAATAAAAGGAAATTTGTTTAAATCACTATTTAGTTTTCACGAATTAAAAGGCATAGAGCTGAGGTTGAATTTTGAAACAGGGGACATAGTTAGTCTAAGAAGGCAAATCAGAGAAGCCATGGGAGCTTTTGAGGCTTTCACCAACACTATTGCAGAACTTGAAGCTTTTGATGGTGAATTAACTACCCCACAACGCACTGCCTTGCAAACACACTGGCTTACACTTCGTGAGCTTTCTGATAAAGTAGAGGGCCAAGATAATTCACCTGATGCGCTGCTGTACCAGTCCCAAATAGGTTTAGCACAGGTGGCAACACAAGTCTTGGAGCAATTAACTACATCAAGGAAACTTGCTGGACTTCATCCAGTCCATGGTCAATCTACACCTTTAATGATTCTTGAAAATATGCGCAATAATGTAGCTGAGCCGGATGCGCAAGCGGTTGTTGCGCTAACGCATGCCTTTCAACGGGTTTTAGCAGAACCCTATCTTTTTGAGGCAAGTTTCTTTCTTGAGGCCCTAGTGGAAGTTTGCAATCATTGGTCGGTAACTTTAAAAGAGGGCGCACAATGCCATCTTAGAAAAATGGCTTCAGAAAAATTTCAAGAGATATCTTTTGTTTGTGCCAATGCACTACCTAGGCTCTCTGTTTTAATCAACGATACATTGGAAGATGAAGTGGTTGCGTCCTTTGTCGAAGAGGTTGGTGCCAAAGAAGCTTTACTGTGTGATAAAGAATATCCCGAGCTTTTAGTACGTTATAAAGATACTTTATTTGCAAGTCGGCCACAGGTATTTTTAGCAATAAGCCGGATTATTTACCAACTTAAACAAAGTCAAGATGTAGAAAAAGCGGTTAACGTGGCCCATTTTATTAACAGTTATGCGCTGATAAAGCTTCAAGAGGAGCATGGTCCGCTAAAAGTGCTCTCGCAACAAGTACTGGGTTTCTTCTGGGAAAATTTACTTTATTGCTATTCATCGCTTAGCGAAAACATGATAACCAAGAAAATTAAGCCAGGAACTTATGTAGAAACTGCCACAAAACTAGAGCGACTTATTTTATTAAGAAACATTTACTCAATGAGCATCAGCGCTTTGCAACTTGAGTGGTTCAGGGTTCATGATCTTCCTAACACTGCAAATGTTATATTAATGCGTTGGATGTTTGCAGAGATTGTCTATAGTTTTACCGTGGAATATGTTTATGCACTCATCGCGCAAGGCGATTTAAAAACAGCCAAAGGTCATTATGAACAAGCTAAGGCATTATTTTTAAATATGAAAACAGGGCCTTTTGGGATATATGAAAAACAACTGAATGATTTAGAAAAGCACATTCATATACTCGCCCCGTATTTTGCACAAAAACCACCGCAAGAAATTGTTATGTTGCAAGTCATGGGTCTCCTTGTTAAAAAATGCGAACAATTTGAAGGAGAATTTTGTAGCATTTTAGAATCCTTAACAAAAGCGCCTGCAGAAGATGGTGCCCAAGATGAGGAAATAGATTTAGAAAAAAACACCAAGGGAAAGGCAGTTCACTCTCGGTTTGTGTTGTTTTTAAATAATTGCTTACAATTACGAGAACCACGCTACCGGCGCCACGCACCAGCTATTGTTAAGCAAGCGATTGATTTATTGAAAAAATATAAAGACGAATTTAGTCAAATTGAGCATGAAAGGCTAAAAGATTCCATTATTATAGAATTACTTTCTGAAAAAATAGACGCTTTAGTTTTGGCTTGCGAAAAAGTATTACCTAACATTGTGGTTCCTTATAAAGAACAAGTAAAAGTTGAAGAACACCAAGTAAACGCAAAATCTGGACTTGTTGTTGCCCAAGTTAAGAGAGTTAGGCCAAAAGCAAAAGTCCAGATTAAGCAAGAACAAGAACAACCAGTAAGTGTTGTTGTTAAAAAAGAACCAACATTAGACGAACAAGTATTACAACAAATAAAAGAGCTCATTCTAGACGCACAGGACATACCTGCAGACAGAGACAATGTTATGCACTCAGGGCTTTTTGAAAAATATAGTGCGCTTTCTAATAAGAGCAAAACAATTAATATTGTCATTAAGTTCGCCTTTAACGAACTTGATATTTTGACGCAAAAAAGCGATGCGCAATCAAAGCGTCGATGCGTTAATCTTGCTCATTTTACGCTACAGTATTTTGCACTCAGAGTAGCAAATAATAATCATATAAAGCGCAATTTAATTGATTATATATGGGGAAATTTAAGGACCTTAATATTGTTGCAAATGTCTGACTGCATGGCCAATAAATTTCCTTTGGGCCAATGTACTGAGGTTTTTGAAAACTTAACCCAATATTATGATCTTTATCAATATTATGAATATAAAAGTGAGGTCAGAAAAGATCGGCAGCGCTATATTTTACTTCCAGAAAAAATAATTGAAGAGCTGGCTAAATACCAAGAAGGGGTTTACGGGAAGCTTAGGCAATATCATCGGGAAATGGTTTTACTATTTAATGATCCTGAATATGTTCCGCAACACGGGCATGCTACGGCTCTAAATTTTAATGCTTATCGTGATTTTTCCAATGAAAATGTTATGGCTGCGTGTAAGCTGTTTCTAAATTATAAACCCTCTAGAGAAACGATTGATAAATTTGTTAATTTGCTTGAGGGTTGGAGAAGTGTATTACATAAGGGTAAATTGTCTTTTGCTGACAAATTGGTTGTAGAAAAATTACTCATGATGATGGAGGACTGTAAAGAAGTAAACAAGAAACAAGCTGTTCGTAAGCCAAAAGCAGAGAAAAGAAGTATATCTAACCGTTCTCCAGAATTAACTGCACTTCAAGAACCGCAAGAGCAGCAAGAGGACCAAAAACAACTCGACGACGTAGAAGCACAAATGACTCGTTTAACTTGCGAAGCCGAAGATCCCGTTGTGGCGCAGCTAACCGAAGTGACTGAAGCGTTGAATAATTTTGTATTTGGTAAAGAAGAAGTTGAAGAGCCTGCCCCTGAATTAACCTTTGGCAAGGTTGTCTTTATGAAAAGAGAGGATGCGCCAAGTCCTACCAAACAAAAGATGGCTTCGCTTGTTGGTGAGATAACCCCCTTTAAACCCAGAGAGCGCAAAGAAATTATTTTAGAAAACGCTGAAAGTCAATTGCGTCAACTTTTTTCACTGCCGGCATTTAAGCCTGTGCATTCCATTTTTACGACTCTTCGAGAAAGAGGGATAAAAGTATCGTTAACGGGGGGCTTTTTACGAGATTTCTTATTAAGTAAAGGCACTTTTCATGATTATGATATTCGCGCAGAATGTAGTGTGGAAGAATTTTGTGCCCTTTATCCTGGGGCTTATCAGCCCATGCCTACTAAGCGTCCAGATCTTGTCCGTTTACATGAACTAGATGATTTAGGACTTCGTCATGATATTGTTTGTAGCACAACAGCATATGAGCCGGATTTTAGGTTAAATGGATTAAAGTACGATGGACTTACTTTAGAAGATCCCTTTGATGGGATCACCGATATTTTTTCACCCACGTTAAGATTAATTGGCAATAGCGAAGAACGTTTTAAAGATCCCGCACTCGTTTTACGCAGCATTCGTCTAATGAATGCAAGTGGAAAATATTTAGAAGAAGAAGCGGCACATGCCTTAATAAAAAATGCCCCGCTGGTCACTTCATTAGAAATAGGGCTTTATATAACCAATTTAGCAGCCTTATTTTTACGGTCTCATGATCAAGCAATGGCCAATCTCAATACGCTTATCCAAAGTGATATGTTAAGTTGTTTACTCCCTGTGCCATTATGCGAAGATCCCTATTTTAGAAGGTGTGTTATCGGCGGGTATTTGCATCAAGCAATCACCAAGATCTATGCACAACATACCCATCAAGGCTGTGTTAATTTGCATTATGGTACCCCCTATTATAAGCAATTATCTTATAAAATAGTCGCGCTGTGTTTATTGCCTTTGGTTATCTCAGAGAAACCCAATGCGCTTGCTTTGAATTCATTTATAGACCAAGTGGTAGAACATTACTGTAATAATTATGCAGGTTTTAGAAAAAGGTATGATCATCAAAATCAAAGCGAATTGGATGTTGATAAGGAACATGCTATCAAAAGACTAAGTGCAGAGTTACGCCAACTATTCCCTAAGAAAATGCTTTCACATATTGCTGAGCCCGCGCAGCAGATGGTGACGGCAACTGCTTTTACCCCCTTGTTCAAGAGCAAAGAAGAAGACAACAAAGGTGCCCAATTACCAGTGCTTGAAGCTAAAGTGGTTGATAGTAAGTTAACCTTAAACAATTGACGGTGAAAGCTCTAAGCATTATTTCGCGTTAATTGATCGGTCACGATCAATAGTTGCGAGGTGCCACTAGCAATCAGCTTATCGTCTTTTGTTTTAACGGTTGCCTCTAACAATAATAGCGATTTGGATTGCGAAACCACGTGGGCGGTGATTATCACTTTTTCATCACTTTCTTTAAAAGGGCGAATAAAATGTGTGGTCATATTAATGGTCACACAAGGTTTTTGCGCAGCCATAAATGAAAGTGGCCCAAACACTTCATCCATTAGCCCACAGAGTATACCCCCTTGAAAGGAACCAATCGGGTTCATTAAATTTTTATTAAAAGGAAATTCTGCGCTAATGCTTTTGCCAATATCAACAGCAATATAATGTGTGCCTAAATGTAGCGCGCTAGGGTGGGGGATTTGAATAGTTATCCCTTCCTTGGCAAAGCGTGCGGCAAATTCTTTAAAATAGTTAATAACTGAATTGTGCGTAGACATGCTGTTACCTGTTTAAACTGAGTATTTATGTATTATTAGTGTACCTGCAATCTCTATTTGACATTGACCTATTAGCAATCTATCTAGCAAATATTCTCTAGTTATTTGTAAAATTGATTAATACAAACATTATTATATTTAAGGTTATATGTTAACGCTACCTACTGTAACATTTAAGTCGAAAGAAGAAACGGATAAAGAAAAAAGTGCTGAAATAGCTCGCCAATTTGTTGTGGTTAATGGAATGTGTTTATATAAATCTTCAGGTCATAACTCTGGGGAAGCAAGCACCTGGTTTCCAAACCTCGGTGTAATAACCCAAGGTCATCCCTTGTCAGTCTCTGCGTATGTTATGCGTAATTACGAAAACATGGTAGCAAAACCATTTTTATTACTGGATGCTGTTCCCAAATTTCCACCGGAGATGCTCGAAATGCAGCGTTGTTTTAATTATGACAGTAAAAAAACTAAAGACGTATGGGATAGATTTGGAAGTGTTGCTGGCATGCTTGTTTCCTCAAAGTTAGGAGGAGGGTTATGGGACACGCCGGCAGGTAAAGAGTTCAAAAGTTACTTAGAGAAAAATCATGGTGAATTTTATCAGAACTTTCCTGCTATGCAGCTTAGTGGAATTCCGAGAGAGATTAGTCAGGAGAACCAAGCTCAATTGAATGACTGGATTGCTAAAAATGGCGGGAAATTAGACGATATTCATAAAGATTTAAAAACATTTATAAGCGAAGCAAAAACATTAAAACGATCTAGTGGAATATCTTTCAGTTCGCAGCACCCCGCTTCTCGTTCGAAGCCTGAAGCTACACCTTCTCAAGCACAAGCCTTGGATCCCATAACTGAAGCTAATAAAAAAATATTGGAATTACTTGAAGGCAGATATAAAAAACTGAATGACAAGCATGATAGGAGATCTGAAGCAATTGCATTAATTATTGAAAAAATTAAAAACGATTATATACCGGCTAATAAATTAATTGATAGAAAAGAATTGGAAAGCATAGAGAATAAAATTAGAGCTGATCTCGTCACAAAAGGAGATATGCAAAAGTTAGAACATTTTGATAAAGAAATCAGCCGTGAAACAACAGGTTCAGTAAAAAAGCTTCTTGGTAAAAATAGTGAACATGAAGTTTTGAAAGAGAAAATTGATAAAATTGCAAATGGAGTTCAAGAGTCTATTAGAGAAAAGAGAACTATTTCACCTAGAAGGGCTTAAAATTTCAAAATCAAAGCTCAATATTTTTTTGCTTCATTTACAGTTTACTAAACATAGTTTTTAGCACACCCCAAAAACTTTCTTTAGCAATATGAGGGTCTAAATTACCACTTAGCAACAACACAAATTGCACCCAACCCAACACCGTAGCCAAAAATACAATGGGTATGCCTACGCCAATGCCTAAAAGGGCATAACAACCAAACAGCGTGATAAATTGCGTATATAAAAGGCCAGGTCCCACCGCCCCGACAATCTCAAAACTGCTATAAATTAAACTACCCAAAGCAACAAGCATGAATAAAAGGGTAAAATAGAGTTTAGTCATACTTCACCATAATTTGGCTAATGTCTTCCCTGGCCGTGCGATATTGATTCACCGGGTGAGCCCAGTCTGCATACCCCAACGCCATCCCACAAACAATATGTTTGGTTTTAGGAAGATTCAAATGGGTACGGATAATATCAGGGTATTCTGCTAAAGCGGCTTGCGGGCAAGTCTCTAGACCAAAACCCCTTGCTGCTAACATGACATTTTGAATAAACATACCCATGTCCATCCAGGATCCTTTACACAAATGCGCATCCAAATAAAAAATGAGCGCAATTGGCGCATAAAAAAAGTAATAATTTTTGTACCATTGAACTTTTCGTTTTTCTTTTTCATCTATTTGGATATTCAAGGCGCCATATAACGCTAAGCCACAAGCTTTGCGCCGGCTTTTATAAGGCTCTACCCATTCTGTCGGATAATATTGATAGTCTGGATTTTCAGGTACATTATTATCCCTAGCCTCGATAATGGCTTTGGAAATTTTTTCACGATGATTTGGGCCTAAAACAGCTACCTGCCAAGGTTGTGTATTCACGCCCGATGGCGCAAAACGTGCCGCTTCAAGAATATGATGGAGGATCTCTTCAGGAACAGGTTTATCGAGAAACGCGCGCACAGAGCGGCGATCGCGCATAGCGTCGATCACCTTTAATTCTGTTGACGTGGGTAAATTAGCGTCCTTGTTTTTCACGAACTTCAGCAAGCGTTTTGCAATCTATGCATAAAGTAGCTGTAGGCCTTGCTTCTAAGCGACGAATGCCAATTTCAATACCGCATTCTTCGCAATAGCCATAATCACCACTATCAATGGCTCTTATGGATTCATCAATTTTATTGATGAGCTTATGTTCTCTGTCTCTGGCGCGTAACCGCAAAGCAAAAGTTTCTTCTAAGGTTGCTTGGTCACTAACATCGGCAGGAACTTCAGCGAGCTCTTTAAGATCATGAATTGTTTCATCGCCACCTTGCAAAAGAGCCGTTTTCCAAATATTGAGCAACTTTCTAAAATGCTCTAATTGAGCTTTGCTCATATATTCTTCGTCTTTTTTAGGCTCGTAAGGTTTTACACCGTAAGACAATAATGTCTGCGCTGTGGTGGGATTGCTTCCTTGCGTTGTTGCCTTCACGTTTGATTTTTTCTTCGTTATGTTGCTATTGGTATCGGCTGACATGGCTTCCTCCTCCCGACGTAAATACGTCCAGGTAAGATTCAAATCTATCTTATTTCTAGTTTGAACTTCAATGCTTTTAAAAAGTTCCACATTCTTTAAAAGAGTGTAGATAAGTCAGATCCCTAGAAATAGTGCTTCCTTACACTGAGGGTGCGAATATACACGTAAAAGAATCCTTTGGCTACCCGCCACTTTACGATTAACCAAGTAGGAAATTAGACATTTTTTTGCACTAAAGCATTTAAATCTCATTTTTAGCTTAACTTTATCAGTCAACTGTCCGACTATTATAGGTAGGAAAAGGTAAAAATAATGAGTTTGGTGCTAACATGGAATTTGCAAGCCCGTTAACACAAGCAGTTCTGCTCAAGAGATATAAGCGATTTCTCGCAGAAATTGTAGTGAATAACCAAGAACATCGGGTCATTTATTGCCCTAATATGGGCACCATGACTGGCTGCGATACCTTGGGGAGCCGTGTTTGGTTCTCCCACTCGCCTAATCCCAGAAGAAAATTCCCAGATACCTGGGAGCTGGTTGAAGTGGATGGTGGACATTTAGTCTGTGTAAATACACAAAATTCTACCGATCTCATTAAAGAAGCCATCGAGAATGGGGTGATAACCGAGCTGCAAGGATATGCGCATTTGAATGTGGCACCTAATACTTTAGGTGAATATGCATTTGATATCTCACTTTGCCCGCCGATGCCCCAAGATAATAAACCCAGCTGTTTTGTTCACATTAACAATGTGACTTTGGGTGATGAAATTCATCGTGGGTTTTTCCCAGATGCCCCTACCGAAAAAGGGGTGCAACAACTTAAAGCACTCATTCACGCAAAAGAAAACGGTTATCGAGCAGTGCTCCTTTATTGTGTACAACATACCGGCATCGAAAGATTATTTCCGGCTGATCATATTGATCCCAAATATGGTAGTTTATTACGCCAAGCGACGATTGCAGGCGTGGAAATTTTTGCGTATCGCGTGGATATTAGTTTAAAAGAAATGTCTATTGCTCAACCGGTTGAAGTGGTGATTCCTGCGAGAATGATCTGTTCTTCAAGATTATAAATTTCACCCAAAGGTTTTTATTAACTTAGCAACCCTTCTCTCAATAGAGCCCGCTATATTAATAATGGTTGGGTTTTTTATTTCCCATTCCTTGAGTGTAGTATTTACATTATGTATCAACTCAGATACTCGTCCACGTACTAAAGGTATAGCCAGACCCACTTCCTCAGCCATTTGCTCAAAATGGCGTGGTAAAACTTCCTGGGATTGATATTTACTACCAATTTTCATGGCCATCTTAGTTGATAGTTCAGGATAATAAATTGTAGATACTAAGTCATAAAGAGGAGATAGGCGAATTTGTTTCCGTTGATAAAGAAGGGAGAAATTTTTTCCATGAGCATCATGGTTACCTATGATAAAATTAAAAATAACAGCATCTAAAAATGTTCTTAGATCTAATGCAGGAGTAGTCGAAACTTCACGCAAAAGTTTAAAACACTGCTTAAGAGAAGGCCCCCCTTCGTTTTGATACTTCATCACTGAAGAGATCCCCAATGCTTGACAAAAATCTTCTTGATGGAGACGTTCAATAGTGCCATCATTTTTTACTATTCGATCGTAGCGTTCTATCAATAGGTAATTTATTTCTTCAACGGTGTGAATTGCTGCTTTGGCCACTGAAAGTCCAATTTTTTCAGCTAATTGTAGGCAAAAAGCTTCATTGTAGACGATGTCAGCAAAGTGGTCGATGGCGGGTTTTAAAATGTGTGTGCTGGGGGCACCCTCTAGCGGTAAAGCAATTTGGCCTTGTGCCACTTTAACGGCAATTTTATCTTGAACGCCAGCAAGAGAAAGCCTTATTCCTTCCATTCCTAGTAGTAATGGCCGTCGAGGTAAAACACGTAAAATTTCAGCTAATTCTTTGTCTTTAAGTGTTTGATAATGATAGTGAGTGTTATTTAATTTTTCCCCAGCAGGAATAAAAGTGATAGCACCTGCGCACTCTCCCCCGATTTTTTCCAACATTGCAAAATCATTTCGAGGACTAATTCCCAAGTTTTTGGCAATTAACTCCCTTTGTAGTGATTCTGGTAGCAGCCCACCAAAGAATCCTTGGCATAGTTTATGATCAAATGGTGTTGCGCTAAGAGGAAGAGAATAGGATAAAGGGATTGCATTTGGATTATTTAGCCATTCGGAAAGATAAGTGAATTTCAACTTACCATCTGTTTCTTGGACCAATTCTCCGACAAATTCTCTATGAAAATAAACTGCCAATTTTCGCATAATACAATTACTCTAATGGAGGTAAATCGAAATTCAATTTTATTCCCAAGGTACGTAATACGGTTAAAACTTTTCCGAGTTGGCATGTGCTTTTACCTTTCTCGAGCTCAATAATAAACCGAAGACCAGTTCCCGAAGTTAAAGCGAGATCTTTTTGTGTTAGCCCCAGCTTTTTGCGCGTTGTTTGTATTATTTTTCCAATATCTTCAGGCGTGTGGTACATAATCTTATTTTTCCATGTTCCCGCTCGGTAATATTATACCATTTTTTAAAAGAAATCAAGAAAATGTTCCCGATCGGGAACTGCGGGGGAAATCTATGAAGAAAATGGCGAAAAGTTCCCGATCGGGAATATCACCGTGAGTTCGATTTTCGATTCTCAATTATTCGATTTTTGAACAACAATTATATCTCTTATATGCAGTATAAGAATTTCTGCGAAAGATCAAACAGCTATTGAAAAATTAATCCTGAAATATTTGCACAGTTATAATTGTCTCAACAATGTCGATTATATATGCAATATTGCATAATTTGATATCCCACCTTGATTAGTTGATAAAAATTAAAAATATTGTTTATTACAGTAGTTTTTTATTTCATTTAAAAAACATAACAAAGATAATTTTTATTAAATTTAACTATATTATACTTAGTTAATATATTATTCTTAAACACGTAATTATATGTTTAGATGTTGTCTAATTATATATTTAGCTTAATTATTAAGTTGAAGTTTAATAACCAACATCTCTTAAAGTGAAGATTTGGAGAGTTTGCATGCATAAGTTCAAAAAGATTGTAGCAATTTTAATTACGACTTTTTGTTTCTCAGCTTTAGCAAATCAGAGCGAGCCTAATATGGATAGTAAAAAAACATTGGTACTTAGTTATGAGTATTCTCCAGAAATGGTGCTAAGTGAATCTTCTATAAAGCTGCATAAAAATTCTGAGTATAGCTATCATGGCCAAGGCAAATTTGATGTTGTAATTCTTGGGGAAAAGCAAAAAATCGTAATTCCAGCAATGGAAGAGAGTTTTTTATTTTTTGATAAGAGTTTTAAAGAGGTTAAATTGTATTTTCGACCAACTAATCATTGGCTAACCTTGCCTAAGTTAATAGAGAAAATTAATCAGACAAAAGAAGCATTAAAGCCGATAAAAGATTTAGCTATCCATTCAGATGAGTTTGATTTGAATAAATTAACTCCAGAGCATTTTGAAAATGAGGAATCTGAGCTAATCAGCAAGTACGAGCTTCAGCATTATACAGTTTTCTTTAGCGTCATTAAATTGACAACACCAAAAGAAATTCACCCTCGTGAACAAGATGCTTTTCAGCTTAAATTACGAGTTGAATCTAGAGAATAATAATCTAATATGATGGCAGAAGGATTGCCAAATGAAAGACCTTAATCAAGTAAATATTAAAGAAATATTCTTCTCAAACATAGAAGAGGCTAAGAATTACTTAAATCAATATGGCAATTCGGGTCATGATAAAAATAGTGGGGTTAGCCTCTCTTATGATCATATTGCAAAAAATGATCCTTTGTTTATTTGGTTTTCAGCTGCGACAATAGGTTCAATCCAAGTTGGGAAGACTATAGATCTTGTTAACAATCCTGTTCTAAACCATTGTGAAAGCACTAATAACCTTTCTTTGGGTTTTGCTTATGGGAATCAAAAAATTCACAATAATGTAGTTTCTCTTTATTACATTTATAAAGATTATGGAATAAAAGGGTTATATAAGCTAAAAGAGTCTGATCCAGATTCAATATATATATCCTTTGAAGCTATAAAATCGTTTGAACACTATACTGACATTCAAAACCAAGCCAAACAATATGCAGTAATAAATAACTTAAATCCTAATGATATGGCAACTATTAAACACATATTGAGCCAACAAGAAAATGTTGAATTATTAAAAATATCATCGATGCTTCTCATGCAGCATGAACAAAATATTGTTCAGCCAATGTATGAGATGTCATTTTATCTTGATGAAAAAACATTAGGACAAACTTTAAATGATACAAATTTTATCGAAAAGTTAATTGCAAATAAAATTGAATTATCTGGTGCAAAAATACTTGATAAATATATCTCTACTGATAGCTACGATTTTTCAAATTACGAGCAACGAGTTGCATATTTCGATAAAGTTTTTGATGAATATTTCGATGTTTTATCGCAAGAAGGCGGATATGATCTTTTAATTAATCAAAGGGAAAGTATGATAGCATCTCTTGATGCAAATTTTATTGCTTATGGAGATCATTTTCAAGATTCTACCAACAACATTGCATTGACTGAAATGAATATGGAAGATATTCTCTCAAGCAAGTTCGCATTTGTCTGGGATGATAATTCTCATGAGTGGAGAGCGCCTTCTAGCGCTGATGCCACTATACCATCTGATGGTATATGGGTTAGCGCAACCTCTTATCCTGACGTAATGAAAGTTGTGGATCAATTCCCGCTTATTGATAAAACTTTCTATTATGATAGCGTAAATAATCAATCCTATATCTTTTGTTCTGAAAGTTTTTTACCTAATCTTTCGCCAAACTATATGTGGGTATCGTTAATAACGTACTTACAGCCATCACCTACAGGCTATCAAAACGGTGGGGCGATTTGGACAATGGAGCAAATTAATAAGAATGCAGCAAATAATACCCAAGACCAAAATAAACTAATTTTATCAGAAATTATTGATTCGATGGATGACTCTTTACAAACCCTCTTGGATAGTTTGAATGTTCCAAAATCCCAGCCTGAACCTGAACATATTAATGCTACGGATAATTCCGCCCTTTCACTTGCATTAATTGCTGCTCCTTTAGCATCTTTTCAACCTATTTTACAGCAAAACCAAATACCTACTTTTGTATTAGAAATTGCATAAGCTGATCCTGTATTTGCAACCATTAATACAGATAAAACAGCTATTGAAAAATTGATTCAATAAGCCAACCTAAATTAAAGGACTCTAACTATCTATTCTCAATCAATTGTTCAATTTCAGCTGCCGGGATGAATGTAGCAATAGCCTTTTCTTGCTCTGTTAACGGTTCAATAGCAGTAAGTTGTAGGTTTAGTACTTCACTATCAGCATCAGAGGGATCTTTCTGGGTTATTGCCCTTGCCATTATCCGCTTCTTTAATACATCAACTGGCGCATCAAAACAAAGTATTTTAATAGGAACGTTTAATGTCGATGCCAGGGTAATAAAGCTTTGTCTTTGGGCGGCTTTTAAAAAAGTGGCATCTACCACCACGCCAAGCTCAGCCGAAATAAGCTCTTTGGCAATCTCAAGAAGCTTGCTATACACTTTAAGCGAAGTTTCCTTGGTATAGAGTTCAGAAGTATTCAAGCCAAAAAGATTTTTTCGGATAATATCACTACGCACGCGGATAGCCCCTGCTTGCAGAGCAAAATGCTCGCTATAGAGCGATTTACCTGAACCGGATAATCCATAGGTAATGGTGAGGTTTGGTTTTTCACCACTTGCATAACGTAACCCCAACTTCATAAAAGCATCTAAATTTTTAAGCAATTGTTGGTAGAGCTCAGTTTGTGGGTTTACTTGATCTAATTGTATGGCAGAAATTTTAGCACGCACCATGGCGCGATAACATTTATAAAATGCCAAAAGCATGGCGCCTTGATAATCGCAAGACTGCTCTAAATAAGTATTCACAAAAGCGTTGCTTAAAGCACTTTGATGATGATGATCAAGATCCATGGCTAAAAAGCTCACATCATTCATCACATCGGTAAACCTAAAGCTTTCATTAAATTCTATACAATCAAAAATCAGCGGTTGATTTTCCCACATGACCATATTACCCAAATGAAAGTCACCATGGGTGGCGCGAATAAAACCATGCTTTTTACGGCTTGCTAAAAGGGGGCTTAGCTGTTGATATTTTGCGTGCGTCCAGTTTTTGATGAGTTCGATTTCTTTTACATAATGACTTGATGCGGTTAAAGAAGCTAATGCGGTGAAATTATCAACCATCGGTTCATAAACGATTTCTGGGTTGCCAAAATTGATATCATGAGGGCATAGCGCTGCTTTTTGGTGAAACGCCGCAGTTTGATAAGCGATATTGTCAATAATCTCTTTGGTTAATTGTTTTTTGACTACCAAATGGCTAAGCAAATTATCTTGCGGAAATTGGTGCATCTTAACAGCATATTCAATCACTTCGCCTTCACCATTAAAATGTGGGTCAGCGGGCGACCCAGTAATAGCAACCGTGCCTATATNNCGCTTGTTGAGCTCTACTTCCAGTTCACAATATTTTTTTCTTTTTTCTAAAGTGGTGAAATCTTGAAAGCCTAAGTTTAAAGGTTTTTTAATTTTATAGGCGAAACTGCCTGTGAGAATAACCCAAGAGAGGTGGGTCTCAATGATTTGAAACCCACTGACAGCGTGTGTGTATAGCGTCTGATTTTGCAATGATTGAATAAGTGTATTCATTTTATTTTAATGTCGCAAAAACATCGTCAGCACTGCTAATGGTTTGTGCAATACATTCGTCCGTATGAGCAATAGAAACAAAAGCACTCTCAAAGGCCGATGGCCCAAAATATATCCCTTTATCTAACATGCCATGGAAAAATTTCTTAAAGCGCTCTACATCGGATTTCATCACATCATTAAAACAATTTACTTCACTGTCATTAAAGAATAAGGTAAACATACCCGTTGTCCAGTTAATGTGTAAGGGTATAGCATGCTTCTTAGCTGCTTGTGATAAACCTGTTACTAAGGTTTGCGTTTTTTGATGGATACTTTCATAAAAACCTGGCGTGGTTAGTTTGCTTAAAGTAGCTAAACCCGCCGCCATCGCAATCGGGTTGCCAGCTAAAGTACCTGCTTGATACACAGGGCCTACTGGCGCAAGATGCGACATAATAGATCTTTTACCACCAAGTGCGCCAACAGGCATACCGCCACCAATAATTTTGCCAAAAGTAGTAATGTCTGGCGTTACTTGATACACGCTTTGCGCGCCACCAAAGGCGACTCTAAATCCTGTAATCACTTCATCAAAAATTAACAACGCGCCGTGGTTATCGCATGCTTGGCGAAGGGCAAGCAAAAATTGGCGATTGGGTAACACGCAACCCATGTTGCCAGCAATGGGTTCAACGATCACCGCAGCAATTTTATCGCCGTGCTCTGCAAATGCTGAATATACAGCATCGCTATTATTAAATTCTAAATTTAAAGTATGTTTGGCAAAATCAGCTGGCACACCAGGAGAGCTGGGTTGGCCAAGTGTCAGTGCCCCAGAGCCAGCCTTTATGAGTAAACTATCGCTATGGCCATGATAACAACCTTCAAATTTTACAATCATATCTTTGCCGGTAACCCCGCGTGCTAGGCGCAATGCGGTCATCGTGGCTTCCGTACCAGAGCACACCATGCGCACCTGATCGACACTAGGAATGTGTTGGCAGATAAATTCAGCTAGCAGCACTTCAGCACGTGTTGGTGCACCAAAGGACAATGCTTTGCCTAGGGCAATTTCGATACTCTTTAAAACATCTTTATCTTGATGCCCAAGAATCATCGGGCCCCAAGAGCCAACGTAATCGATGTAACGGTTGTTATCTTCATCAAAAAGGAAAGGACCTTGTGCGCGCTCGAAAAAAACAGGTGTACCTCCCACACCATTGAAAGCTCTTACCGGAGAATTGACGCCGCCGGGGATATAAAGCTTGGCTTTTTCGAATAATGCTTGGGATTGCAACACAAAAGTGCTCCTTTAGAGGGTCAAAGGATGGTATATTATCACAATCTTTTAGCTTTCTAGTGAGTGCTACCTATGCAAAAAATGTCTACAGCGCAAGAAAAGAACCAGAGTAATGCCATGAAAAAATATATGTGTTTGTTATGTGGCTATATTTATGATGAAGCCATAGGCAGCCCCAATGAAGGGATCCAAGCTGGCACCACCTGGGATCAAATCCCTTTAACCTGGCGTTGCCCAGATTGTGGCGCCATGAAAGATGATTTTGAAATGGTTGAAATTTAGTTAGGTTTTAAAACTACCAGTAAGACTATTCCAATAAGAATAAAAACGGTAATTTCATTATAAATTCTAAAAAATAACGCACTTTTTGTGTTCTGGTTATTTTTAAAGTTTTTTAACAAAATACCGCAATAGATATGATATAAAACCAGCCCTGCCACCAGCGCGAGCTTCCATGTTAACCATTGTGGAGGCGCGCTGAAGGAATACCCCATCATATGAACTAATCCCGTCCCCAAAAAGAGGGTGACGAGTGCACTGGGGGTCATGATCCCATAAAACAAACGTCGCTCCATGGTGCAAAAACGATTATATTCTTCTGATCCTGTTGTTTTTAAGTCAGCATGGTAGACAAAGAGCCTTGGCAAATAAAACAACCCAGCAAACCAAGCCACCATGGCTATGATATGAAAGGCTTTGATCCATAACACCATCATATTTAGTACTCATCTACAAAAAATAAGTGGTATTGTAATGGTCATAGCGCAAAAAGGACACCAACGTGATAGAACAAAGCCCAATCGTAAAGTTGCTTAAACAACGACCACGTAGGCGGGTAACATTAGGTACTTTATTCGGTATTATCACCCTAGTGCTGTTTGTTAGTTATAATGCTGGATTTTTGAGTGGTAAAACTACAACCCCTGAGGCGACGAGTTCGCCACAAGCGCAAGCGTTAATAGAAGCGGCTCAAAAAGAAAACAGTGAATTACAAAAAGAGCTGATTAGTGCCAAACGCAACTATGAAATTCAGCTCGAAGCGCAAAAAAGTTTAAATCTACAATTGATTGAGCTACAGCAAAAGAATACAGAACTCACACGCGATATGGCTTTGTATCAAACCTTGGCAAAATCCCCACAAAGTGCACAAGGTTTAGAAATCAAGTCTTTTCAAATTTTTGCCACCGACACGCCCAATACCTATCGTTACCTTATCATTTTATCCAAGCAGGTATCACCACAAAAATTTGTGCAAGGAGCTGTGAAAATGGTGATACAAGGAAAAATAGGCACAAAGCATATAGAGTTGCCTGTTAAATATGTTGATTCCACCAGAGAAGACGGGCTTGGTTTTAAATTTAGACATTTGCAAGAATTAGCAGGCGAGTTAAGCTTCCCGCCAGAGTTTGTCCCCGAAGGAGTACACTTTAGTGTTATTCCTGATAAAGACTGGCCGCAATTTCAACGGCATTTTTCTTGGGCGACAGATAATCCTGATGTAGGTTAATAAAATGAGTGCTAAAAGAGTTGTTATTAAACTGGGCAGCCAAACAATTTTAAATGAGCAAGGCGAACTTGATATTCCCCAGTTAGAATCCATTGTTGCGCAGATCATCGGCTTGAAAGAAGCCGGATACCAAGTGATTTTAGTGAGTTCCGGGGCGGTAGCAACAGGGCGCGCTAATACCAAAGACATGCCTCTAAAGTATCAAAACATCATTGAACAAAAACAAATGTTAGCGAGTATTGGTCAGGCAAAACTAATTGAAATTTACAACAATATTCTTAAAAAGCATGGTGTGATAGCCGCGCAGATTTTACTTACTAAAGAAGATTTTCGTCAGCGTAATCATTATTTAAATACCTATAATTTATTGCATGGTTTGTTTAAAAACAACAAGGTTCTTCCCATCGTAAATGAAAATGATGTTACCTCCATTAATGAGTTGATGTTTACAGATAACGATGAACTTTGTGCGCTGATAGGTATTCAAATGCATGTAAAACAGTTGATTATTTTAACCAGCATTGATGGTGTTTATGACCAAAATCCAACACAAACAGGTGCTAAACTAATTTCAGTATTGGATATCAACCAAAAAGAATCTTGGCCAAAAATATCAACCGATAAAACAATTTATGGCCGTGGGGGTATGTTAAGTAAACTAGCCTCAGCGCGTAAAGCAGCGCATTTTGGCATCACAACCACGATTGCCAATGCTCGAATTAAAGAAGTTTTGCCTCGCCTGCTTAATGAAGAAGCGATTGGGACAAAGATTTTACCGTACAAGCAGGATAAAGGGATTAAACGTTGGTTAGCACACACTTATTCTAGTGCTATGCCTTTTGTCATTATAAATGAAGGCATCAGCGCCATTTTTGAGAAAAGAGAAAAAGCAGTCAGCTTGTTGCCCGTGGGGATTATTTCTTTTGAAGGAGAATTCACCAAAGGGGATTTAGTTTCTATTCGCGACGAAAAAGGAAACAAGTTGGGGGTAGGCTTAGCTGGATATGACTCTACCCAGTTAGGTGAAGTGATAGGAAAACGTGGTCAAAAAGTATTTATTCACTATAATAAAATCGCCCTTTTTGAAGAGTGAAGCAAACCATGACATTGACAGAACAATTCAAAAAAGTGAAGGAAAGTTCCTATCAGCTTGCTTTGGTGGAACATGATATAAAGCAAAAAGTCGTTGAGAAATTGGCCGATAAACTCATTAGCGACACGTCTGATATTATCGCTCAAAATCAACTCGATTTAGCTAAAATGTCTAAAGAGGATCCTAAATACGATAGACTTCTGTTAACCAAAGAGAGAATTTATGCGATAGCAATGAGTTTAAAAACCATTGCGATTATGGACTCTCCTATTTGGCAAACCTTAGAATCTTACACGCTTGCTAATGGTTTATATCTTGAAAAAAAGACGGTGCCATTAGGGGTTATTGGCATTATTTATGAAGCAAGGCCAAATGTTACTTTGGAAGCTTTTGTTTTATGCTTTATGTCATCTAATGCCTGCATTCTAAAAGGTGGGATGGATGCACAGCATACCAATGACTATTTTGGTGAGCTTATATTGACTACTTTGCAGGAAAATAAAGTGCCTGCTTGTTTGTTTTTAATGCCGGCACAAAGAGAAACAGTCAAAGAATTGCTAAATGCTAAAGGGCTGGTTGATTTAATCATTCCGCGGGGTAGCCAGGCACTTATAGATTTTGTTAAGCAAAACACCACTATTCCTATCATAGAAACTGGCGCAGGTGTGGTGCATACCTATGTCGATAGCTCTGCAGATGTGGATATTGCTCAAAAAGTCATTACCAATGCAAAAACACGTCGAGTCAGTGTTTGTAACGCCTTAGATTGTTTGATTGTGCATAAAGAAATGTTGCCTGTATTGCAAAAAATTGTTTTCTTACTTAAGGATAAAGGCGTAAAGATATATGCCGATGACCAAGCCTTGGCAGCACTACAAGGACATTATCCTGAAGCTTTATTAAGCAAGGCTACGCCACAAGAATATGGTAAAGAATTTCTATCGATGCAGATGGCCATTAAAACGGTTGATAATCTTAAGCAAGCGATATTGCATATTCGCCAGTATTCATCAGGCCATAGTGAAGCGATTATTGCCGAAGATCACGCCGCGCGCGCGCAGTTCTTTTTAGAAGTAGATGCTGCCGTTGTTTATGCAAACACTTCAACAGCTTTCACGGATGGGGGTGAGTTTGGCATGGGCGGTGAGATTGGCATTAGCACTCAAAAGCTGCATGTGCGGGGGCCTTTTAGTATGCAACATTTAGTGAGCACTAAATGGTTAGTATCGGGGCGTGGGCAGGTAAGAGCTTAATAGTTTGGTTGCATATACACAATTTGTTTTTATGGTAGAAAACTAAGTATTTTTTATGCTTTTTTTGAATAAATACCGCAATCTAGATATAAAAAAGCTTCTCAAATACTAAAATATATTTATTTTCGTGAAAAAATGAGTATTATTGTTAAAATTAAGTTTTAGTAGTTTTAGCAGTTAAAAGGAATTTAGCGCAACTATGCATAAAGCACCCGCATTTTTGCTTCATTTAAATAGCCCCCTTTCATTTGTAGATGATGAAGCCCTGGCCGAAGAGATCCGCGGCCAAACTTTCACAGTTACTCACATTGAAACCTTATTACTAAACGACTTTTACTTTAATCATGAATTATTTCCTGTGTATGAGCTTACCAGTGCAAAAGGGAATAAAATCCGTTTATCCCCCTTCACGTTTGAGCAAGACGATGAAGAATTAAAGTTGCGTATAACGCGCGATTTGAGCGATGAAGAGGTGAAAGCGCTTTTTCAAGCTAATACGGTTAAGCAAATGCTTAATGCCAACCAAGATGAAAATAATTATTTTTCAATTGCAGAAAATGAAGCCAGTAAAATACTCAAAGATTGGATTAGCCGTACCTATTACTTGGATATAAAAGATCAAGAAATCGCCTCTAGTACTTACATCGAATATGATGCAGGCAACAAAAAGAATATTAATTATGCCATGTTATTGAAAAAATATCCGGCCAATAAATATTTTTTATTTTTAGGCGACTACAATTCTTTTTATCTGGAAGTGAATTTCGAAAATTCCCCTAAAGTGCGGGCAACCACATTTTTAAATTTATCCGATATCAAGAACCCCGAGCACTACTTTTTGCAAAAAGAAAGGGCCTGATTTGACTTGGGAACTATCCAACCGCATAATTGGTCTTAAATATTAAGATAGTACACTTGATTTAAGATAATCTTATGACAGCTACTGCACAACCCCTTGCTTCAGTTTCTCTAACCCCTGCTGCGGCTAAACGCATCCAGGAGCTAATTATAGAAGAGGGAAACTACAACCTTAAGTTGCGAGTGTATATCACCGGTGGTGGTTGCTCTGGTTTTCAGTATGGCTTTGCTTTTGACGAACAAATTAAAGAAGATGACTGTGTCTTTGAAAAAGAAGTCTCGCTGGATGAAGAAGATGGTAGTGGGCAAGGCACCATGACAGTGAATGTACTGGTAGATGCTTTAAGCATCATGTATTTAGCGGGTGCGCAAATCGATTATACTGAAAGCCTACAAGGCGCCCATTTTACGGTTAAGAATCCTAATGCGCAGACAACCTGCAGTTGTGGATCGTCGTTTTCTCTGTAAAAATCCTCCCGCGATAAGAATCGCGAGCCTCCTTTTACAAAGGAGGCGTATGTTGCCGTTGGCAACGTTCTAAGATGAGTGAATGTGAGCGCAGCGAACAAATTTCTCCCTTTGTAAAAGGGAGTCGACCCGAAGGGTCGGAGGGATTTTACGAGGCGTACACGCCCCCCAATACCACAGGCTCTCTAGAACCTGTCACTTTAGTTAAATCGACAGCCTCTCCCTTGATTCTTTTCATGGCATACCAAGCAAAACACGCCGCTTCCACCCAATCTGGGGCAATGCCATAGTCTTGCGTTGTTTTAATCGTAAAGTTATTACCCAAGTGTTGCGATAGTGCTTTGAGTAAAACCGGGTTATGACAACCACCGCCACAGACTAACACCAATGCTTTGTTGCGATATTGTTGAATATGATTGGCGATGCTTTTGGCGGTCAGCTGAAGTAAAGTTGCTTGCACTTCTTCTGCAGTGGAAATGGCAGGAAAATCAGCAAGCTTTTTTTGTAGCCATAATAAATTAAAATAATCTTTGCCGGTACTTTTAGGCGCTTTGAGTGCAAAGAAAGGATCGCTTAAGAGTTTGTTGAGCAAGCCTTCATGACACTTCCCAGATTGTGCAAAAGCGCCATCTTTATCAAAAGGGGTTTGCAAATGCTGCATTACCCAGGCGTCCATCAAACCATTGCCAGGCCCGGTATCAAAGCCAAGTAACGGTTCATTGTCTCTCGGCAAGAGGGTGATATTGGCAATGCCGCCAATATTTAAAATGACGCGTGGTTCATTGCTATTGAATAACCATTCATGAAAGGGGGGAACAAAAGGGGCACCAACGCCTCCTAAGGCGATATCGGCTCTTCTAAAATCTGCCACCGTGATGATCCCGGTTTCTTTAGCAATGATATTTGGATCACCCACCTGTAAAGTAAACGGGTAAGGTGGATGAGGGTGGTGCCATAGGGTTTGACCATGGCTGCCAATCGCTTTTATTTGTGAAGCAGTATAGGAACTTTTTGCTAACAGATTTTTTACGCTCTTGGCAAAAAGCTGACCAAACTTAACCTCTAATTCGCATACTTTTGTAAAGTGAGGATTAGTTTGACTTTGACTAAGCGCCAGCGCTTCTTTTTTTAATGCATCAGGAATTTCTTCAAGGTGGGTGGCATGCAAGTGAACTTTGTGTGATTTTTCATCGAAGGAGGCCAGCACACAATCAACTCCGTCCATGCTGGTACCTGACATCAGGCCAATATAAAGTTCGTTAGTCATTGGCAGCGATAAGAACCTTTCCTTGGCTTTCCATCATGCGTAACAAATTGTTAGAGTATGCCAGGAATTGCTTCTTGGCTTTACTGGAGATCCCTTCATCCTGAGGTAAGGCGACTTTTAAAGGATCATGATGAACGCCATTGACTCTGAATTCAAAATGTAAATGTGGCCCAGAAGCTAACCCGGTACTGCCCACATAACCAATAACTTGTCCTTGTTTCACTGCAGTGCCATTTTTAATTTTAGCAAAGCGTGATAAATGCCCATAAAGCGTGGTGTATTTCGTGCCATGTTGCAAAATAATAGCGTTGCCATATCCGCCTTTTTTACCCACGAAAACAACTTTGCCGCTACCTGCTGCCTTGACGGGCGTACCGGTAGGCGCAGCATAATCAACGCCTTTGTGCGCACGAATTTTATGCAAAACAGGGTGTTTGCGGTGCAAATTAAAGTGAGAGCTAATCCGGGTATATTGTACTGGAGTTCGTATAAAAGCTTTCTTTAAGCTTTGTCCATTAGGAGAATAATAACTCGATACACCACTTGCATCGGTATAGCGAACAGCGCGGTAAGGTTTGCCATTGTTCACAAACTCTGCCGCCATAATGGGGCCATTACCGACTTTTACACCATTGACAAAATATTCTTCAAATAAGACTTTGAAACTATCGCTGGGTTGTATATCGTTTGCAAAATCGATGTCATAAGCAAATACTTGGGCCAACTCCATGATCAAGGCATCGTCTAATTTTGCTTGTTTGCCAGCCACAAAAAAGGAATCGAATATTTGCGCGCCGCCAAAGGCAATCCGCTTTTCGAGCGGTTTATCTTCTATATGGCTTTTCAAGTAACCGTCATCTTGCCTTTGAACAATTAAGGTGGTTAAAGGATCAATATCAAATTGCAAAGCCTGCAGCTGACCGTCGTCATTTGCCAACAATCTTAGTGTTTGATCAGGATAAATTCTTTTTAAATGTTGTGCGTCTTTTCCAAGGGAGAGCACTTCTTGAACAGCTTTTGAATCAAGGCCAGCTTCTTGAAAGTAATAGGCTAAATTATCCCCGGACTTAATGGTAAAGGTTTTCCATTGTTCATCAGAGTCCATAGGAGTAGCTTGTGCTTCCTCAATGGGGGCTTGCATCTCATTTTCAGGCAAGGTGAGATCCAGGGTAACTTGACTAGATGACTCCCAGATGGTTTCTTGAGCTTCTTGTATCGCTTCGTGCCGTGGAGAAATATCTGATAAGCGCCAAATGAGGGCGAAAGCAAGCATAGAAAGCGCCAATGGCAATTTCCATTTGCCAACTAAATTCAATGCAATAGAGGGTTGTTTAACCCTACTGTTTTTATAGTCGGTTTTCACTTTGATTGAACGCTGCATCCTACTTGCGACTTATCTTATAAATTAGTCGTCTATTTGCTTAATTGCAATGCCAAATATCTCAACTATGCTTGAGGGCTTGCCCTACGCTTACTCGTCCTACGTAGCTTTAGCGAAGTAGGAAGCGAAGTAGGGTTGGTTAACAAAATAAACGATTGTTACAACGGGTTACAATATTAACCTAAACTGGCATGCACAGAACAGGCGTGATATATACTCTTTTCACTTTTTATAGTTAGAGTTTATTAAATGAGTACGGCAATTGATGAAGCCTTAGAAATATTTTGTCGCGGCGCAACAGAAGTTTTAGTTTTAAATGAGTTAGTAGAAAAATTAAAACTAAACCGTCCCTTGCGCATTAAAGCAGGTTTTGATCCCACAGCACCCGATCTTCATCTTGGGCACACGGTGCTTATTAACAAATTAAAACACCTGCAAGATTTAGGACACGAAATATTATTCTTAATAGGTGACTTTACTGGCAGGATTGGTGATCCCACCGGAAAAAATATTACCCGTCAGCCATTAACCACCGAACAAGTGCTTGAAAATGCTAAAACCTATGAAAGTCAGATTTATAAAATTTTAGACCCTAATAAAACAAAGATTGTTTTCAACTCACAGTGGTTAGATAGCTTTTCTGCTAAAGATCTTATTTCCTTGGCAGCCAAACAAACCGTAGCCAGAATGCTTGAAAGAGATGATTTCTCAAAACGTTATCGTGATGGTCAGCCTATTGCTATTCATGAATTTTTATATCCCTTATTGCAAGGCTACGATTCTGTAGAGCTCAAAGCAGATGTAGAGCTAGGGGGAACGGATCAGAAATTTAATCTTTTAATGGGTAGAGAATTACAAAAAATTTACCATCAAAGCCCACAAATTGTCATAACGATGCCGTTATTGGAAGGGTTAGACGGTGTTAAAAAAATGTCAAAATCTTTGGATAACTATATTGGCATTGCTGAATCAGCTGACACCATGTTTGGCAAAATCATGTCAGTTAGCGATGAATTGATGTGGCGCTATTATGAATTGTTAAGTTTTATTTCATTAAGTGAGATTGTCGCGCTTAAAGAAAAAGTACAAGACGGCATGAATCCGCGAGATGTGAAAATATTGCTGGCCAAAGAATTAATCACACGATTTCATGATGCAAATGCTGCCACTGAAGCTGAGGCGCGTTTTCATCAACAATTTAGCCAAGGTTTAATTCCAGAAGATATCCCAGAAGTGAATATAGCACCACAGGGACAAAGCATTGCTTTAGTACATGCCATGAAAGAAGCTGGCTTAACTAAAAGTACCTCAGAAGCGATGCGCATGATATCGCAAGGGGCAGTGAAAATAGACGGCGAACGCGTGGGTTCAACTGATCATCAACTTAAAAAAGGTGAACGTATTGTGGTTCAAGTGGGTAAACGTCGATTTTCAAAAATAAATGTGTCAGAAAGTAAACCAAAGTAATTTTTTTTAACGCATTAGTTTGTTGTAGATCATTGACTCTGCACGAAATAAGCGTAGAATTCACCCTTCTTCGATTGATAGCAAGTTTGCGAAATTTTTAAACGAGTGATTGACAAGTTTGTCGAACTCGATAGAATGAGCGACCTTGCTTGATGCAAGAGTGTTCTTTAACAAGTTGAAACCATGTTATTTGTGTGGG
>JAFECS010000048.1 GCA_018241965.1 Pseudomonadota bacterium | reverse complement strand
TGCGGAGGGAACTGCAGTGTTGTCTATTGCTTCAGAATTTGAAAAAGCTATTAACCATATTTATAAAAATAATCGCAGCCAATTAAAGAAACAATTACAAAAAAATCCGTTGCTTAGAACTCAAGCAGATAGTCAAGGTAATACACTGCTACATCATGGTGTGCTTGCACTAAAACAAACTGACAAAAGTAGTTTAGATTTGTTGTTTGAATTTAATTTTGTCGTAAATAAAAAAAACAATGCTGGGCAAACTGCTTTTCTGCTAGGGACCACGTTAGATATTAGAGAATTTTCATTCAAATATAAAAAAGTCGATTTTTCAAAGTTAATGCTCAGTAAAGGTGCAGATATCTACGCCGCAAATACGCAAGGCCTAAACGCTCTGCATTTTGCTGCTTTAAATAATCATGTTTCTTTGATAACGAGCCTAATCGCTGAAGGGATCTATGTTGATTATGTTTCATCACAAGGATTTACGGCCTTACATTTGGCAGCATTGGCTGGTCACAAAGAAGCATGTGAAATTTTAATGAAACATGGAGCAGATCTAACCAGCAGTGTTTATCCAGGTGGCCTTGCAAGCTTGAATATAGCTTTGAATCCAAATGATCAATATATAACCCCTCTTGCATTGACTTTATATAGCCAAAATAAAGAGGTTGTTGATTACCTTTTTGATCTTGAAAAGCATATCAATCAAAGAACTTTGGTTTCTTTAAGGGATCGCAATGGTGGTAATTTACTGCATTTTTTTGCCTCTACAGGAGATATAAACCGATTCCAACAAGCGGTAAATATTGGCTGTGATCCCTTCTTGAAAAATAAACAAGGTTATATGCCTTTTCATGTGGCATGCAGTGTAGGGGAACTTAAGATTGTCCAATATATTGTTGAATTACCTGCTTCACGGAATAGATTCGATATCAATTCAAGAACTCAAGCAGAAGAAACGGGGTTGGCATTGGCTACTAGAAAACACCATCAAGCCGTACAACGTTACTTATGCAATCATGGGGCAAAGAGATTTAAGCACACGACAAGACGCGCACAAAACAAAGGTGCCATTGATGTTATAAGTGAACAATATGCTTGGCGTGCTGAGCTGGAAGCCACAAGTGGTTATCAATGGTTTAATACAGGACGCATGATAGGAGGCACTCTATTAAGTTATTCTGGTGGGCCACATGTCATGGTTGCACAAGCTGTGCACCAACTTTTACTCTATTCTGTTCCCACGTTAAGGCGCCTAGGTAGCAATGGTTATTATGCAATAAAGCCCCATGTTCATAATTATGCGCCCAAAATAGTAGAAGCTGGATTAGACATTGCGGCAACAACCACCTCTTATGCGGTTACGGCAGGGGCTTACGCTTTGGATATTGCTGACATTTTTTCTAATCCAATAAGACGTAGTGCAGGTTTAGTTACCAGCCTGCTTTTAGCTAATGCTGCTGCTCGAATTACTGAAAACAAAGATTGGCAAGGCGCTGCTTATGTTGTAGGGCGCGAACTGGGTATGTTTGCCGTGGAAGCTTATCACATAGCAAATTCCGTCAAAAATCCCAATGAAAAAGATGAGTTTGATGCACAATTAAGCAACGCCCTTACCGTTTGGACAAGTATTTTAGGCAAAGGTCCTGGTGAGCAATTTGTCTATGGAATGCATAGTTTCACTCAACTGCACCAGTCTTTACTGTCACATGTGGGATGGCTTGAACATAGTATGTTACACGGTACCGGCACCACTGTAAGTTATTTAAATTCCCTTTTGCCAGAATTGAGTTTCTTTAATCAATTGCAAAATAGTACTACTGCAGCCTCAAGTCTCATTGATGCAGCTCAAGTTGCCTTTTACGCACCTCAAGACTTGTTTGCTAAAGCACAACATTATGCGAAAAAAATTACCAATCTTCGCCAAAAGGCGCTCACTGAAATTGAAAACGCCATTGCCTTGCATTGTCTTCCAGATTCAGAATATAGAAATTATGCTGTGAGTATGCTCAGGGCCAATCAGCTTGCTTTATTACAAAGTGAAAAAATTACACTTGAAAGTAATAAAAATAAAGCACAAGAAAATTTAAAAGCACTTGAAGAAGGATCTCTTGGTAAACCCAACAATGAAGCTAGCATGCTGGAGGCCAAGAAAGCTCTAGAAAATGCTTCTAAAGCACTTGATGCCATTAATCAAAAAATAACAGAAAGTAAAGCTGCCTATGATCTTATTTGGTCACAGACACCAAAAGGGATAAAAGAAGCAGCTTTAACTGATGCTGATAAAGCACACTTTGAAGCGCAGGTTAAATATGAAGATTTAAAAGTAGATGTAGAATACCTTCAAAAGCATGATATACAAGATCAAACACTGCTAGATAAGCAAAATGAATTAGCACAAGCAAAAAGTGAGTTGGAAAGTGCTTATCAAAAACTTGAAAGCGCAAAATCAGCCTGGAAAGAAGTAATAAATAGTGTTGAAAAGAACTATTATGAAAGCCGTGAAAAGGAGTTCATTAGCAAAAATAATCAAACCATAGCCGACTTTGTTGAAAAGAAGCAAAAATCTTTAAACGATTTTGATAATTTCAATCAAGAACAAGAGCAACTTGGCAATGAATGGTTAAAGACCATGCAAGCAAGCATGATTTTTGAAAATGCCCAAGGTAAGTTAGATGAGATTGAGTTGCGTATTAAAGCGATCGATAATCCAGTTCCTTTTATTGCAAGTGAAGTGGCAAGTAATGCTTTGAAGCAATATCCTCGCGATTCTGAACAAGTGATAAGAATTGTATTAGATGCTTTTGTAGCAACAGGAGCCATCAGTAGAGATGATGCCATACAACGGATCCAAAGCTCTTTATATAATGCGCTTGCAGCACATAAGTACAACGATAAATTAGATCAATTAAAAATTGCAATCACTAACCACTGGCTAAGTTTGCCACAAGACTATAAGCATGCTCTATTAAACATACGCAACTTATTGCAAAGGGAAGTTGAAATCGCAGCACAAAATTTGAATGATTCACAAAAGGAATATCAAAATCACCTAGAAAAAGCGACTCAAGCGAATGAAACCTACTCTCAGAGCTTTGAGGAACAAGATAAAGTAAAAATTATTTCAGATTTTTCAAGCAGTCCTTTAGTTCAGCAGCCCTATAATTGGACCTCTGAAAACAACCTGGATGCGATTAAACAAACGCTTTCTCTTGTTGGGCAACCCGCTTATGCAATTGGCGCTATAGTACATTCAGGTGGCGGCGCGTCTCATCATCATATTGCCGCTTACGTTGCAAAATGGTTAATCGATTATAAATACTTATTTATGAAGGCTCCGGATAGTACTTTGAGACATGAGGAAGTACTTTCTTTAGCGAAAGAGCTTTCTAAAAACACGGTAAATGAAAGTACTGTTGAAAAGGCAAAGTTAAGTATTGAACACGAAGTTGCACAAAACCTTCTTTCATCTCAAGCGAGTACTGCTACAGATAAATTTGCGCAACAAGTATGCGATAAGATCCAGGCTGCATTTAAGATTCATGATAGTGCGCCAGACTTAAAACTGAATGAGTTAAGCCTTGCCACGGTGATTGCCCAAGAATTAACTGCTCAAAACCCTACTGGTGCCCAAAATGCAATTGTAGAAGTCTTAAAAACAACATCGCATGATGTCTCAATAAGCATTGCTGGAAAGTATGTTCCGCCAGTTTATACGCCTCACGTTCCTAGCAAACCACACGGCATTCATAAGCTTTGGCGGGATACAAAAGATTTTATTCAACATTATGGTTCAAAGATTTTCGAATACACGGGTGGCGTTAGTGTCCAAGTTTCAGGGGAAGGCATTGGGGCAGGATTTACGAATGGTAATATGTTTCCGGTAGTCGGTTTTGATAAAAAACCAACGCAATTATTTAAGATCCCAGGAAAGCCTTCTGAAAAAGAAGATAGTTCTAAGCCAGTGCCAACGCAGGTGGTATCATCACCATTACCTAAAATTATCACCATGCCTTGGGAAAGAGACTTAGCCGTTGAAGTTACGGCGCCTTCGATAAAACCACTTGTGTTTAGCCCAGCACTCAAAACACCTGTTACAGCATCACCTGTGAAAACACGACCTGAGGTATCAAAAGTAGAGACAAGTTCACGACCATCAAGTCACATAAACCCATTTATACAACCAGAATTTGATTTAATCGATGCGAGTGGTTTTTCGCATATTTTAGCTGTGAAAGACTATGTGCTTAGTAAACCGTTGATCGCCCAGGGCACCGACTGGGCCAGAATGTTATGTAGGGCTGTTTTGGATATCAATGATCCTTTGGTGTTACGTTGGCAGCAAGATATGCGTCAACAGTATCCATTAACTCAGGCCTTCTTTCAAGGATTCGAAGGTTCTAAAGTAACTGATGTTTTGTATTTGTTTAAGGGTATGGGCAAGGCATTAAAAGAACTAGGCGAATTTTCAGGTGCTGAGATTTTTCGCCTAACGCATGGTGAAGAAAGTGTCATTGGAGAAACTATCCGTCAAGCGAGTGATTTTTTATCAGATCCAAATAAAATTTATGCTGCCTCAGAAATAGCACGCGCTTATGTTCGCGATGAATTTGGACGCTTATGTCGTAGTGAAGATACTGTTACTGGAGCAGTGTTTGAAAAATGGCTTGCGCAAGTGGGGCAAACTCCTAAAGAGGAGCTGCTTACCAATGCCGGCAAGGAGCTGATGTTTGCTGTTTTAGGGGAAGGAATGCTGCGAGGAGCAGGGTTGGCAAGAGATGCAGTCATTCCCATGCTGCAAGAAAATATTACTAAAGAGTTTTTTGAACGGTATGGGGTGAGGTTCCCGCTAGAGTTTAGTTTAGAGCCAGGTCGATTATACTCTGGCTTCCCGTTAGATCAATTTAGAACACAGTGGCCCATGTATGCCAAGGCAACAGAAAAGGCGAGAGATGTTCATAACCCAATCAGTGCAAGTAATTCTTTAAGGCTTCGTGTGCAGCTTGAGTTACAAGAAAAAGGGGTATTAGATATGGATGGATGGTTGACTAAGGCTATAATAGCTGAGTCAGAAAGAGCACTAGGGCCTTTCCAAAAAATTTCCAATCCTCAGGTTTTAAAAGAGCTCACCAAAGACGGTAGCTCTGCTGGTGATTGGAGAAAATTGAAAACTCAACCAATTATTTTAAAATCCGGACAAAAAATTCAGGTTCACTACTACTATAACCCAATTACTGGGGTGCAAAATAATACAATAGACTATAAAGTAAAGGAGTTAGTAATGAATCCTTATTCTACAAATACTTTTGGAAACGAAACGACTAAAGCAAGAGATGATAGGTTGTTATTAAGCGGAGTGACGGGGATGTTAAGAGAATGATAATTAAGCGCGTTAAAATTTTTAATGAGATAACAGGGGAAGACATGGGCCAATCAAATGCATGGTCTTCGGTTGGTGATCTTTTTGTTCCTATTGCTATTGTATATGATAGATTAAGAGAATATCGAGTTGGCCTGTTTACCCGCTCATATCAAACTATCGAAGTTCGGTTAAAAGGCTTTGAGATCCTTTCAAACAGAATACCACCACACTGGACTACAAAAATTGTAACAGATACAAATTCTTTGTTTTGTATGCCGGCAAGGTGGCAAGATCCAAACTTTTTTGAAGAATATGATGATGGCTGCCCCCGTGCAAATGAAATTTTTTTAGAAGAGCTTGTAAAAACATATGCTTTTGAAGGCATGCCCTTACCATGAAATTAATTTGCCGTTCAGAAATTCAAGCTAAAACACTATCGAATACTCCTGTTAGAAAAAAACTTTTTAAAATTGGACAAGCCTATATTGCTTTAGCACTTAAAATTGAACCTTTTATTGGTCCAAGTGTTTTGATTGAAGTTGAGGAAGGTGTCATTGTGTGGGCAGAGCTTGTTGGTTTTGAATGTGAAACCAGCGTTCTTTGTAGAGATTGGGATTTTCATCAGTTTGGGAAGGAAACTTGGTGTGGGCCCAAAAGCTGGATGTATACTGCCTTTTTTAGGGATCTTGAAAAATCAAAACCAATTGCCACTAAATTATTTGAAGAAGAAAAACAAAAAACTCATCAGCAAGAAATAAACAGCCCTTGGCATTAAAAGAAACCGACAATGAATGAACATATACCTGCACTTGGTTTAGCAAAATAGATTTTCAAAACACCTAATGGTATCTAAGCATATCATATGATTTGTAAGGAATGGCCCCTTTGGTTCATCGTACCATTCTACCTTTTTCTCTTTAATATTTATGCCATATTTAACCCCATCAATTGTTAAACCATTTTTTGGAGCTAATAAATTAAAATCAAAGTTAGCTACGGATTTCATAATAGGATGCATAATTTCTTGAGAAACCATGATATCAGCACCGTAGGTATTTGGTTCATTTAAGAGATAAGAGTTTCGTTGTTCCCATCTTATCTGACGAAGATAATATTGATTATCCACCTCAAAAATAGTCCACGAAATAAAATTGCCTAGTGTGTTATTTCTCCACAAAGTTAACTTTACTTCATTATCTTTACGTTGAACTAGCCCAGGATAGGTTTGTGAGTTCAATAGTAATTTTAGTACTTTCTGATAGCTGATTGAATCCATACTTATTTTACTTCACTTTCATAGTTGAGAGTGGAAATGCCAATGAAAGCATTTCTCTTGTTGATAGATATCTTAACACAAATGGCCGGAAATGCTGTCACCGTATGAACTATCTACTCAAGAAGAAGCTGATCTGTTGAATGTATCAAGGCAAGCGCAGCACCAGGATGATTTTGTTTCTCAATTTTTGGATATAGCATCAAGTATCATAGTGGTGTTGTTAAGACGGTGAGTAAATTGACAGAGTTTGTTTCTTTTATTTAGAATTGCTGCTCATCTTCACTCCTATACCATTTATCTGTAACACCAGATCTTAGTTTGATAAATAAGATATTTTTATGACATAATTTCCCGAATTGAAATTTTTCGCCGGGGGGATCATATGTCTTTAAATCAAAATATCAGCGATATCGCTATGCGTATTCGGGCTATTGCCTTTGCGATACAAAGTGGTAATGAACCATTATTCTCAGATGTGCTAACTCAAGATTTAAATAGATATCTTCCTGATTTAGTAAATAATACAAACGCTCGTTTTGAACAGGAATTTAATCAGCAAGATAATGATCTGCTTGATTTTGCAACAAACAAAATGACAAGCGCAATTCTAAGAAAAGCGCTTATTAAATCAACTTCAGCAATTGAAAAAGATCGATTTTATAGGTTAATTTGTCGATCTAAAAATATAGAAGATCGTACAGCACTTTACCTTATCAAAGATAATGAAGAACTCGCCGACTATTATGATAAACTAGTTTTTTTGTTTAGTTTTAGATGTTTTTATAATGAAATGAGAGAGCTGCCCGGCTTTATCGTAAAAGAAGATGAAATACCTCAGCGTTTGCAAATGGTTGAATATGCTTTATTGCTAAATGATAAGAATCTTGCCTTAAGCATGTTGAAAGAGGCGCCTTTTAGTGAAGTTCAAAACGCGCTTAACGCAAGAGATCAAAATATCGTCAAGTTAGGAAGAGCCTTATTGTATTCTAAAATTTTACGCGAGCATCTTATTGATGTTGTCAAAATCAGATTAGACGGCACACAAGCAAGTCAAGATAATAATATTATTAATATTTCTAATGATATTATTAAATTGGAAAGACATATTTTGAAATTGAATACAGAATTAGCAAATTATAAGCCAAAAGCTGCACAGCAAGAAAAGCAAACCTTGCCAAAGAGGCCCTTGCCGAGTCTCACAAGGTATAAGGCACAACAAATTGCTAACAAATTGGCTTCAGTAACGACTGAGCCGCCTACGGTGGTTGTCAGAAAAAAACCAAATGGCAAGAGCTAGATAACACGAGTCTGGTCAATCATAAAAGCATTAATGTCTTCCAATCAAGGAGGAGGGCGGGAGTATTGCAAAACAATTTGTCCATTATGAGTGAGTCAAATGATTCAAATGTTTAAGATTTTAAATATTATTTGCATCATATGACTCATTAATAATCTTCTTACATGATATAAATAACTCCTCAAACAAACTTTTTACTAGATTTGTTTCAAACTCTAAGATAACACCTTCATTGCGCAGATTAAAATCATTCATATTTTCGATGCTGCCATATTCTTTTAAAATGTTTTCAACCACTTCAACAAGATCGAAAGATTTACTATCAAATTGCTTAATTGTATTTTCTAGAAATTCACGGTAATAAGTTGGTTTGGGAGCAGGATCTAAACGCAATAACGGAATAATCTCATTTAGAATATCCCGTATTTTTTGAGCATCGGTCACCCTCTCTTTAAGACGTGCATTATCACATGCCTTGTAGAGTGTAGAGTGGAGTAAATCGTTAGCTTTAGAATCATGCAAATTGGTATCAAACAGTGATCCTTTCATACGAAAGCGGAAAAATATGTCTTGAGCAACATCGACAATATCATGAGGTTTTTTTAACTGTTCAAGACTATCTATTAGAAACTCACGCCACGTTGCTTCACCTTGGCTTTTAGTAGGATCCATTAAAGGGATTAGCTGTTCTAGAATGTTAATTATCTTTAAGCTATGATAATTCATAACAGCTGCCTCAAAGAAATGTGTACAATCATTACTAAATAAATTCTCATAAGAAAAAATGAAATACAATAGGGTTGTAATGCGTTATACCATTTTTTTTTGACCTGGCATCAATCACTTATTTTGAAGGTAGTTTGTTTTTGAATGTGAAACCAGCGTCAAATACACTTGCCGCCCTTTATGGCATGTTGTATGCTTCAGCAAACAATTAAGCAATTTAATGCTAGGAACCCATCATATTCTTTTGAACTGTAACTGACAGCTCTTTTATTTCATTATCATTTAATATTTCAAAATATTTTTTTCTTTTAGCTTCGCTTAATTCTCCATTATTTTGTATAACAAAGCTTATAAATAAATCAATAAGCTTATCCGGCATGTCAACAATCTCTTGTATTTTACTTTTAGTTTTATCATAGTTTATTAAATATACAATTTCTTTTTCAAAATGCTCATGTAGTGTTTCTTCAATACATTTAAAAAGATATTCAGCAAAACGCGTGTAATCAATATATTGATAGTACGATTTTGTTTCATTTTTTACCGTCATTACACCTTCGTTAGATAATTGATAATCAATATTTAATAGCAAATTTTTTGAATAAGATTCTAGCACTTCATCATATTCTGATATTTTTTGTAACATGACTGCTGAGATCGGAAATATGATACCTGGCGGAGTAAAAGAGTGTTTTGATAGAATATAATGAATTAGGAACCTATGAATTCGACCATTCCCATCTTCAAAGGGGTGTATGAATACAAAACCAAATGAAATAGCTGCTGCAATCACAACTGGATTAATGGCAGAGGTTTGAGTTTTATCTAAGGTCTTTAATAATCCTTCCATTAAATTGTTTACATCTTGTGGTTTAGGAGATATGTAATGAATTTTCTGTAGAAATTGATTTATATTCTCTCCTACATAGTTTTGAGCTCCTCGATAATCAAAATCTTTAAAGCGAGGATCAACAATTATATTTTGTAATTCTATTAATGATTCCTTGGTTAAATGATCGAGCAAAGATGACTGTCTTAATACTTCAATAAACCTGGCAATTCTTTGTTTGCTTGGTCTCTCACGTTCAATTTCATAAGACGACATTGTTTCTTTGGCATACAGATAATGAATAGCGCGCGCTATAATCTGCGGTGGATAATTTTCAGTTATTTTTTTTGCTTTTACTTCTAGTTCTTTATTCAAATAATCATTTAATATTGGAGTTTTACGAATGATGGGGCAAAATTCCTGATTGCCAATTAAATTATTATTAATGCAATGGCGAATGCTTTTAGTTCCATAAAGCGTAAAATATTCATTGGGGTTAAGAAGATCGATATATTTTACTTTTTTGCAATCTTTAACCTTTAGTGTGTTCCCGCTTAAAAATTCATATAAAAACCATATTATTCTGGAGTATTTTCCTGTAGGTTGCTGTTGAATATAGCTCTTAAACTCACTACCTTCTATTTGTTTAAATACTTTAGAGAGTATTTCTAAATTAATACCATCATATTTTAATGCAAATTCTATATGGTTAAATGGGTTTTGATGATCATTGATATCATAAGTTTTTGGATAAATATGTGTTTCTTTATCATTTGTTATTTTGATACTTCCCCTTCCTTTTGATGCAATAAAAGAAGACCGAAAGTGTGGTATTACACTTAACCCAAATTGTTTAATAAGGGCCTCATAACCTACCGGGATATTTAACATAAACACATTCTCGTTATAAAATAGACGCAAATGTTATAAAACATACATAAAATGACTATTTGGTAATAAAATAATAGCAAATTATCGTTAATTCTGTCATAAAACGCACGCAATTGTAAATAAACGCACGCAATTTAATAAAATTGTAATAAAACACACGCAATCATATGCTTGATCATTCTCCCCCGAACCCGTATCCTTGGCCCTGAGTTGGCTAGACAATCGCTGTGTACCTTGTGTGCACGGAGGAAAGTCCGGGCTCCATAGGGTAAAGTGCCAGGTAACGCCTGGGAGGCGCGAGCCTACGGAAAGTGCAACAGAAAATAAACCGCCCGTCACTGTTTTCTCTGAATACAGTGACGGGTAAGGGTGAAACGGTGGGGTAAGAGCCCACCGCGTTGGTGGTAACAGCAACGGCACGGCAAACCCCACTAGGAGCAAGACCAAATAGGAACCCCCGTTCATTTCGGTGAACAATATGTGACCCACATAGGGTTCGGGTAGGTTGCTTGAGGCATGTGGCGACGCATGTCCCAGATGAATGGTTGTCCGCGACAGAACCCGGCTTATCGGCCAACTCTCTTTTTGTGTGTTAATTAACTATCATTGACATCATTATCCAACAAACTTATAGTGGTGGCTAGTTTTATATTCTAATCACTATGACAACAGTAGCAGCACAACAACACAAACCAGTTATGCTTGATGAAGCGCTAGAGGGGCTCAATATAGTTCCTGATGGCGTCTATATCGATGGCACTTTTGGCCGTGGCGGTCATAGCCAAGCTATTTTAAAGCGATTGAGCCCTCAAGGTAGGTTGCTTTGTTTTGATAAAGATCCCCAAGCCGTTGCCTTTGGTAAAGATCAATTTAACGAAGATAAAAGAGTCACTTTTTATCATGCTTGTTTTAGTGATATGTATAGAATTGCTAAAGATCACCATTTTGATAAACGTGTTAATGGGATCTTGCTCGATTTGGGCGTGTCATCACCACAACTAGATGAAGCAGAGCGCGGATTTAGCTTTATGCGTGAAGGACCCTTGGATATGCGGATGGATCCTTTAAGTGGGATCTCAGCAGCCAAATGGTTAAATGCTGCTTCAAGTGAAGACATTATTTATGTATTGCGTAAGTATGGCGAAGAATCCTTTGCTAAAAAGATCACCCGCAATATTATCGAAGCCAGAAGCAAAAAGCCCATCACTACTACCTTGGAATTAGCGAATATTGTTGCTAAAAGTGTGCCCTATAGAAAAATTGGGCAACATCCTGCAACCAAAACCTTTCAAGCTATTCGTATTTATATTAATCAAGAATTACAAGCAATTGATCAATTGCTTAACGATGCTTGGGAATTATTAGCGCCTTTGGGGCGTTTAGCGATTATCAGTTTTCATTCATTAGAAGACAGAAAAGTAAAACAGTTTTTTCGTGAACATTCTAGAGTGAGTGTGCCTAAAGGATTGGCCATACCAGAAAAGGAATTGATATCACCTTTTGAGTGGATTGTGAAACGTCAAAGACCTTCCATGGACGAAGTCGGTCAAAATTTAAGGGCCAGAAGTGCAACCTTAAGGGTTGCGCAAAAGCGTTTATAACATCAAGGATGTAAAAATGACCAAAGACAAAGAAAGTCAATCCTCCTTACCATTAAAACCACCCTCAAATCGTGTCTGGCAACTGATATTGTTAAGTTTATTGGTATTCTCATCTGCACTGGCGGTCGTTTATTACAAACATCAAAGTCGTTTGCTTTTTACCCAATTACAAACTCTTAATGAAGAAATCGAAGCCTTACAAGTAGAGTGGGGGCAACTTTTACTTGAACAAGGAACCTGGTCTAGTGACGCCAGAGTAGAGCGCTTGGCCAGGGAGCAACTCCAAATGGCGGTGCCAGAACCTAATACAGTTGTTGTTATTAAAGAACCTCAAGAAAGTCGCTGACTGCTGTCTATAAAGTGTTACAATAAGGAGGCCATGGAAAGGATTTCCACACATAGTTAGCTAAAGAACAGTATAATGAAGTTACAACAACTTTTACAAGATTTAACTGAACATCCTGTCATGCAGGACCTCACCGTTAATGGATTAACGCAAAATTCTAAAACCTTGCAACGGGGTGAGGTATTTGTTGCTTTAGTGGGGGCACATGTTGATGGAAGAAACTATATCAATGACGCCATCAGCAAAGGCGCAATAGCTATTTTAGCTGAAGCTCAGGGCAAAGAAGCTTTTTCATTTCCAACGACGACTAAATCTCCAATTATCTACATAAATAACTTAGATGAAAAGCTGGACGATATTGCTAGCCGTTTTTATGGGCATCCGAGTCAACAGTTTGAGCAGATCATCGGTGTGACAGGAACAAACGGCAAAACAACGACCTGTTATTTACTCGCACAAGCATTAAGTAAATTAGCAAAGCCTTGTGGATTTATTGGCACTATCGGCAGCGGTTTTGTGCCAAACCTTGCTGCCGGTGCTTATACCACCCCTGAACCTATCGTCTTGCAAAAAACCATGCAAATGTTATTAGCACAAGGCGCTAAAGCGCTGTGCATGGAAGTCTCTTCTCATGGGTTAATGCAATCACGCGTGAAAAGCGTTAATTTTACCAGTGCGCATTTTACTAATCTCACCCAAGATCATTTAGATTATCATGGCACCATGCAAGCTTATGGCAAAGCCAAGCAAAAACTGTTTGAATTTCAAAGTTTAGCGCATGTGGTGGTGAATAAAGATGATCCTTTTAGTGACAAAATGATACAAGCCCTGCATAAAGAAATTCCTGTTGCCGCTTATACGTTGCAAACAAAAATAACTTCTCCAAGTCGAATCAAACCTTCATTATTTTTCCCCCTAACTTTGAGTAAATTAGCATTAGATCAAAAAGGCATCAATGCGATGGTAGATTCACCCTGGGGGCAAGGTAAATTACATTCGCCTTTACTTGGGCAGTTTAATGTGAGTAATTTGCTCGCTGTGTTAGCGGAATTATGTTTACAAGGTTTTGATTTCAAGGTAGCCCTGGATGCGCTCGCACATGCACAACCTGCACCAGGTCGTATGCAAAAAATTGGTTCAGTCAGAACCCCCCAAGTGATTGTAGACTATGCTCACACCCCCGATGCCCTTGAAAATGCGCTTAAAGCTGCACGTCTTCATTGTCAGCGTCGTTTATGGTGCGTGTTTGGTTGTGGTGGGGACAGAGATAAAGATAAACGTTCCAAGATGGGTGATATTGCTGCAACGTTGGCCGATCGCATTATCATCACTAACGATAATCCAAGAACAGAAAATCCCAGTAAAATTATTGAAGAAATTTTACAAGGCGTAAAAGCCCAATATGGTGAAAAAGTTATCGTAAAAGAAGACAGGCAAGAAGCGATTGCTTATGCCATTGATCATGCTTTAGCCGTAGACATCATTCTCGTTGCCGGTAAAGGGCATGAAAATGTTCAAATTATTCAAGATAAAGTTTATCCATTTAGTGACGCCCAAGTCGTCAACACCTTATTAAGTGAGGAAAAAAGTGAAGCTTTCAGAAATCGCTAAAGAAATACATGCCCAACTTTATGGGCCAGATGGCAAGTTGCCACCTATTGTCATTGATAGTCGCAAAATCCAAGCCGCAGACATGTTTGTTGCGCTTAAAGGTGAGAATCACGATGGACACGATTTTATCGCTTCTAGTATAGAAAATGGTGCCAGTGTCGTATTAGCTGCAAGAGCCCCGCAAACGGATAAAGAAAAAAGCATCACTTTTTTACAAGTAAAAGATACCACCATTGCCTTAGGAGAAATCGCTTCCATTTTCAGGCGTTTATATCCCATTCCCATGGTAGGCTTAACCGGCAGTTGCGGAAAAACCACGGTCAAAGGAATGATAGAATCCATTTGTCAGCAACAAGGAAAAACCCTTGCTACCAAAGGGAACTTCAATAACCACATTGGTTTACCCTTAACGTTAATTCGACTCGATGCAAGCTATCAATATGCCGTGATTGAAATGGGCGCTAGCGCATTGGGTGAAATTCAATACTTAGGGGGGATTGCGCGTCCTAACATTACCTTGATTACCAATATTCGTCCTGCTCATTTATTGGGTTTTGGATCCATTGAAAATGTGGCAAGTGCCAAGGGAGAAATTTATGAAATTTTGCCCAAAGATGGCACAGCCATTTTAAATGTCGATGAACCTTTTAGTGAGTCTTGGTTGGGGCTCATTAAAGATAAAAAAGTGATTACCTTTGGTATTAAAAAACCAGCCGATGTCACAGCCCGCAATATCGAATTACAAGCCTTTAGTGTGACCTTTACGTTACACATCAAAGATAAATCAGCACGTGTTTGTATTAACACGCCCGGTGAACATACGGTGATGAATGTCCTTGCCGCTGCCAGTGCTGGGTATGCGCTTGGTATTTCTCTTGAGCGTATTGTGAAAGGTTTAGAAAGTTTTCAAGGGGTTGAAGGAAGATTGCGCCGATTTAAAGGTTTGCAAGATGCGTGGATTATTGATGACAGCTACAACGCTAACCCCGGCTCAGTGAACGCCGCTTTAGATGTATTGGCGCATTGTGAAGGAAAACGTATTTTTGTGATGGGGGATATGGCCGAGCTGGGTGAAAATGCGATTGAGTATCATACTCAAGTGGGGAATAAAGCACGCCAACAGGGCATTGAGCGTTTATTGGCTGTTGGAAAATTAACTGAACATGCCGTCAAAGCCTTTGGCGAGGGCGCCATGTTTTACCCAGATAAAGAAGCGTTAGTAAACGATTTAAAATCAACACTCAATTCACAAACGGTTATTTTAGTTAAAGGCTCACGTAGTGCCAAAATGGAAGTAGTTACTAAAGCCCTCACCGCACGCGAGGAAGCATAAACATGTTATTGTGGATGTCAGAATTTTTATCCCAGTATTTTCGTACTTTCCATGTTTTTGAATATTTAACCCTGCGGACGATATTAGCGGCGTTGACGGCGCTGGGATTTTCCTTGTGGTTTGGCCCGCATATGATCCGTTGGTTGCAAAAAAACCAGATGGGGCAACAAGTCCGAGAATGTGGACCACAATCTCACTATAGCAAGGCTGGTACACCAACGATGGGTGGCGCCATTATACTTGTGGCCATTAGCGCGGCTTGTTTTTTATGGGGAGATTTATCAAATCGCTATTTATGGGTGGTGTGGTTAGTGACCTTAAGCTTTGGCTTAATCGGTTGGGTGGATGATTATCGCAAGATCATCAAGAAAAATTCAAAAGGTCTTCCTGGCCGATGGAAATATTTTTATCAGTCATTGATTGGTTTGGCAGCAGTTATTTATCTTTATATGACAGCCGCCAATCCGCAAGAAACCTTTTTAGTTTTACCATTTTTCAAAAAGGCGCTGGTTCCATTGGGGGCGTTTTACATTGTTCTGTCATATTTTGTGATAGTGGGCGCAAGCAACGCCGTGAACCTCACCGATGGTTTAGATGGTTTGGCTATATTACCGACGGTTTTAGTGGGTGGCGCCTTAGGCGTGTTTGCTTATCTTGCAGGTCATGCTGAATTTGCAAATTATTTAGCGATTCCCCATGTGTTTGGCGCAGGTGAGCTTTGCGTTTTCTGTGGTGCGCTGGTTGGGGCAGGGCTTGGGTTTTTATGGTTTAACGCCTACCCTGCGCAAGTGTTTATGGGAGATGTAGGTTCGCTTGCTTTAGGTGCTGCCTTAGGCATCGTTGCGGTGGTAGTCAGACAAGAAATTGTGCTTTTTGTCATGGGCGGCGTGTTTGTGATGGAAACTATCTCGGTAATTTTACAGGTAGCTTCCTTTAAGCTAACCGGACAGCGCATCTTTAAAATGGCTCCTATTCATCATCATTTTGAACTTTCAGGATGGCCAGAGCCTAAAGTCATTGTACGATTTTGGATTATGACTGTGATATTAGTGTTAATTGGCTTAGCAACGTTGAAACTACGATGAGTAAAAATAATCTTCATGTCATCATCGGATTAGGCGCCACAGGGTTATCTTGTGTTCGCTTTTTGAAAAAGCAAAATATACCCGTGGTGGTGGCAGATACCCGGGAAGCGCCACCTCACTTGGCTGCCTTTAAACAACAATATCCTGACATTGAGGTTTATACAGGCAATACCTGGCCCCAAGAAATTTTAAATGGCGCACAAGCATTGGTCGTGAGTCCTGGGGTGGCAGTAACACATTCATCTATTCAAAAAGCCAAAGATCAGGGCGTTGAAGTGATAGGCGATGTTGAGTTATTTGCGCGTTATAATAAAGCGCCTGTTATTGCCATTACGGGTGCAAATGGTAAAAGCACAGTCACCACCCTGGTAGGTGAAATGGCAAAGTGTGCGGGTAAAAAAGTCGCCGTGATAGGAAATATTGGCACGCCGGTGTTAGATGTTTTTGATGAAAACCAAGTACCGGAGCTGGTGGTTATGGAACTTTCTAGTTTTCAACTAGAAACCACCCATTCTTTAGCGCCTCTTGCAGCAACTATATTAAACATAACGCCCGATCACCTAGATCGCTATGCTAGCTTTGAAGAATATGCAAGTGCAAAACACCGTATTCATAAACTGGCCAAACAAGTGATCATCAACAAACAAGATCCTTTATCAGCCTCAAATGAAATTTTACCTACAGCCAAAAAATATTATTTCACTTTGAACGCGCCACAAGGTGATGAATTTGGTTTGCAAAAATTCGACGGGCAGATCTGGCTATGTTTTGGCACACAGAAATTGATTTGTGCCGATGAGCTTAAAATTGTGGGCTTGCATAATTTGGCTAACGCTTTAAGTGCATTAGCCTTAGGGTATGCCGTAGGATTATCTTGGGAAAGTATGTTCCAAGCCCTAAGAACTTTTCCTGGTTTAGATCATCGCTGTCAGCTGGTAGCCAAACAAGATGGCATTCAATGGATTAATGATTCTAAAGGTACCAATATTGGCGCCTGCCAAGCTGCTTTAGAGGGGATAGGTCAGGGGCTTGAAGGTAAAATTGTCTTGATTTTAGGGGGCGATGGCAAGGGTGCTGATTTTGGTGATTTAGCGCCTTTGGTTTCTATTTATTGCCGTGCCATTATTGTGATGGGTAAAGACAGCCAAAAAATTCTTGAGGCACTGGATAGCGTGGTGGCAGCTTTTTGCGCAACAAATATGGAACAAGCAGTAGAGCTTGCCAAAAACTGCGCAAAGCCAAATGATGTTGTCTTATTGTCGCCAGCCTGTTCCAGTTTAGATCAATATCAACATTTTGCGCATCGCGGTGAAGTGTTTATGCAATGCGTTTACCAAACCATAGAGCGAGCCAAACGTGCTTCTTAGTGCGCCACGAACCACAAATGCAAAATTTGATCCTATTTTAATCGGTGCAATTATTGCTTTGTTTTCACTAGGGTTAACCCTGGTGACTTCGGCATCGATTGCTGTTGCCGAAAGACAAATGGGTAACCCGTTTTACTACACTATACATCAAGGTGTTGCTTTAATCGCCGGATTACTGGGGGCAGGGATTATTTGTACTATTCCGATGCGAACCTGGTATCGCTTAAGCGGTTTTATCATGGTCGCAACATTGATATCACTGGTGTTGGTGTTAATCCCTGGGGTGGGAAGAGTTGTGAATGGTAGTGCAAGGTGGCTAAACCTAGGTATTACCAGCATCCAAGTGTCTGAATGTTGTAAACTGGCAGTTGTCATTTATATCTCAAGTTACGTTGTAAGACATACGGCAGCGCTTAAAAAAGAAGTGGCGGGTTTTGTGCGCCCGATGTTACTGCTGTCATTGGTGGGGGCTTTATTAATTTTAGAGCCAGACTTTGGCGCAACCGTGGTGATCTTAACCACCTCCTTAGCAATGTTGTTTTTAGCGCAGGTACCCTTATGGCAATTTATGGCACTGTTAACGGTAGTGGCGGGGGTTTTAGGGGTTGTTGCCGTATCAGCGCCTTATCGATTAGCAAGGCTAACCTCATTTTTAGATCCCTGGTCGCGTCAATTTGATAGTGGTTATCAGTTAACACAAGCGTTAATCGCTTTTGGTCGCGGCGAATGGTTCGGGGTGGGACTCGGCAGCAGCATACAAAAGTTATTCTACTTACCAGAAGCGCATACGGATTTTGTTTTTGCAGTGCTAGCCGAAGAATTGGGGTTAATTGGTGCACTAGCGACGGTGGGTTTATATATCCTGTTTGTTTGGCGTGGTATGATTGTTGGTTTGAACGCTGAAAAGCGCGACGATCGTTTTGCCGCCTTTGTAAGTTATGGCATTAGTCTTTGGGTTGGTTTACAAACACTCATTAACATTGGCGTCAACACAGGGGTGCTACCGACTAAAGGTCTAACCTTACCATTTTTAAGCTATGGCGGTAGTAGTATCCTTGTGATATCTGTCGCAGTGGGTTTATTAGTGCGGGTTGATTACGAAAATCGGCTAGCCCGGAGCCGGGAGACCACCATTGGGCGCAGGACCAAGAAAAAATAGCCAAGAAGAGCTACCAAAAAGAATCATGATCATGGCCGGTGGTACCGGTGGGCATGTCATGCCTGCGTTAGCAGTTGCCAAATATCTTCAAGAGCAAGGTAATCATATCCATTGGCTAGGTACTCAAGCTGGCTTTGAAGCGCGATTTGTCCCCCAAAATGGTTTTCCTATTTCCTATATCGATATTCAAGGATTACGCCGTACGACATGGTCATCTTGGCTATTAGCACCGTGGCGTATTTCTAAAGCGGTGATCCAAGCGCTTAAAATATTGTTACGCGAACGTCCCCATGTGGTGCTCTCCATGGGAGGTTATGCCGCAGGGCCAGGCGCCTTGGCAGCCCTGATGCTTCGCAAACCCTTGGTATTACACGAGCAAAACGCTATTGCTGGGTGGACAAACCGACTGCTGTCGGGGTTTGCCAAACGCATAATGGTGGCTTTTCCAAATGTATTTGCCAATAAGGCAAGCAAAGTGGTGTTTACGGGTAATCCCGTGCGTCAAGATATTTTGTCCCTGCTTCGCTCAGAAGCTTCGCAGGGCATAGCTGGGACAGAGGGGATCAGAATATTAATTCTGGGCGGTTCACAAGGGGCTAAAGTTTTAAATGAAGTTGTTCCCCAAGCCATGGCGCAATTTGCACCCAATGCAAGACCACAAATTTGGCACCAAACAGGCAAAGCGCTCTTAGAACAAACACAAGCGGCATATGCCAAAGAACATATTCAAGCAAACGTAACCGATTTTATTAACGATATGGCAAAAGCGTATGCTTGGGCCGATATCGTTATCTGTCGCAGTGGTGCTCTGACAGTGGCTGAATTAGCCAGTGTGGGAGTTTGCAGTATTTTAATTCCTTTTCCGTATGCGGTGGATGATCATCAAACCTATAATGCAAAATATTTAAGCACCAATGAAGGTGCTATCTTGCTATCGCAAAGGGAATTATCATCCGACAAACTCTATGCACTTTTACAAGAATTAATGAATAATCCCCAAAAACGTCAGCGTATTGCCAAAGCTTGCAAACAATTAGCAAAGCCTTTAGCAACACAAGATGTAGCAAAGTATTGTTTAGAGGTAAGTAGTGAATAAAAATACCCCTTTTACGGTTCCTGAAATGCGTCGTATTAACACCGTGCACTTTATTGGTATCGGTGGTGTTGGTATGGGCGGTATCGCAGAAGTTCTTTTAACACAAGGTTATCGTATTACCGGATCCGATCCGAGTAATAATGCGTTGACGGCACGTCTTAAAAGTTTAGGCGCTCATATTACCCATCATCATGCTAAAGAGAATGTGATTGGTGCTGATGTGGTGGTGGTTTCTACTGCCATAAAAGAGGACAACATCGAAATTGTAACGGCAAAGGCTGCTCGAATTCCTGTAGTTCAGCGAGCAGCAATGCTTGCAGAGCTGATGCGGTTTCGTTATGGGATTGCCGTTGCTGGTGCACATGGCAAGACTACAACAACCAGCTTAATTGCAAGCTTGTTAGCACAAGGCGGTTTAGATCCTACTTTTGTGATTGGCGGTAAACTTAACAGTGTGGGTACAAACGCAAGACTAGGGGCTAGTCGTTACTTAGTTGCCGAAGCTGATGAAAGCGATGCTTCATTTTTGCACCTTCATCCAATGGTATCAGTGGTTACCAATATCGATAGAGATCATTTAGAAAGTTATGATAATGATTTTGCAAAACTAAAAGATACTTTTGTGCAGTTTTTGCATAATTTACCTTTCTATGGTTTTGCTGTGCTATGCATTGATTGTCCTGTGGTGCAATCACTTTTGGAACGAATTGCGCGACCAATAATCACTTATGGTTTCCATGAAAGAGCTGATTATCGTGCAGTGGATTACCAACAAGATGGGATTAAAACCAGCTTTACTGTTTATCGCCCTCATGGCGCTCCGTTGAATGTGAGTTTAAATTTACCGGGCAAGCATAATGTATTAAATGCGTTAGCGGCGATTGCTGTCGCTTTAGAAGAAGGTGTTTCAGAAGAAGCTATCATCCAAGCGCTAGCCGAATTTGCTGGTATTGGCAGACGTTTTCATATTCATGGTGAATATCTAGCGCCTATGGGGCATGCGTTAGTCATTGAAGATTACGGTCACCACCCTGAAGAAGTTCGCGTCACTATTGAAGCTGCGCGTAATGCCTGGCCTAACAAAAGACTGGTGATGGCATTTCAACCTCACCGTTATACTCGTACAAGTATGTTGTTTGATGATTTTTCACAAGTTTTATCAAATGTGGACGTTCTGCTGATGACAGATGTATACAGCGCGGGTGAAGAACCGATTGCTGGTGCTGATGGAAGAACGTTGTGTCGATCTATTCGCCAGCGTGGTACGGTTGATCCTATCTTTGTTCCAGCAATTGCTGATATGAGACAAACCTTAGACAATGTATTACAAGCAGATGATATTTTACTGTTACAAGGCGCAGGGAATATTGGGCAAGTAGCGCTGGAATTGGTTCCTGCACAAGCTACAACTTTTGCGACTCAGGTGGGTAAAAAGGCTGTTTAAGATGTTACAAGAAAACATCAATGAAGGTGATTTGCCCATTCCAGCGCTTGAAGGTGAAAAGCTGGATTATCCTTTAGCGAATTTAACCAGTTGGCATATCGGTGGCAAGGCAGAGCGCTTTTTTCTGCCTGCTTCAATAGAAAAGTTATCTGATTACCTTAAAACTTTGCCAGCCCATACCCCCGTAACTTGGTTAGGGTTAGGCAGTAATGTGCTTATTCGTGATGGCGGCATTGATGGGGCGGTTATTTGTACGCGAAAATGCCAAGAACTCGAGCAACGCCCTGATGGCACCCTCTATGCACAAGCAGGTTTAACTTGCGCTAAATTTGCACGCTTTGCCAGTAAATTAGGTTTCCCGGATGCGGCCTTTTTCGCGGGGATCCCTGGCACCATTGGTGGCGCGTTAGCCATGAATGCAGGTGCGTTTGGCGGGGAAACATGGGAATGGGTTGAATCGGTAACGCTCATTAATCGTCATGGCGAATTCATTGAACGTACCCCAAAAGATTATGAGATTGGTTACAGAACAGTTAAGGCAAAACACCCACAACCAGAAGAAGCTTTTGTGAGTGCAGTATTTCGCTTCCCCAAAGGCACAAACGATGGTATGACCAAAATTCGTGATCTTTTAAAGAAAAGATCGCAAACACAACCGATTGGAACTTTTAATTGCGGCTCTGTATATCGCAATCCCCCTGGCGATTTTGCAGCTAGACTAATAGAAGCCTGTGATTTGAAAGGCTACCGGGTAGGCGATGCGATTATTTCAGAAAAACATGCTAATTTTATTATTAATTGCGCGCATGCATCCGCTAAAGATGTCGAAGAGCTGATGAAAACCATAGAATCCAGTGTTTGGGGAAGATTCAACATCAAGCTGCATGCAGAGGTGAGGATTCTCGGGAAAGGAAACAACACGTGACAAATTTAATTCTTAACGAAGAAATCTATACAGAACAACCCGTTGTGCGTCCTGAAAAGGCATTACATCCTAAAGCCTACGGGAAAGTAGCCGTATTATACGGAGGACGTTCTTCTGAACGTGCCATTTCTTTACAAAGTGGTGAAAATATCTTGCATGCCTTATTAGACCAAGGCGTGGATGCCCATGGCGTAGATGTTGATGAATACCTTGCAAAAAGACTGATTGATGAAAAGTTTGATAGGGTGTTTATTGCATTGCATGGTAAAGAAGGTGAAGACGGCGTTGTTCAAGGTCTTATTCAAGTACTCGGGCTCCCTTATACGGGAAGTGGGGTTGCCGCTTCTGCCTTGGCCATGGATAAAGCCAGAGCCAAGTTGGTCATGAATGGATTAAAAATTCCTACGCCTGTTTTTGGGGTGGCTAAAAACCCGCAAATGGCACAAGAGATTGCTCTCAAAATTGGCTTTCCTATTTCCATTAAACCCGTAGCCGAAGGTTCCAGTATTGGTGTTACCCGTGTTGCGAAAGAAGCCGATATTCTAGTGGCATTTGACAAAGCGGCACGCTATGGCGATGTCATTGTTGAAAAATGGATAGATGGCAAAGACTTCTTTGTGAGTATTTTAGGGGATACGGTATTACCTTCAGTGGAAGTGCATACCACCGGTGGATTTTATGATTATCAAGCCAAATACGAATCCGAAGAAACACAATACCTTTGTCCTGCACCTTTAAGTGCTGAAAAAGAAATTGAGGTACGCACCTTGGCCTTTAATGCCTTTTGCGCTTTAGGCTGCACCGGATGGGGAAGGGTTGATCTTATTCAAGACAAGGAAGGAAAGTTTTGGGTGCTTGAAGTCAACACCATTCCTGGCATGACATCGCACAGCTTAGTTCCCATGTCTGCAAAAGCAGCAGGTTTAAGCTTTCACGAGGTGGTAATGGCAATTTTAAATTCCACTATCACTATCGATCAGTTTTCAAAAATAGTTGGTGAAGTTGCTCAGGCGTAAGGCATCCGATGGAGATTTCATTGTCTGGCAAGTATCGTCGCTATCATGGTGCTGCCAAGAAACCTAAATCAATTCGTTTGCTTTTAAAACGCTTTATTCAAGTTTTAAGTTGTGTTACTGTTTTTTTCGCCGTAGGTTACGCCGTTTTTTGGTGTTTCGATCCCGCGCATTTTCCTATTACCTCGGTGAAATTTTCAGGTCAAAGACATTACCTCACCCAAGAAGAACTCAGAGAGGCAATTTTACCTGAGATAAAAGCAGGGTTTTTTAGGCTAAAAGTGTCAACCTTACAACAGCGCTTATTATCCTTACCTTGGATTAAGCAAGCTGACGTGAGAAAAGTTTGGCCAGATCAGTTAGTAGTCCGCTTTGAAGAACATTCACCAGCAGCCTACTGGGACGATAAAGGTATTATTAGTGAGCTTGGTACCTGTTTTTATCCAGATCTCACCAAAATGAAAGCGCTGGATTTGCCAAGTTTGAAAGGGCCGGAAGGTAAATCATCTTTTATATGGCAGCAATTTTTAGCCATGGAAGATATTCTAGCGCCGCTTAAGCTCAATATTACCCAAGTCTATTTGGCACCGAGAGGGGCTTGGCAAGTACAGCTTTCAAATGGTATTACCGTTGTGCTTGGAACTAATGATACATTAGCGCGCTTAAAACGATTTGTGAGCGCCTATGAAAAGCACTTGAAAGACCATGAGAAGAAGATGGCTTATGTAGATTTACGTTACACCAACGGCATGGCTATTGGTTGGAATGCAGGGTAATAGGGTTTTTTAACAAATTAGTTTATGCTTAGAAAGGTATTGATAGGGAGATAGGGATTCAATGTCTAAAAAAACCGACAAAAATTTGATTGTAGGCCTAGATATTGGAACTTCTAAAGTTGTCGCTATTGTCGGTGAAATAACACCGGAAGGCAATGTAGACATTATTGGGATAGGTTCGCACCCCTCTGTGGGCATCAAAAAGGGTGTCGTCGTTAATATAGAATCGACAGTGCAGTCTATTCAACGAGCTATAGAAGAAGCTGAGTTAATGGCAGGATGCCAAATACATTCTGTTTATACCGGCATCGCAGGTAGCCACATTAGAAGTTTAAATTCACATGGGATAGTGGCAATTAGAGATCAAGAAGTGACACAAGCCGATGTAGATCGTGTCATTGAAGCAGCAAAGGCAGTTGCCATACCTGCAGATCAAAAAATTCTGCACATACTACCCCAACAATTTATCATTGATTCGCAAGATAGTATCAAGGAACCCGTAGGAATGTCAGGTGTTCGACTTGAGGCTAAAGTGCATATGGTGACAGGCAGTGTTAGTGCTGCTCAAAATATTATTAAATGCGTGAGACGCTGTGGCCTTGAAGTTGACGACATTATTTTAGAACAACTGGCCTCAAGCTATGCTGTACTGACCGAAGATGAAAAAGAATTGGGTGTGTGCCTCATCGATATCGGTGGTGGTACCACAGACATTGCTGTTTTCACGCAAGGTTCCATCCGTCATACAGCAGTTATCCCCATTGCCGGTGATCAAGTCACTAATGATATTGCCGTGGCTTTAAGAACACCTTCGCAAAATGCTGAGACAATAAAGTTAAAATATGGTTGTGCCTTAACCCGGTTGGCTGATCCAAATGAAATTGTTGAAGTTACTGGCGTATCCGATAGACCATCAAGACGTTTATCCAAGGCCACTTTAGCTGAGGTTATTGAGCCACGCTACGAAGAGTTATTTAACTTGGTTCACGCGGAATTACAACGCCAAGGCTTAGAAGAACTGATAGGATCAGGTATTGTAGTTACTGGGGGCAGCGCTAAGATGGAAGGCGTTATAGAATTGGCAGAAGAAATTTTCCAAATGCCGGTTCGCCTTGGGTTACCGAGATATGTTACCGGATTGGTTGATGTCCAACGCAACCCGATTTACTCTACAGGCATTGGCTTATTACTTTACGGACGCCAACAACAGCTTGAGAGGCAAATTGATACGTCCACTAGTCATGGCTTGCCAGGACTATTTGGTCGTGTAAAACGTTGGTTCCAAGGGAATTTTTAAATTTAAGTTTTAATGTTATCAAGCTTTCTCACTTGGTGTGAGTTTGCCTAAGGAGACACGATGAGCGAAATGTTTGAATTAATGGATAGCTATCCTCAAACTGCCGTAATCAAAGTTATTGGCGTTGGCGGCGGCGGTGGAAATGCCATCGAACACATGGTCTCTGCTGATATAGAAGGCGTTGAATTTATTTGTGCTAATACCGATGCACAAGCACTACGTCATTCATCCGCACGCACGGTATTGCAATTAGGTACGGACATTACCAAAGGCCTTGGAGCAGGGGCTAACCCTGATGTAGGTCGTCAAGCTGCACTTGAAGACATTGAGCGCATACGCGATGTGTTGCAAGGGGCAGACATGGTATTTATCACTGCAGGCATGGGTGGTGGCACCGGCACAGGCGGTGCTCCTGTTGTTGCGCAAGTGGCAAAAGAATTAGGCGCGCTGACAGTTGCTGTTGTAACAAGGCCATTCCCCTTTGAAGGCCGTAAACGTATGTTACTGGCTGATGAAGGTATTCGTGCACTCAGCCAACATGTTGATTCTCTGATTACCATTCCTAATGAAAAATTACTGACCGTATTAGGCAAGGGCGTCACCTTGTTAGATGCGTTTCGCGCGGCTAACAACGTTCTCTTGGGTGCAGTCCAAGGTATTGCTGAATTAATTACCCGCCCTGGTCTTATCAACGTCGACTTTGCAGACGTACGCACCGTCATGTCTGAAATGGGTGTTGCGATGATGGGAACTGGAACAGCACGTGGTGAAAACAGAGCACGTGAAGCAGCTGATGCCGCTATTTCAAGCCCATTGCTCGACGATATCGATTTAGCAGGAGCTAAAGGTGTACTTGTTAACGTAACAGCAGGTATGGATCTTTCCATCTCCGAATTCGAAGAAGTTGGTGATGCGATTAAGAACTTCACTTCAGATAACGCTACTGTCATCGTGGGTACTGTGATTGACCCACAAATGACCGATGAACTTCGTGTCACCTTAGTAGCAACAGGTCTGAACACTGGCAGCACTTCTGCTTGGGCAGATGAAAAAGAACGCGTGGAAGCCCGTGATAATTTCCGTGTACAACGCCCAGTGGTCAGAAAGCCGGTTACTGCGAGCGCAACAACCACGACTCAACGCGTTAAAGAAACAGCAACAACGGAAGAGTTAGATTATCTAGATATCCCAGCCTTTTTAAGAAGACAGTCTGACTAAGTTTCTCGTTAGGGTGAGGGGGTATATTCAAGCTGCCCTCATCCGGCCTTCGGCCACCTTCTCCCATAAAGGGAGAAGGGAAATTGAATGTTTCTGTTTAGAAAATATGTTTTGACTATTCTCAAAAATGTAGTATATAGCCATATGTACCTGGGGCGACCACGAAGTGGTTTGCCCCTGTATCATTTTCAAAGGTTAACCAACTGAACTAACATTAAGTTGAGGTTGGCACATTAAGGGATAGGGCATGCACAAACAACGTACGCTAAAAAATGTTATCCGGGCGACTGGCGTTGGCGTCCACACTGGTGAAAAAGTTTACTTAACGTTGAAACCAGCTCCTGTAAACACCGGCATCGTATTTAGACGTACTGATTGCAATCCTCCTGTAGAAATTCCAGCAAGAGCTGAGTATGTCGGTGATACCACATTTTGTACGACTTTAGCCAAAGATGGAGTCAGGATAGGGACCGTTGAGCATTTATTATCTGCCATGGCTGGTTTAGGTGTTGATAATGCTTATGTCGAAGTAAGCGCCCCTGAAGTCCCCATTATGGATGGTAGTGCGGGTCCTTTTGTCTTTTTAGTTCAATCTGCTGGTATAAAAGAACAAGCTGCGGCTAAACGTTTTATTAAGATACTGAAAACAGTAGAAGTTCAAGAAAACGATAAATCAGCGCGTATTGAACCTTACAATGGCTTTAAAGTTGATTTCACCATAGATTTTGATCACCCCGTTATTCGAAACGGCGGCCAAGAATCAACCTTAGAATTCACTTCTATGTCTTATATTAAAATGGTGAGTCGTGCGCGCACTTTTGGCTTTTTGTCAGATTTTGAATGGTTAAGAGCCAAGAACTTAGCCTCTGGTGCAAGCTTAGATAACGCCATCGTTTTAGATGAGTATCGTGTACTCAACGAAGATGGCTTACGTTATGACGATGAATTTGTTCGCCATAAAATCTTAGACGCCGTCGGTGATTTGTATTTAATGGGACATCCTGTGATTGGTGCTTTTTACGGGGTGAAATCCGGTCATACACTGAATAATAAATTAATTCGTGCCTTGTTGGCTGATCAAACCGCGTGGGAAATTGTGGGCTTTGAAGACAATGTTGATGCGCCTATTACTTACGCTTCCCCTGAAATTTTGGGTCAAGATGGATTAGCCTGGGCTTAAGTACCCCTCACCTTAATTTCTGTGTAGGGGCGCATCCTGTATGC
>JAFECS010000047.1 GCA_018241965.1 Pseudomonadota bacterium | reverse complement strand
CATTTTTGTTGATGATCATCGTCGCACTTGGGTGGTTTGTTATCATCATCACACTTAGGTGGTTTATTGTCATCGTCACATTTTTGATGATTATCGTTATCACATTTAGGAGGTTTATTATCGTCGTCGCATTTAGGGCCTTGGTTGTCATGATCTTTTGATTTGTCATCATCGCATTTGGCGGGCGGATTTTTATCGTGATCTTTTGATTTATCATCGTCGCACTTAGCGGGCGGCTTATTGTCATGATCATTTGATTTATTATCGTCACATTTAGCGCCTTTATTATCGTCGCCATGATCTTTTGGTTTATCACTATCACATTTAGCCCCGCCTTTATCATCATGATCATTTCCATTGTTATTTTTGTTATTGTTATCATGTGAATCTTTATTGTCTTTTGAATCATTTCCATTTTTAGTGTCTTTATGGTCATTATTTTTAGACGAATCATCTGTGAAGTTATTATAAGAGGGACTGGGTTTATTTTGATGGGAAGTATCTACATGTGTGCCTACAGCACAAAGTACGCTTTCTATGGTGGTGTTTTTATTGTTGCTCATTTCACATTACCTCACAGATAAAATGCCAAAAGGTATAGGTAGCGATAATAGAAATTACACAGGGAAATGAGTTTTAAAAATATTGGACTATGGTACAATTTGGGGCCTGTAATTGATCCAGGCCCCTATATATAAGGAATAAAGGTGATTGCGGTGATTGGATATTGGTCAGGAAAACTGCATCAAAATGCTACTAATACCAAAGTAGTAGTGAACAAAAGCTAAATTCGTGCTAGTGACTATTTAAAAAACGTGAAAGCATGGCATCCTTCTCAACCCAGAGTCGGTTAATCCAATTCTTAAAATTATTTCTATATTCTTCATTTTCAACATAATTGCCTTGCAATAAATCTGAAGGGATTTCTCGTTCAACTAATTTAACAACAATATGATGCACACGGCCACATAAAAAATCCCAAAAGGTCTTACGACCCTCAGGATAAATAATGGTTATGTCCAGTATATGTGTAATTTTCTTATCCATGGCATTCACAGCATAGGCAAAGCCACCTAATTTGGGGTTCAACAAATGTTTATAGGCGGAATGTTGTTTTTGATGTTTAGCGGGTGTAAAGCGAGTGCCTTCCAAGAAATTCAAAATAGTGACAGGCATGTGTTGGTAGCGTAAACAAGCTTTTTTGGTCGCCATTAAATCCTTATTGCGAAGTGTAGGATTTTTTTCAATTTGTTCTTTAGTATGGCGGTGCATAATCGGAAAATCATAAGCCCACCAAGCTAGATTTAACACAGGTAACCACATAAGCTCTTTTTTAATAAAAAAGCGTATAAAAGGAATTTTCTTTAAAAAGATCCTCTGCAAAACCAGAATATCCGTCCAACTCTGATGATTACATATAATAAAATACCATTGCTTGTATTCTAAATGGCAAAAATCGGGTAGTTCCCATTTAATATTCATGGTGGAATCCATCATGAAATTATCTGAGGCTATCCAATTGTCGGCCATGAACAATAACCATTTATTAAAAAAATTCAGCACTTTTTGTGTCGGGGATAATACTTTAAATATAAAAAGAATATACATGAAGAAACACCAAAAAACGGTGTGCAAGGCTAAAAAGAGGCAGTTATAGCAACCCTTTAAAGTTTGGCCGATCTTTTTAAGTATTTTTAACATAGGACCAAATTATTCCTTGTCTGGATCTTCCGATTTATCTTTGCGTCTTGTGCCTCCTCTGATAGGAGTCCCGGGTGGTCGCATGGTTAATCTTGGACCTCGCTGCACATACCCCCCAAAACCATGTTCTGAGCTGGTATATTTTGGTCCACGCGCTTGCGGTGTCTTTTGAATTTTCTTGGTATCTAGTGCCTGCCAAAGATAAAGCTCGGCAGAAGGGTTGGGTTGTATTGCTTGTTCAAGATGAGTAACTTGCACAGTTAACACATCACAATGTGCTTCACTAAGCAGATGGTGCGCGGTGGAGCCTAAAGCATGCGTATAACCACCTACGCCATGGCTTCCCACAACAATGAGATCACATTGAAGGTGCAAACTTTGGGTCAAGATCTCATTTTGGGGTGAGCCCACTTTGACAACTTGTTCTATATCTTTAATTTTTAACTGTTCACACAGGGCCGCTAAACTCAAACTTGCTCTCTTAAGCTGATCTTTGAGCTGGGCATCGCGCTTGTTAAATTCAACCGTATAAGTAAGCGGTGGCTCTATAACATGCATGGCTATTAACTGCGCTTGGCATAAACGACTTATTTTGGCAGCGTGTTGGCCTATATAAAGGCTTTGCGGCCCTAAATCGGTGGCAAAAATAATTCGTCCATAAATTTTATCCACAGGTCACCAAAAATAGTTTACAAGATGCCGCCTATAGTTAAAAAATATTGACAAAAAAGCAACCTAAATTGAACAAAGTAGTAAGCTAGTTAACATTTTCATAAAACAATTTTCGTACCACGGCTCCAACCGCTTGTGTACTTTGCAAACTCTGTTCGTCTAAGTGGTTGAGTGCTTCAATTAAAGCACTACCAATGATGGCTCCACAGGCACCATGTTGATGGGCCAGTTTGATATCTTGCGCGTACTTAATGCCAAAGCCAAAGACAGCAGGCGGCGCACCATATTTTTCTAACCTTTTGACGATATGTTGCGCCATTTCAAATTCGGAAGCTTTACCAGTTCCTGTGACGCCAGCACGGGTAACCACATAGGTAAACCCTTCACTTTGAACAGCAAGTTGTTTTAAATCTTGATCTGAGCAGGCAATGGTTGCCAGTAACACCGGATGAATGCCATGTGCTTTTGCTGCTTGACAAAATACAGAAGCTTCTTCAGTAGGCACATCGGGGATCAACACCGCATCAACGCCAGCAGCTTGCGCTTGCTGGTAGAAAGATGATATGCCTTGATGATAAACAAGATTTGCATAAACCAACACACCTATTGGTAAAGTAGGGTGCTGCTGTCTAATTTTTTGGATTATTTCAAAACAAATTGCTGGTGTAGCATTATGCTTTCTTGCGCGATTTGCGGCCATTTGTATGATGGGGCCATCGGCAATAGGATCAGAAAAAGGGATCCCTAGCTCAAGGGCATCAATGCCTTGCGAGATAACACTATTGATGATTGTTAAGCTTGCAGTTGGAGTGGGATCCCCCAACATTAAAAATGGGATCCGCGCAATGCGATTTTCTGACTTAAGTTTTGAAAATAATTGATTAAATCGAGACATATTTACCTCACATCATGGCTAAAATTTGGTCCATGTCTTTATCGCCACGACCAGAAAGATTAATGATAATGATTTGATCTTTTTTTACTTGTTTGGCAAGCATGAGGCCATAGGCCAAGGCGTGTGATGATTCAAGCGCAGGCAAGATGCCTTCATTTTTTGCCAAAAGATGAAAAGCTTCAACAGCTTGATCATTGGTTACACTAACATAATTTGCGCGTCCTATAGATTGTAAATAGGCATGCTCAGGACCTACCCCCGGGTAATCTAAGCCTGCGGCAACAGAATGCGTAGGTTTAATTTGCCCATGTTCATCTTGCAAAAATAGACTTTTTGTTCCATGAAAAATGCCTGTTTTACCATTAGCGAGCGTTGCGCCATGAAAAGGAGTGTCTAAACCTTTCCCGGCTGGTTCAACCCCAATTAGCTTTACCTTTTTATCTGGAATAAATGCACTAAACATGCCGATCGCATTAGAGCCTCCGCCTACACACGCAAGCACATAATCAGGCAAATGTCCGCATTTTTCCATTATTTGATTTCTTGCTTCAGCACCAATAATTTTTTGAAACTCTCGGACCATTAATGGATAAGGATGTGGTCCGACGACAGTGCCTAGAACATAATGGGTGTGTGCATAGGAATCTGACCAATCCGCTAAGGCGGCATTCACAGCTTCTTTGAGGGTCTGTGTTCCTTGGGTAGCGCCTACAACTTTGGCACCAAAAAGTTGCATCCGTTTAACATTAGCTTGTTGTCTATTGATATCTAGCTGTCCCATGTAGATAACAGTCTCCATGCCTAACAAAGCACCGACCATTGCCGTAGCAACGCCATGTTGGCCTGCCCCGGTTTCGGCGATAAGCCTTTTTTTTCCAAGATGTTTTGCTAATAGTCCTTGAGCGAGCACTTGGTTTGTTTTATGGGCGCCGCCATGAACTAAGTCTTCTCTTTTGAGGAAAATTCTTGCCTGGTAGTCTTTATTAAGTCGTTGGCACTCATATAAAGGGGTAGGTCGACCTGCATAATCTTTGAGTAACAAATTCAGCTTTTGTAAAAAATTTTTATTATTTTGCAATTGATAAAAAGCACTCTCTAACTCCCTTAAAGCGGGCATGAGAATTTGCGGCACAAACACACCACCAAATTCTCCAAAATATTTAGGTGTTTTCATGAAATGCCCCTTGTTTTAATAGTTGGAACAATTTTGTTAATTTTTGCGCGTCTTTTATACCAGGGGCAAGTTCAACACCAGAATTAATATCCATCCCATACATCCCGTAGCTTTTGGCTTTAAGGATGTTTTCGCTTGAAATACCGCCAGCAAGAATCATATTGTTTTTCAGGGGGGAATTGTTCAGCTTATCCCATGCAAAAGTTTGCCCTGTTCCTCCGCCTTTATTATCAACAATCAGTTTATCTACAAAGGGAGGCAATGTTTGCAAAAGCGGAAGGTTCCCATCAATTGCTTGCCATATTTGAGATGATTGTCCAAGTTTTTGATAAAGCGCATTAATATACTCTGCATCTTCTTGACCGTGTAATTGTACGGCGAATAATTTTAAACCCTTTGCAATGTTAGCCACTTCTTCTGGGGGTTGATTGGCAAAAACACCAACAAATTTCAACTTGCCCTGGACAATTTTTTTTGCCTGCATAAAGGTAACTTTACGTAAAGAAGATGGTACAAATATCAGCCCGCCATAGGTCGCTCCCAGCGTTGAGGCGAGGTTGACATCCTCTTGACGTGTTAGACCACAGATTTTGATGGGCCCAAAACGTAAATCTTTCAGGGTATGGTTAAGCGCTGGGCTTTTGCTTAAAGAAGAACCTATTAAAAAGCCTTGCGCGTATGGTTTAAGTTGCTTTATATCTTGATAATTTTGAATACCTGAAGCGGCAATGATATAAGCTTTTTTATCCAAGTAGGGCGCTAGTTTGTTTAAGCGCATCATATCAACTTGCATGGTATTAAGATCGCGATGATTCACCACAATAACATGTGCATGAAGTTGATTAGCGCGGATTAATTCTTGTTCACTAAAGACTTCTGTCAGCACGGTCATGTTTAATGATAGTGCATAGTCTTTTAGCGCTAAATACATTTTATCGTCAAGCACAGATAACATCAGCAATATTGCATTAGCGCCATTTAACCTTGCTAAAGCAATTTGATATTGATCAATAATAATATCTTTGCATAATAAAGGTACTTGAACAACTTTACTCACTTCCTTTAAATGGTTAAAATTTCCTGCAAAAAATCTTTCATTTGTTAACACCGAGAGCGCATTGGCATAGTTGGCATATTGTTTGGCAAGCTTTGTCACTGGGTAATCTTCTCGTAGTTTGCCAGAACTTGGGGAGGCGAGCTTACATTCAAAAATATAACCATTGGAAGTAGACAGCATCGCTTTCATAAAATCTCTATCACTTTTCCTAAGCAAAGCTTGTATTTTCTCCAAGGGAAGTAAGCTTTTCTGAAGTTGAATGTCTTTTTTTTGTTGTAATACGATAGTATTAAGCATGACTTACCTCAATTAAATGTTGCAGCTTTTCATAGGCAAGCGAGGAGTTCATGACCGATTGCGCCATGTGAACCCCTGCTTGCAGGGTGTTTGCCTTATCTATTAGCCATAAAACTGCACCTACATTGATGGCCACACTTGCTCGATAAGCTGCTTGTCCTTTACCTTGTAGTAAATCAAGACAAGCTTTGGCATTGTATTCAACATCTTGTCCTTTAATAGCGCAAAGAGAATAACGAGGTAAGTCTACTTCTTCAGGTGTTAGGTTAAATGGGGTGATCTGGGTTTCTTTGAGTAAAAACCCACTGGTTTTTCCATGGATGGCAATTTCATCTAACCCTTCACCATGAACAACCAGTGCCCTTTTAGCAGTTGTTTTTAAAACGTCTGCGATGAGCTTGCAATATTTTGGATCGTATACCCCCACTAAGAGAAAATCAGGTTGTAAAGGGTTTAGCAAGGGCCCCAGTAAATTAAACAAGGTTTTTACTTTTAATGTTGAGCGGATCTCTCGAATTGCTTTAATACTTGGATGATAAAAAGGCGCATATAGAAAGCAAAGCCCTACTTCTTCTAAAGCCTTTTTAGCACTTTGCGGTGTTGATTCAATATTGACTCCTAATTTTTCAAAAAGATCAGCTGAACCGCAACGAGAAGAAACTGCACGATTACCATGTTTGGCAACTTTTACCCCCAGGCTTGCCAACACAAAAGCAGCCGCGGTAGAGATATTAAGGCTTTGCTGTCCATCCCCACCGGTACCTACACAATCGACAATAGTGTATTGATTTTTAAGTTCTTGGCTCATAGGGAAGGGGTTGGCACATTGGCGCAAGACATCTAAAACGCCAAGTACTTCTGCCGGAGATTCACCTTTTGCTTTTAGGGCTGTTAACAGCGCGGTGATTTCAATGGCACAAAGTTTTTCTTCCAGAAAGTTTTTAAATTGATAATAAGCCTGTTCTTGACTTAGATGATGTCCCTGACAAATTTTCTCAAGTAATAAAGGAAAAGCCGCTGTTGGTGTTGCCATATCAATGTGCTCCGAAAATAAGGGCAAAAAAAAACCCACCTGAGGTGGGTTTTTCAATTCGATGAAGTTTACTTCGCGCGCATTGAGGCCCACCAATGAGAGGTGTGCCACCAACGTTGATTAAAGGAAATGTTTGATATGGATTTTGTGTTCATTTTATAAACCTAGCAAAAAGCTTTGTGCTAGGTCAAGCGCAGGATTAATTCTCAGATAAACGGTGTACTTTCAAGATGAAGTGCTGTTTTGTTCTTATACTAGTAGGACGTGAAAATATTATGATTATGACTATAGTAAGTACAATAGCTTTCAAGGTAAGCTGGAATGAGTAAAAGGCTAATTAGAATCCAGTACTTAAACACGGGGTGTATATGCGTCTAGTCCTGGTTTTAAAAGTCATAGTCTTATCGCTTGCGGTGTATACTGGCCAGGCATTCTCACAGAATGAAGAGCTCTCAATAAAGCTGAAAGCCTTAGATGTAGTTAAAACCCAAGAGAAGGGCGGGGACGAGCTATTTATTAGTGTTTCCGAATTCCCTGCGCAAGGTAAACCTCTGCACTATCAAATACCCAGTTATCCTACCCATTGGTTATCAAAATATTTGGTTAATGTTAAAGACGTCGTGCTATGGAAAAAACAATCCAGCACCTGTATGCCCGCTGAATTATTGATCACCCTTGTAGAGGAAGATTTTGAACCTTGGAATATGGATGATGCGATTGGTTCATTGGAACTTAAAATAGACTGCGTTAATGGCAAGGCTGTTGAAAAATGGACTATCCCTACACAAAAATCAGGTGCTAATGTAACTCAGCAAGGTAATACATTTACATTTGAGGGTGATGGGGCTAAATATAAAGCCACTTTTTCCATCGATTCAAACAAAACCAACTAGTGATAAACTGTTTTGGTATCCAGTAAGTTGCGCAATTAATCAGAGCACCTACACTAAAATTAGCGTTAAAGCCATTAATCTATTTAGTGCAGGTTGCTAAGGATAATTCTGTGCAAAAAGCTCACCTATCTCAATTAAAACGTGATTGCATCAAAGCAGTTTTACTCCCTGTTATTTCACTAGGGGCTCTTTATGCGGCCTACCAGTTTTCGGTGTGGGCGTTGCTCATGGTGGCCAGCGCTGTAAGCGCATTACTTTATAATTATGTGTATCGTTTTGTTGATGATTTTGAAGATAAGTCTTGGCAAGAGCAGCTTCATCATGTTATTGAAAAGGTGTCTGCGCCCGCATTAATAGTGGATAAAGATCATAAAATTTCTTTCGCTAATCATAGTTTTAAAAAATTACCCATTGCCCTGCTATTAGAAAAAATCGATAATATTGTTGATTTGATTTCAGCTCAAGATAACAAAGTAGATTCTACAATCAAAGAAACGCTGGATAATTTGGCAGGAAAACTAAAATGCCAAATAGCATGGAAAGATAATGTTTACGCTTGTTCAATCATTCCCCTTTTTTCTCCAACAGGTATACGCTCAGGTTTTCTTTTAGAATGTCAGCCATTTCAAATGCACCAAGAAGTAATAAATCAGACTTCTCCTAACATCTCATTTGATACGCTTGCAAAAGCACATGATGTTCACCAAAGCTTACAGACTGCGCCTGCAATTTTCATCGAAGATGAAATTGCATCAATGGCGGTAAAGCAAAGTTCACATCCTTTCCTTATCATTGACAAAACAGGCATGATACAACATGCAAGCCATAGCTTCATTGATCTCATGAATGGTAGTGATGATGTTATAGGGGTAGATTTACTCAATGTAGTACAGGCGTTTGCGCCTAATGTGAAGTTGAGCTTAGAAAGCGCGCTTCACAATAAAACACATTCTCTTTTTGTTTCACAGCATTTCGATAAAATCTGTGATTGGCATGTAAACCCTATTAAGAAGGATGATCTTCTTGAAGGATACACCATTGAAATTATATATCCTTCAAGACAAGAATTGCTAGCAATAGAGCAAAACAATGAACACCTAATTGCCGCCAAAGATTCGTTAGAAAGAGAGCTTCGACATTTTACAAAAGGTTTAGCGAACTGCAAATTATACCAAAAAGGTAAAACGATAGCGCTTGAGGGTATAAATACTGAAGAATATCATCACCCCTTAATTAAAAATTCAAGTAAAATCATTTTGGCGCTCTATAATGATTTGCACGACTTACATGGCGAGCTAGATTCAGTTAAATCTGCATTAGAAAACAAAACCGAAGATGTAAGCTATACCATTCCTTTAAAACAAGTAAACCTCTTATCAAATACCTTGGCACACAATGTTTATGAAGCTGAGCGTGATCTCACTTCATTGCATCAAGAATTAAGTAAATTAAAAGCACTACTTGCAGAGCAAAATGGTTTAAACCACGTTTATATGAAACCGCTTGCGCGCGCGTTAAATGCCACCGAACAAGCTTTAGTTAAAACAGTAAACCATTCTGAAACAGTAACCTTAATTTTACAACAAGTGCATGAGAATCAAACCTTTTTAACACAGTTGCAAGAATTTATTACGAAACTTTCCAGATTGCCACGTAATATGGAAAGCATGCAAACAGCAGAGATCTATCAAGATATAATTGGTTTGTTAGAAAGAGTAAGAAATTCACTTTCTGTGGGTAAACTTAAGCTAAAGGAATTGTTACTTAACTTCGATGGGTTAAATACTTGTTGGAAGCAAGCACAAGAAAATTTACAAGCCTGCATTCATACAGGCACCTCATTTGATCAAAGCGCTAAAAGATCAAGCGCCATGAGCAACGCGGCATACGATTATAGCTTATTGATGCAAGATAAAATTGCCCAGCTGATTGATTTGACGCAGAATATTCAACAAAAAACCAGTACCACTGAGATAGTGGTAGAAACAAAAACCTATCCATCAATAGGTGCGCGCAAATTTGATAAAATGGTTTTAGAAGTAGATGAAACAAAGAAAAAAGCAGAAGATGTTCTATTAGAAGGGTTAGCTAAATTTTAAATTTATTCGCTATCCTCTTCTTTTTTCTTAGTGGTTATCACAAGGTTGTCTCCTTGTTGATAAAAAGAAAGTCTTCTAAGAGCGCTCATGCCAAGTAAAATTTCATCATCATTCATTGCTGGATTTATGTTTGCAGAAACATGATTCAGCATGATGTTTCCTATAACAAGCTCATCAATCCAGGTTTGATACACATCGACGTTACCGCCGGCAGTATTGGCAGTGGCTTGGGGGCCGTATTTTAAGTTTAATTCTTTGGCGATTTTACCTGGTATAACAACAGCGGTTGCGCCAGTATCAAGCAAAAAAACCACCTTTTGCCCGTTAATCATCCCATCGACCATATATTGATTATGCGCATTACGTGTGATTAAGGTTTCAAGATTACCATTTACGTTCACTAATTTTGCTTTGGTATTCATATGGTTTTCTTTAGACCAATGGCTAAAGAACAAAGTCATCATGAGAATAGCTAAGATCCAGGCGCATATCACCATGACCTTGCCAATACCTTGTGAATTCTCTGGGGTGGGTTGTTCTTCCATAGTACTTTCAGAAGTAATTTACTCTATCGCTATTATCGACCTTTATATTGTGCACAATCCTGATTATTTTTTCAATGAGAATATAATGGAAGTAATGTTATTCCGATTGTAGGCTATCTTGTTTGTTTATAGGTCAAACATTGTGGGTGGTATAAGCAATGCTAGCGTCAATACATACAGATCAAATCTTAGCAATTCACAATCGATTAACAAAACAAACTAAAAGTGATCATGAACCTCAAATCAGTAGTACCAGTGAAAAAAATCCTGCTGATTTTTGTCAACGATTACCTAAAAAGATCTCCTTGCGACAAGACATGTTTCTGGAAGCGTCAGAACGAGAGGCCACTTTGCTTTCGCGGCATGCTTATCGGGTGTTAAGGCAGTTTCAGCTAGAAAGGGTAATGGTGTCTAGTACCCAAAGAAATCACTTGCGGCCCTCTAATATTTATATCAACACAAATTCAAAAGAAGGAAAAGCATTGGGATTAAAATATCCTATTTTGCTAGGAGAAAATGGCGAGCTTGTCGCCATTATGAAAACGGTTAGACAAAAACTAGGGGAAGGTAATTTCGGTGCTGTTTTTATTGGTATGGATTTGGACACGCATAAATTAATAGCGATAAAATATCATGATCTCAATAAAGCTTCTAAAGAAAGTATTACACATGAAAAACAAGTGATGGAGGATATTGGGCGCTTAGTTACGGCTTTTGAGTCAGATTCTAGTGTGATTACCGCCGATTGCTTAGCTTGGGGAAGTGATTACAAACATATTGTTGATGAACGCGCCAAAAATGATTTCACGAAAGATGAAATTTTGTACCGCCTAGACATGGCTATTAAGTTTTTTGAACAAGTAAAACAATTTCACGATAAAAATTATCTTAATTGTGATGTAAAATTGGATAACATGATTTGGGATCCTATCACCAAACAAGCTACGTTGATTGATTTTGGTTTTGCCAGAAGGGGCAGGTCCGTTCAGGCAGATAAGGTCCAAGGCACATCAATTTATATGGCTCCAGAAGTCATGTTTTCACGCTACAGCCGCGCTTCAGATGCTTATGCTTGTGGGGTGGCATTAATAGAATTGTTTACTAAAAATGATTTGTTTGATCATGTTGATAATTGGAAAAGGATGATTAATCAATACAATAAAAGCAAAGACGCTGATGTTTTGTTTAATTTCTTCAAAGAAGCGGCACCAGATTTATTTGAAGAAGAGCTGCCTGAAGAACTGATACCCATTGTCGAGGTGATAGTAAGTTTAATTCAGGGTGATGCCAAAGATCGTTTTTCATTAACGCAGGCTATTAATTTGTTAAAAACACATTTTGACAACGTACAATTCCAATTGTTCGAGGCTAAAATACAACACGCAAGTGCTTCACAACCCTTTAAAATAACTTTTGAAGAAATGGCTTGCGCTACGATTAAGGCACATATGAATGAGTTTTTATTAGAAGAGGGAAATAGAAAGCGAATTCATCCAGATTCCATGTTGATTATTTTACATCATGCGATTATTGATGATAATCAAGCGGTGTTTGAAAAAGTGATAGATCAAAGTAAACTATTTGATAGCGACAACCATGGGTTTGCGCAAATGCTGCTCAAGCATGCCCTAGAAAACAGCTTGGAAAGTAATAACTTTGATTTGCTTAGTGCTTTTGTTAAAGCTTCGCGTAAAAAAGCACGCTTTCATGAAAGTGTGCAAGATCTGCAAAATATGATTAAAGAAAAACGCGCCGTCACGAGTAATAACCGACGCTTAAAAATGAAAAAAGGTTTGGAGTCACTTGAACAAAAAATAATTCCCTCATGGTTGCAAGAGACAGGTGAAGCGCTTAAGCTTAGCGCTTTACCCACTGAAGAAGTGGCAGATTTATCTGTGCTTACTTTTTCTCGCCAAGGACAGGAAAAAGAGCCAAGAACATCACGAGAAATAAAGGCTGTTCCCAGAAGAAGAGGGAAAAGGGCCTATAAATAGGGGCAAGAGCCCCGTGATATTTTCATTAGCGAGAAGCGCTTGCTTCTTCGCTAAGTAAATCGGTAATCCAGGTTTTTAATTCTTCATTTGAACTACTTTCAATTTTTTGAAGGGTTTCTTGAGGGATTTTGCCCATTTCCTTTTTAAGTAAAAGTATTAAAAATATTTTACGCTCTTCATGTTGCGTTTGATCTATTCCTTGTTGGATACCTTTCTCAATACCTATGCGTTCTGCGGTTGAAATGTACTCCACTTTCTTTTCCTCTTCTATTTGGCTAATTTCTTCATGATATTTTAACTCAAGCTCTTTGGGAAGCGCCAAAATCCAATCTATAAACAGGTATAAATTAATAATATCAGCTTTTTTCCAGCCCTTATCATATAAGCGCCTGGTAATGGACACTTTTTGTTCAAATCGGTTTTCTATAGGAACTTTTTTAGTCGCTAGTGCCGCTAAATGTGCTTCAATAACAGTACTAAAGGGATTAGTACTGTGCTGCAACTGAAAAAGACGGTTTTTAAAATCCAATAACTTGAATGTCACAAACTCCATTTTTGTTGAGCTACCCCACAAAGATTCCTCGTAGGTACTTGGCCGCCAATTTTCATTTGCATCCGTTAATAGGGCAAAACTAGCCACCGGCTTAGCGTAAAAATCAATCAATCTATAGCGATAGACAAACATACGTTTGGGAAATTCTACGTCCCTTTGTCCTTGAATTTCACAATGCACTAATACCCATGCTTCTTCACCGCTTTTGGTATAAACCTTCATGAGTTTATCCACAACACGATTATGCGTTTTTGCATCACGCATAATTTGTGTCATTTCCTTATCTAATGGCACATACCCTTTTCCCCAATCAATTTCAGCGAACGCAAGAGGAAAACAATATTCCATAAATGAAGGGAAAAATTGATTTATAATATTTTTCCATGGGGGATCATATTGCGCATGTTGATTTGTTGCCATAACACTATTTAACATTCCTTGTTAAAAGGATGAGATTTTATGAGAAATGTAAAATTTTTACAAATAAATCATATTAGCGCTTTAATGTCGCAATAGATCTCATAAAAAACATGCTTTAATGCATTATTATCATTCAAGCTAATGCATCAAATTAATTATCTTGGGCTTTACTAAGCTTACATAATCCTGACAAGAAATTTTCATAATTTCATTATGTGTGCCTGCATTGAACGCAATTTCCTTATTGGTTGTTAATGCTTTATCCACATACACATCCATATTATACAAATTACCAAAAGGTGGCATAGCGCCCACCTCGCAATCGGGAAATTTATTTGAAAACTCTTTCTCGGTGGCAAGGCTTACATTTTGTTCGTGTAAGGCTGATTTTAAAGCGTT
>JAFECS010000046.1:33711-42465 GCA_018241965.1 Pseudomonadota bacterium | reverse complement strand
AAGAAGAACGAAGAAATAAAGAATACAAAGGGGAGGGCTATCTTAAGCCCTTGGTAGGTATAGGCGATATTAAGCTAAATCTCTTCTGAGATATGTCATTTTTATTTATATTCTATGACAATAATCTGTTAAAAATATGAATTTATGACAGATTATCAACAACAAACCCCCTAGAATCCTCGACTCAGTATAATCAACTAAGTCGAGGTTTACATGACAGGTCAAGGTCCACGCCGAAGTGAACGTCTTGCAAATAAGCAGGCTCGTTTGCAAGCTCAAAATGAAGAAGAATTAGTAAGCGCCAATGAAGAGGCCAGTTCATTGCATGAACAAAACGCAGAACAAGATAGTTCAGAACAAGAACATCTTGAAGGTATACCATTTTTTGATGTTTCCAATTTAGCGGCTTTGCCATCGTTAGGGGTGTCGCCATTTAACGGAGCACCATTTTTATTTGGAGACCATCCAGCACCTATGCCACCGCAAGGCAATATCATGGAAGCTTTGCTCCCTCAGCTTTTAAATGGTTTATCTTATTTGAATGTCTTGCTTAACAACCCCTCATTGATACGCGTTGGGGCAGGAGCACTATTTGGCACATTCAGTGGATTATTAAAAGGGTTTTTGGAAAGTACAACGGATGAAGTAAAAAGAAACAATTCTGTTAAAGTGATTAATGAATGGGCAAGGCTTTTCAATCCTGAAATACCTATGCTTACAGCAGAAATGATTAGCGCGAATGCTGACAAGTTTATTGATATGGCTTTGACAGTTTTCATTAAATCCTTGAAAGACGAGGAGTTTATTAAGTATGTTGAAGATGAAACAGAAACAAATATCTTTATTGCTTCTATGAGACAAACGCTACAAAAGCAATCACTAAATGATCCAATGCTTGAGATAGCAGGATTAATGCTGGGTAATGAAACCGTAAAAGACGTCATTGCTAAGTTCATGGTTTCTTTAGCTGCTATATCAGCCCCGATGGATGGTTTGATAAAAGCTATTTACAATTCAAATGAAATGAATGCATTGCTTAATTCACTAGATTTGAGAAAGTTTGCTCACGCGATTCAATCGGATCCAGTAGTGCTTGAAAATTTTGGCCGATTTTTAAATGTTGTAAGCGATGTCTACAATAGATTAATCAATGATCCTGCAATCGTAGAAGTGCTAGCGAAACGATATGGTGACAATAGGGAATATCTTAAAACAATATTTTCTTCATTCTCCCAAAACCCTGTGGTTGTAAATGAACATGATAAAATGATATTGGATCTGATGAGGCGAACGCATGCTAATGAGCTACCGACCATTCAGCCTTTCAATACTTTTTTAGTTAATATTCTTCGTAATTTTATGAATTCAAGATTATTTGATTCGATTTTGAGTAATCAAAATACATGCGATGACTTTAGAAAGTTTGTTATCTCTTCTAGTCAAAGAGAACATTTCAAACAATTGAAGCAAATATCACCAGAATTTAGCGCCTGTATCGATGAATTAGTTGCTAAAGTAGAGCGCCATGCACCCGCCGCTGTAGTACTTTCAGTTGCTTCAGCACCGGCTGCAATCCCTGCTGCCGCAACTTCATCTACTACACCACAAGGGGTTATGCCAACTGATGTAGATGATGTATTCCGTGCCCAACCTAATTTTCTACCTATAGCAAGGCACTTGGCTAGTTCTAATGATTCACAAAGTACAACTTCAGTGGGTAAAAGACCATCCTCTGAAGAGGTAAAAAAAGATTATAAATTAGCTAAAAGATAGCCTTCCTTATCCCTCACCGCACTTTCTTGGGCGGTGAGGCGATATACGCTAACTTGCTCGACCTATCACTAAACTCTGCCAATTTTTGTTAACCTGGCTTTATACAAGATTTTGTAACTTTAAATTGATGGATGTATATCATCTTTATGAAGTAAAGAGGTGTTGTTATGACAAAAACTGGTGTTGAAATCTATGAAGTTGATCGTCCTTCGAAATATGGTGGCGATTTTTCGACTCGAGAAAAAATTTCAGGTAAGGACCTCGTTGAAGAAATTGAAACCGCTTTTGCTGATATGGCAAATCGCGAATTTGAGCTAAAAGAAAGCAAAGAGATTATCACATCTGCTGCTATTTATTTTAAAAAAGATCCCTCCGTAAGAAATGATCCCGTCGCCTTTATAAAAGCCTTAGAGCATTTTTTAACAAAAGAAATCGCGCCTTTAATCAGTAAATATGGTTTACAAACTGATCCTGGTCCGCGAATGTTGTCTGCTATGAAAGAATATTTAGATGGATTAAAAAACTCACCGGGCCTACAAGTGGGTTTCGCACAAGAAAGAGCACAAGAAAGAGCACAAGAAAAAGCTTCTGAACTCTTAGGTAAAATTGATACAAAAGTGGTGGATGATTTTATCACATCTGAAAAAGGACGACAAAGTAAAATCAGTTCAGCACAGCAAAGTATAAAAGACACTCGTAAAAGTCTATTTGCTCATTTTGGCCATGGGTATGAAACAAAATTAGCCTTAGCACAACAATTAAAAAATGCGCTCGATATTAATCGGGATGATAGAAAATCTATGAGCCCAGAGCAGAAGCTCCAGAGTATTCAACAAGAATTAGCAGTCATTCAAGCAAAAGCTGATAAAAGAATACAAAAAAAGGATCCCTTCGTTAAATTACTTGCGCAGACAATCGAGAAAATTCAACCAGAAATTCCTCAAATAAAAGCTTCTCATAAACATCATTCGTAATAATCTCCTGCAAGAGATGTCCGGCGAAACTTCTTAATTAAGGATTGCTTTGATGTTCATCATATGTAATCTTGTTTTAGGTTGTGGAACTGAGGGACATACCCGAAAGCATATCCTCTCTAAGTCACCGTTCAGCGTTTAAGGCGTGAATGGAGATATTTTACGGCATACAAGAATAGATAAGTTTGTTAGATTCTATCTTATATGTAGTTTTATAACTTATCCTGGGGAAAAATATGAGCATGTCTGGTCCATATCAAATTGTTGCCGATATTATTGTTCAAAATTTAATTAATCTAAAAAAACTAAATACCTTCCCTGATATAAAGAAGGCATTAAATAGTTTTTCAGAAATAATTCGTGGTATACCTGAGCATCCTGAGATCTACGATCTTTGCGATGGATGTTTATGGCAAATTGAAAAGTGGTTAGATAGCATTTATATTCTTGAAAAAGAAAATGAATCATTTGAAGACTATGTTAATTTATTTGGTAAAAATAATCATTCACATTTAAAGTTCGACAATCTGAACAGTAAAAATGCTGAATTATTTTCTAAATTAAATAATCATTTTTCTTCATTATTAGCTGATTTCCAAGAACAGAAAAAAACCACTGAACAAAAAGGTCTTGCATCTTATGTTTTTGAAAATCCTTTGATACTTAGCCCCTCTGTTGTAGAAATCGTAAAGAAAAAATCAATCCCACAAACATCTAAACCACGTAGTAAATATAAAAAATAAATAATCAAGCTGTGCTGGGGGATGTTTTAGACTATAAATAGGAAATTCATTTTAGTTGACATTATGTCAAATAAAATATAGTTTTCATTTTTAAATATAAAAGATAATTGCTTGTTGTATAACTTTGTTATGATCTTATTCATTATCAAATATACTGTTCAAAAATTTGCCGGCTATAGCTGAGCTTTCTGTTTTCTTTTTCTTCCCACAAAGTAAAAATCAAATAATTAAACATGAACCTGTGAGAATAAACATGTCTAAATCTGGCGTTAGAAGATTTGAGTCTAAATCTATTCCATTAGCATCTCATCGATTTACCCCTCACTTTGATCAAAGCACTTCACCAGTGGCATCTTTTTATCATGCATCTGAAAATGATTTGTTACCAGCAAAAATAGTGCAATATATGAAAGATAATCATCGTCGATTTTCTGCCATTGTTATCGATGGCGTAATTCATGACAGTTATGTGAATTTTATTTATATCTATGTTTATAGACAACAAATGGATAAGTTAGGCAGCCCTTCACCTGAAATTGAAGCTGAATATAAGCCACGAATTGAAGAGGCAAAAAAGAAACTTACTGTGAACTTAAATAACCTATCGCCAACCCAAAAGGCTGAATTCATTTTGCGCCATTTAAAATTAGATGTTTCACGTGATAAATTTTCGCAAATTTATCATTATACTTTACAGGTAATGTACCAAGATGAGATCCGTAAACTAAATACCGGCAGCGGGGTAAATGAGCGTGTCGTATCTGCCGTGAGAGAAGCTTATGTAGCTTGTCATTCAACAATGAGACCTAAGCTATAGTCAGTTGCGCGACTATTATAATTGAATTTTATGACATAACAATGGTAATATCCCGCCCTTTTTGAGGATCAAAAAATGCTTGGTTTTGTCCAAGAGGAAGTCAAAGAGGGCGACAGCCGTGTAGACATGTTAGAAAAAGCTTTTCATTTGCTTTTTCTACATCATAGTTCTGTTCCTCGTTTTAGAGGGACAGAGTCATCGCTAGAAGATTTTAATACGCTACTATCAGCCATCACTGCAAAATATAAGATAACAAAAAAAGCTGCAAATGCTATTACATCCGTCCCCCTTCAAAACAAGGATCAGGTTATTATTTTTCTTGATATTGATGGTGTATGTTGGATTGATCCTTTAGATAAGCCTCATGAAAGATTAGACACTTTACATAGTAATACCAGGCTTCTAGAGCTTATGGATAAATATTGGGCATTATTGGTAGAACAATGTGATTTTGAAAGTAAATACGAATTCTTAAAAGTGGCTTGTTGGGATCCTTATCATATGCAGCGGATCCGATTATTGTGTCAAGAATTTAATGCCCGTATCGTGGTAAGCTCGAGTTGGAGGAATAGAAGGAACGATAAACATCTTCGCGAAATATTAGACCTCTGGGGGTTAGGACAGTACTATCATGGCAAAACAGACGACAGTGGCAGTTGGAGCTGTAGAACAAAAGATATTCAAGGTTGGTTTAGTAAAAACCTAAGAGTGAGCCGATTTTTAATCTTAGATGATCAATACGAAGTAAACATGCAACAATTATATCCTTTGCAATTTGTACATTGTGACAAATTGAAAGGCTTTGATGAGCATGCCTACCAAAAAGCTAGAAAAGTACTTCAGGAACAAGATAAAACTCCTAAACCTAAGGGAGCTGATGTAGCTGCTATATTAAGTTTAAAACCAAGTGCTGCTTTTAAGTAACCTTAACTAGGTTATTAACTTGATGTTGTCATAAAAAAGTGCTAGCATCGCGCACTTTTAAAACATATGGGTTTAATTGCTATGATAGTTGGAACAAGAAGGGTCAGTACCAACCTTGACACTTGTGTAGAAGAAGATCGTGTTTTAGAACAATTAAGATGTCTTCTCGTCACAGATAACACAGTAGATGCAAAACAAAATATGACTGTTATTGAACAACCCGCACCTATAGTGCTCGTTGTTTCTGAAATTAAACCAAAAGAAGAAACTTTAGCAGATTTGATATTAAAGCATCAGCAAGAGCAGGTTGTTCTAACTAAAAATCAAATAGACCATCTTGTAGTGGGATGTGCACAAGCGTTACAAGAGGCGCATACGCAACGAAAGATCCATGGTGATATTAATCCAAGTCAATTTATTGTTAACATGAAGGGCGATAAAGTTAAAATCAAACTGGTTGGGTTAGAATCATCTTATGTATTAAAAGAGGATGAATCTTCAATGATTGTAGCCCCAAACCAACAAAAAGGAACGGTTGGGTATATAGCCCCTGAAGTGTCAACAGAAGGCCGATATTCATTTAAATCAGATATTTTTTCTTTTGGATGTATACTTAATGATTTGTCTGTTGCAGGCTTAGGAAAACGCTTTGACTATTTATACAGACAAATGTGTAAAAAAGCCGCTAATAAAAATCCTGAGCTTAGAAAAAGTTTAGAAGCAACCATAGCGTTTATAAACTCAAATGGCTTTAAAGAGCTAAAAGAAGCCGGAGAGCGTATTGGTAGATATAGGATGGTATGGTTATAAGCCATTACTTGTGAGGTTGGTTTGAATACTACTTTAGATAATGCACTATCAGCATTTCAAAGTTCATCGCAAAATCCAAGCCTGCAACAGCAGGCTTGGCTGTGATTATTAGTCCTTCAACCACGAGCTTATACGCTGATTGACTTCACCCATAATCGTTACAGCTGAAGCAACACGACTCATTCGCCAAAAGCTTCCTTTATAAAGTCCAGCGATCCCTTGTTGCTTGAGTTTTTCTGCCGCCAGTTTCCACAACGGTAGCTCCGAGCCCGTTTGTTGTGCTGTTTTCAAAGTGTCCCAAGGCTGAGAAAGTGCAGCCACAGTAACACCAGCGCCAACGCCCGCAATAGCACCTGCTTGTGGCTCAGACATATGTTCTGCGAGTTTTTCCTTTAAGGCCGGGGCTGCATACCCATATCCCACCGTAAACTTAGCATCTCGAATTGCGGTTCCGGTAAAACCTCTTAATAAGCCTTTAAAGCCTTGGTTTTGATAAATGTGTTTGACAGTAGCAAAAAACCCCCGTTTTTCTGTTTGTTGTGCCATAGCTAATTCTGTAGGTGCACTAACGACAGCGGAAACCGCACCACCGGCAGCACTATAACTTAGAGATTGTAATTCACTAGGTGGATTTTCTTCATCATTATGCCGATGTGCTTTTATGCCTTGGGCCGTCGATACTTGTAAAGCAGTTATTGGAACCATTGAAAATACATTGGGTAAAAAACCACGATACAGTATTTTAAGATTTAAGGTGAATTTCTCTTTGGCAGGTATACTGTCATTTTGATAACGTGTTTTGAGAGACCATAAGGGATGATCAACAACCACTTCTGCAGCTCCTGCTGCCCCTCCACCCATAATCGAATGCCAAAGAACACTCCAAGTAGTTGGTTTGGAATGGGTATCTTGTTCTTTTTTTGGTCCACTTTGCATGATAATGCTCCTACGAAATAAAATTTCATATATTTTTATAACAAATTAAGAATAAATTCCGCCAATGAACGATGTGGCAAAACTATTCACTTAAAGATTATCTGTTGAGTTCTGGGCCTAACGAGGCACAGATTTTTATCTCGATAGGCCAAAGGCAGATGTGATGAAAATCACAATAATGACAGCAAAAATAGCCAGCAGCGCCAGGTTGGCTGCATATGAAAAGCTATTTAAACTGATTGAATACATTTGAAACTCAAAAAATGGTTATGACTTATTTGAAACTATCATAAGCTTTTAGATAAAACAATGCTGCCCAGAGGAGTTTATTCCACTCTACGATTTGCCAATGAATATTGTTTGTGCTGAGTTGAAACCGCAGAGCGTATTGGTAGATATAGGATGGTTTGGATATAAGTTGTTTGGTAAGCGGGCTCTTGCCCGCTGAAGCTTTACATTCCCCGCTTAGACATGATATTCTATATTAGAATATGTAGTCTAAACGGGGAATAACCCTTTGAAAAAAGAGCTAGAATTGGCTATTCCGATGGCCCAAGCCTTTGCGCGACTTCTCCACCCCTTTGCAGAAGTGGTGATACACGATATTGCCAAAGATACAATCGAAGCGATTTATAATCCTTATTCTAAACGCCAAGTGGGGGATAGCTCATATCTTGACCGGTGGGATTTTACAGTAAATCCACAAGACAATGTTATTGGTCCCTATGAAAAAACCAATTATGACGGTCGTAAGCTTAAATCAATCAGTGTTGTGTTACGTAATGCTAACGGAAAAGCGGTTGGCTTTTTGTGCGTCAATATGGATGTTTCTGTATTTGAACGTTATCAGAATTCGCTTGATGTATTTTTAAAGAATAATGATCAGCAAATTTTAGAAAAAAAACAAGGGCTATTTAAAGATGATATCTATGAACAAATTAATGCATTTGTTCAACAGTATTGTATGGAGCGACAGCTTAGCTTAGAAAGTTTATCACGCGAGGAAAATCAACAGCTAGTTCAAGCATTAAAAACGCTTGGCGCTTTCAAGGGAAAAAATGCAACAAATTACATTGCCCGTATACTTAATGTAAGTCGAGCTACAGTCTATAACTATTTAAAAGATCTCGAGGACAACTTATGAAAATTTGGTGTGTAGAATGAATTTAGTTTCGAGCATTCAAGAGGCTGCGAAGAAAATAAGCACCTATATTTACTGCACACCTTTAGAATATAGCCCTTATATTAGTCATATATCAGGGGCGCATGTATACTTGAAATGTGAACATTTGCAACACACGGGCTCGTTTAAGTTTAGGGGCGCATTGAATAAAATATTATCTTTAACGGATGTGCAAAGAAAGCAAGGTGTGATTGCTGCATCAACCGGAAATCATGGTCTTGCTGTCGCACAAGCTGCCAGGAGCTTGCAAACTGAAGCTACAATTTATCTACCACAATCAGCATCAGAATTTAAAAAAGAAGCCATTTTACTTCGTGGTGCAGATATTCAATATGTAGCAGGGGATTGTTTAGATGCAGAAATAGCCGCAAAAAAATGCGCCGAACGACAGGGTAAAATTTATATATCACCTTATAACGATTATGAAGTTATTGCTGGCCAAGGTACCATTGGATTAGAATTGTTGAATCAATCAGATCATTTAGATGCGGTCTTCATTGCCGTCGGGGGTGGTGGTCTTATTTCGGGAGTTGGCAGTTACTTAAAACAATATTCGCCTAACACGAAAGTGATAGCATGTTGGCCATCTGCCGC
>JAFECS010000046.1:0-33671 GCA_018241965.1 Pseudomonadota bacterium | reverse complement strand
ACTGCTGGAAACGTTGAGCCTGGCTCTGTTACATTTGAAATTTGTCAGCAAGTTATCGATGAAAGTATTCTTGTCTCAGAGCAAGAAATTGCACAGGCTATGCAAATCGTTGCTGCGCAAGAACACTGGATTACTGAAGGCTCAGCGGGTGTTGTGTTAGCAGCTTTTTTAAAAGAAAAAGAGCGTTTTAAAGATAAAAAGGTTGCTATCCTTATTTGCGGAAGAAATATCACAGTTTCGCAACTAATAAAAGCAATTTCATAATTTTTATTGCTTATTCTTATTCTTACTTCCTATAACAGGTTCTATGGTTGGTGAGAGATTTGCTTGCATTTCCCTCATTTTATCAAGACTTCTTTTTTGTAATTGTTGATACTGCTGAATCAAAGTAATTTTTTGATCCTGTGGTAGATTGTCAAACAAAGCATTCGTTGACGCGGATAAGAACGGAATTTTATTGTCACCTGTATGCTCGTTTAATTGTTTTTCCCATACTTTGATGGCTTGTTGAGGAGTGTAAGCATGAATATATACGATGCATTCTTCCATTTGTTTTACGCTTTCATCTTTTTCAAAGAATTGTTCTTGAACACTCGTCGGTGAAGGGGGGGGCGAAGATGGTTCACTTCCCCCAAAAGCCCAATTCAAAGCTCTTCTGGGAGCTTGTCCTGCCATTCCTATGGAAACACCAACAACTGCTAATGCGGCTTTAGACAAAGAGGCAACACTTGGTTCTACTGCCGCATCAGCAATAGCTTGTGCTGACATGCGTTCAATAAAATTAAAGGGGCTATATCTTGCAATGGTATCGCTCACAGCGGTGACAGTGGATCTTGGGTCCTCGTGATGCATTCTATGTTGGTAGGCAAGCGTGTCGCTATATACCATTTGAGGTGTTTCTAAACCACCATAAGCTTTAACTGCAAATACATCACGAAGCGTAGGATCTGCTCCCGCCTCTAAAATATCTAAAGAGGTTCTAGAACAATTATTTCTTGACAAATCAAATGTTCTGCATGAAACAATATCATGCATTTTTTCCAACATACGTTCAGCATTGATGCCTTGCGCTACTTGATTGGCTGGTTTTGGGCCATCGACATGATACAAACTCATGGCATCTAACGGCAGATCCAGCACATGATCTGGAGTTGTTCCCATCGTGACAAATTGCTCATTTTCTCCAGCATCAAAAAGCCCTTGGCATGGCTCTTCATCTACCATTGCTATTTTTATTCTTTTTAATTCGTCTATCGCGTTAGCCCGTATCTGTTCAATTTCAGCCCTAGAAAGCTTCAACACGTCTACTTGATAGTCAAAACCAGGATCAAGATCATTTTTTAGTTGGGATCTTTGAAGCCAATATGCAAAATCGCTTCCAAGCTCAATAGGATCGTCATTATTTTTTTCTAACTGAAGATAACACCAACCTTTTGTTGCCGTGACAGCTTCTTCATGCGCCAAAAGTTCTTGATAACGCGCTGTTGGCATTTGACTTGCTATAGGCCAATACTCTCTTTCTAATTTCAAAAAATCATCAGTTGTTTGATCAAGCACTGTTTTTGTTTGCTCTGCTTTTTCCTGGGCATCTTCAAGCGATATCACACTTTTTTCTTGCTCTGCGGTAAGTGTCTGTAACAAAAAGTGCAGATTGGAAGTAATGGTACTAATATCTGCCAAATCTAATTTATCTTTGGTTTCAAATGCTTTCAAATCCTTATCTAAATTAATTGCAGCTTGTAAATTGATGCCAAGTTCTTGTTTATCACTATTTTCTAGATCACCCAATAAATCCATAAAATAGTTCTTTAAATTTTCAACTTCCTCCTTTTTTAGAGCTAAATCATCACTTAATTTTTGCGCCTCTTCAAGCGATTGAATATCCTGCTGATACTGCTGTTCTAACTGTTCTTTTTCTTGAGCTTTTAATTGATATTGGTCATGTATTTGTTGATAAGACGCTTTTTTATTTTCTGTTAATCTTTCTAATTTTTTAACATCTTGCTCATGATCATATTTTAAAGTATTCACTTTTGACGCTACAGCAGATTTGAGTATACGGAGATCTTCTATCGAAAGAGTAGCTTTATCCTTAATTAAGTTTTGAAATTGTTTTGGAAAGAATGTATTAATAAGTTCTTTCGTATTTTGGGTCATATATCTAGAACTAGTAATATCCATTACAGGTATATTTTCTTTTACAAGCTCAGCTAATTTTGATAGTAAATGCTCACAAGACTCTAAATTCTCTTTTTTTCTTGGGATATCAGCTTTGAGTATTAGAATTTGTTTATCAGTATCACTTAAGTTGTCCTTAACATGAACCATACCAGTTGTACCATAATTCGTTCGCGTGCTACCTATTGCACCACCATGGACTCTTGTTATTTGGCCAAGCGTTTGTGCCCATTCGGGGGCCATAGGACGATGTACGCCTTCGCGTTCACTCAATCCGTCTAAATTTAAAGCTGAACGCAAGTAAAACGTACCATCCTTTCTTGGCCACCAACTCCAGTTAATCACATACACTTCTTCTTCATGCATAACTTCCCTTTCTTTGCCAGCTTTAGCAGTAACTACTTTTTGCTTTTGGTAAGGAATCGCGGGATCTAAACAATATTTTTTAATTAACTCTTTTCCAACCTCATCGGCTGGTATGATTAAAGTCACTGCGGCATGCCCCACATTACCACCCCAAAGCGTGGTATTTATTTGGTGCATAACGCCGGTGGTTTCTTGGGCTTTTGTACCATAAGTGTATACTCGAACACCACAAAAAGTGGATTTTGCTTGAGGTGAATCTACCGCTTTCGCTTCATCCTTTTCCTTGGGAACATGAGCTTGCTTGCTCTGGAGCGATTTTATTTTTTCGGATGCAGCTGTAATGTATTTCTTTTCGTATAGATTATCACTAAATATTTTAACAATTTCAGGTGATCCATTTTTAATTAACCATTCGAGATCAGTTAGACCATTTTTATTTTTGCGCGGAGTATTAATATCAAAGATATGTTCTAAACCCCAACCGGAATGCCATGTTTTCATGGTTCTAACTATCTCACGTAATACAGCTTCGGCATTTTCATTTTGCATAAGGTAATCAAACACAGAATTACCATCTTTATCCTCTAGGAGCATAATATTACGAAATGGTTGCGCAGTTTTAATTGTAGAATGGTCTAACAAGGCACTAAATGCGTTGCCAGTTTTATCAAAGTGAGCTAAATAATGTGCTAATGTCAATCCATTTTCATCTTTGGTTTTAGCAGTAAATAATTCATCATACAAAGCAATTTTATCTCGGAGAATTATTTCAATAACTGCATCACAAGCCCCATTTTTAGCTGCAGCCATTAACGCAGAAGGACAATATTTAGGCCCGGTGTTATTTGTAGGTACGCCAGGTTTAAGAAAGAGTTTTAAGAATAGTGCATTGTTTGATTCAGCAGCAACATAAATTGCTGATTTACCAAGGATTCTTGCTTTTAACAGTGTCATGACATCTTGACGACAAGAACTTTTGCTATTGGCTTTTTCGAATAATTTATAGGCTATTTTAGTTTGTAATTCATCATTGACCATTGCGCTTTGATGAAGATAATTAAGCCCGTCTTTTCTTGTTTTAAGTATTTCTAAACATAATTCTGGTTCAAAACGTGATATAACCTGATCAATTTCTGCTTCATTGGCTATTCTGGATAGTTCAAATAAGGCTGCAGTATTTGTCGCTTCTTTTTGGCGAAGGCTATTTTTTTTAAGGATATATTCTTTTAAGTTCTGATCAAACTCAGATTGGCTAGGCTCTTTACCTTGATGAGCAAATTTTAAGCGAAGATCTGCCAGCCTAATTACACTTTCATCATGAACCACGCCTGCGCCATTAAGTTCTTGTCTACCTGCTGTTGCCAATTCTTCACAAGAGTAGGGATGCGTACTGGGTAAAGCTAAAATCCTTTTATATAAATCAGAATTTTTGGGATCTAGAAGTTCGATAACAAGTGATTCTGGGCCACGTAGAATAATTTCATGAGCTACATTAGAAAAATTTATACTTTGTTGATTGCAATAATTAATGAGTAACTCGAGCGCTTCTAAATTTCCAGTTCTTATAGCATGTTGAAAGGCGTGTTCACCGTTGTTATCTCTCAAAAATATATCAAAGATGGGTCTAGACTGATTTTGTGCTTGAAGTATTCTCTTCAAAACCTCAAGATTTTCTTTTTTAACAGCATGTAAAAATAATCCTTCTTTTATTTTTTGCGCAACGACGCTTGAAGGTTGATGAGTCAATTCTTCCACAAACTGCATAAAAGTTTTGGGATCTTCGTATGGATCTGCCTCTACAATAGTTACTTTTTTGCCCTCTAGCATCGTATTCTCCTGAAGCTCATCTCACTAAAAATACACCGGTCGATCATTCAGAAGGTTCAGTGAGGTGTAATTGCATCAAGTGCTTAGGGGATTTTACCCCCCTCTGCGCCCACCTTTTTGCGTTGTTAAGATTTTGCGATGTATCCCAGGCATTTGTTTGAAATTTTGGCTGGATTTAAACGCTTGCTCGTTTTGTAAATGCTGGTTTTCGTTTTTATGGTGTTTTGGGGTGTAGGTATTACCGGGGACGTGCACAGAAGATTCGTGATGTTGTTTGTGTTTAGGCATAAATTCTCCTCATCAAAGCACCCTAAATGATGCTTTATAAATTTATGACCTAAGGCTTAACAAAGAGGTTCAATGTAAAATAAAAAAGTGTTTGCTGCTATGTCAGTGAAGTTGAGGCTTGAAACCATCTATCGAGGATGGTTTCAAGATACAAGTTCATTGCTTTAAAATCCGATTTATGCATGGCTTCCACACTTTGTGTAAAGCGGCTCGGTTTTAAATCGTTGCTTGCATTTTCCAGCAACAACCCTAACCATTCATCATTGGCTTCAAAATGGCACTGAAAGCCAAGTATATTAGGCGCATATTCAATAATTTGCCTGGGGCACCCTTCACTCGTTGCCAAGACATTCGCTGACTTTGTGAGCCCTGGCATATCATTGTGCCAGTGCATCACAGGCTGTGTTTGCGGCAAACCCTTGAAATAAGGATGATGTTTGGCCTTTTCAGTTAATTTAATGGGAAATACGCCCACTTCTTTTTCAGGGCTACGCAAACATTTTGCACCCAGGCTTTCGCCAATTAATTGAGCACCTAAACAAATTCCCACCATGGGCTGTTTTAGTTTTACCAGCTCGCGAATATAGGTTACTTCTTTTTCAAGATAGGCATAGCGTTGATATTCGGTGGCACTTTGTGGGCCACCCAGAAAAATAACAGGCTCGCCTTGCGTAACAACGGGTAGCGGATCGTTTTGATAAGGATGGTAGAGGGCAATTTTAAGGTTATGTTTAACGGCCCAAGCGGACAAACTGCCTGGCGTTTCAAAATGAGCATGTTGAATAAAATGACAACGCATTACACCATCCTTTATTGATTGTTCTGTGATTATGCGCAATAGGGTATGCGCTGTCGAGAAGTATTATTTGTTGGGTAGTTGTCTTAGATGGTTTCTGGATACTATAAATGTAAGAAGAGCTAAAAACAGCAAGAGATAAGTATGCGCATTTTAATCACAGGTGGTACTGGTTTTATTGGCAAAATGTTATGTTCAAGCTTTAAAGCCAAAGGGTATGACGTATGCGTGTTAACGCGAAATGCGCGAAAAGCCAAGTTATGCCTACCTTTAAAGGATATCCACTTTATTGAAAATCTCAAGGACATAAAGAGTGATGAACATATTGATGTGGTGGTGAATCTGGCTGGTGCAACCATCGCAAAGCGTTGGACCACTGCGTACAAAAAAACAATTATCAATAGCCGCAAAGATCTTACCCAAGCGCTTATTGAAAAACTGAGCACACTTAAACATAAGCCAGCATTATTCATAAACGGCTCAGCTATTGGCTATTATGGCCCACAAGGGGATGATGTCTTATCTGAAGATAGCCCAAGCGTGCAAAGTTTCAGTCATGAACTTTGCGCAACGTGGGAACAGGAAGCGTTAAAAGCCAAGACATTAGGCATGCGACTTTGTTTATTGCGCACAGGCGTTGTGCTTGGTGAAGGCGGGGGTGTGTTGGCGCAAATGCGTTTGCCTTTTTTGATGGGGGTAGGTGGTCCTATTGGCAATGGTAAACAGTGGATGTCCTGGATCCATATGGTGGATATGGTTAGGCTGGTTCATTTTTGTATTGAACACCCCGAACTTGAAGGGCCACTGAACGCCACTTCACCCAATCCAGTAACAAATCAGGTTTTTGCGCAAACTTTAGCTAAAACATTACACCGTCCTGCATTTTGCAAAATGCCAGCCTGGGTGATGCGTTTACTCTATGGGCAGATGGCGCATGAGCTCTTATTGACTGGCCAACGCGTGGTTCCGACCAAGTTAACCCAACACGGGTTTAGCTTTATTTATCCTTCTTTAGAGATGGCATTGCTTGCCATTTGTCGTTAAAAGATCTAATTAAACTCACTCAATCTTGCTTTTGTTAACTAAACCGGTAAGATAGTTAGCACATGTAGTTTAGGTGCTTAATATAAAATATGTTAAATAACTAAATAATTGGCACCATAAGAGGTTAAAAGACGATGTTACAATTTCAGTCACTTGGGGATGGGAATTGCCTTTATAATACAGAAGCAGTTTGGTTAATGTATGCTTATCAGCAACAATTACTCCAACCCTTATTTAAAAACAAAGTCGCTAAATTTAACAAGCTTATGGCTATTGTAGGGGAACAAAACCCCACACTTGGGCTTCCTAAAACTGAAGTTGAATATAACACTGCTGAAAAACTCATCAATGCCTTTGACACGTTGATTGCTAAAGTGGCTGTTAACGATGATATCGATTGGGTAAAACTGCAACAGCTACTGGCTCCCGCATTACGGGAATTAGTGGTGGATCTAATTGAAAACGATGAATACATTAACAAGCAGGCAAGAGCAGAGTTATCTGGTTATTTAGATCACATGGTGGATTCATTTCATGTGGTAAAAAAAGATAATTCAAGACAAAATGAAATTATTGCTCTGCAAGTAGAAGTGCTTGAGCGACTTAAGGAATTTTCAGGTAATAATCCTAAGCCTGCTCCCAGAAAATTACCTGAAATTAAAAAACATATTGAAAATGAATTTGTCACATTTATCACTCAACAAATTGCTGCCTCAAATCAAACTGAAGCAATTCAAGCAATTGTTATAGAGAATCTAAGTGATATTGTTAAGCAATTAATAAGTAATTCTAAAAAAAGAACGTTAAATACCCTGCGTGAAGATGTATTAAAAACCTTGCGTGAACGTCTTGAAAGCATTATTGAAAATGGCATGCCCGACGATGAAATTGTTCTTGCAGCACATTTTGAAGGTATGGAAGAAATACAAGAGAAGATCAATAGTATTTTAAAAGATCCTAAAAAACCGTCAGCCATACAAAAACGTGAAATCAAGGCATGGTTTTTTGATAATGACGCCGAAGGCTTAGCAAGTTATCTTGACAATATTGCCGAAAATGGCGTTAACGCTGGCGAGTTTGAGCAAAAAGTACTTTCAGCTGCTTTAGGGCATGTCATGAAAGTGAGATCTTTAGAATATTTAGATGCGCATAACACCCGTGTCGTCAATGGATTTAAAAAGCCTAACCAAGCCAAAATGATCCCAAGAACGGCGCTTGTTTTTGAAATGGAAAAGTTACCAGGACATTGGAATGCTCTGTTGGACGATACAGAGGCTAATCGAGAACTGATAGCGTTATATGCTAGCCAAAAAGCAGCTCATACCAAAAATTCACAGCGTAAGCAAACGGATACAGAACAAAATAACATTTTGAAAGAATATGGTTCTTATAGTCGTCATCATCGACAAGAATTATCTGATTTATCTGTGGATGAGTATTGTAAAACAACAGGTATTTCTAAAAACTTGTACCAACAAGGTGCCGGGCAACAAAAACTAGCACAAAGTGCCGCCAAAGCAGCGCCACAGGAAGTTGAGCGCGATTGGTTTAATTATGCAACCATGTTTTTCGCGGTAAGTGCCTTAGTGGGAATAGTAACCCACGGTTTAATATGGCCTTTATTGACGGTTTTACTACCTACCTTAGTGCGCAATATTGCGATTAACTACCAGATTGCTACCTTTAAGTTAACCACCTCGGCCTTGTTTGGCGCTATGTCTGGTATTTTTATCACAGAAAAAGTTCATCTTGATAGTGAAAAAATCACTGCAAGCCAACACCCACAAACTGGGCCTTCGCTATTAAATTTATTTCATCTTTTTGGACAAAAATCTGAAAGTGAGACAAAAGCGCAACCTGCGTCAAAGCCTGCCCCACAGCCAAAAGCCAAGGCAGTAACAATAAGTTAATAGCAAGACTTATGTATCGTCTGCTAAACTTTCAGGGTTATCCATAAAGGGAGCAGACAGGTGAGAAAGTGCTAATGCCCCAAGCCAAACCCACGGTGCTTATCTTGGGAGGCTATGGCGTTTTTGGCAAAAAACTTTCCACCATACTTGCGCAAGGCCCCTATAAAGTTATTGTTGCAGGTCGATCTAAAGAAAAAGCTGAGGCTTTTTTAACCCCCATCAAACGAAAATTTCCTCAAGCGAATGTGGTTGCCATGGCCATGGATTGGCATCGAGAAGATTTTGCCGAGTTACTTAAACAAAGCCAGGCTAATATCCTTATTCATACCGCAGGCCCTTTTCAGGGCCAAGATTACAAAGTAGCTAAAACCTGTATTGAGCTCAATATTCATTATTTAGATTTATCCGATGGCCGAGAGTTTGTAACGCATATTCATGAGCTTGATGATAAAGCTAAAGCAAAAGGTGTCATGGTCATTAGTGGCGCAAGCTCCGTGCCTGGCGTGTCATCGGCAGTGGTGGATCATTATGCTAAGAAATTTGGCATTTTAAGAGAAATTCATTTTGGTATTGCTCCGGCCAATAAAATAGAAAGGGGTGAAGCTGTTCTTAAAGCCATCTTAGGCTACACCGGGAAACCCTTTCAACGCTTAGAGGATGGCAAGTGGAAGACAGTGTATGGTTGGCAAGATATACATCGCCAATATTTTGGCGATAATGTGGGGTTACGCTGGCAAGCAAATTGCGATGTACCAGACTTAGTATTGCTGCCGGAAAAATATCCTATGTTAAAAACAGTTGCGTTTTATGCAGGGCTAGAAGTTTCATTTTTACATTTGGCAATGTGGGCGATGTCTTGGTTATCTCGTTATAAAATTATTAAAAATTGGGCAAATTTTTCTAAACTGATCCATGCCATGAGTCGTTGGTTTAAGAATGCAGGTTCAGATAAAGGTGGCATGTATGTGAAATTGCAGGGCTCCAGCCAACGCTATCAGCCTTTAGAAATTACTTGGCTGTTAGTTGCTGAGCAAGGGCATGGGCCTTACATTCCCATCATTCCCTGTTTAATTTTATTAGAGAAGCTTGCCAAAGGTTTTATAGCCCCTGGAGCAAGATCGTGTTTTGCCGAGTTTAATTTGGAAGAATTTGAAGAAGCTATAAAGCTTTGGAGCATGTATACCACGGTAGAAGAAAAAGAGACTTGATATGGAATACAATATTTTAAAATATATTCATATATTAAGCGCGACACTATTATTTGGCACCGGTTTAGGCACAGCCTTTTTTATGTGGATGGCCTATTTTAGTAAAGATATAAAAACACTCACCCACACCACAAAACACGTGATCCTTGCCGATTGGTTTTTTACAACGCCTACTGTGATTATTCAGCCCCTGACAGGGATCTGGTTAATGATAATTTTGCATTATCCCTTTAATTCACTGTGGTTTGCGTTAGTGATTGGATTATATGTTTTAGCAGGCTTAAGTTGGATTATCGTTGTATTTATACAATACAGGCTTCACAATATTATTAAAAATATTAACCCTAAACATGAAATTATTCCTCGAGAATATCATATGCTCATGCGTTGGTGGTTATGTTTGGGAGTGATTGCTTTTAGTGCAATCATGGTGATTTATTGGTTGATGGTGGCCAAAGACGGCTTAGGACATGCGCTAATGCGCTGACACTTTTCTTGCATTTTGGCAGGAATATCTAAACCTTGTACCTGCCAGGTGCCATCGGGTTGAATAATACCTTTATCCCTTAGCGTTTTTAATAAAGTGAGCGAAGGTTGATACGAACCTACTTGCCCTTGTAAACGTAGCGCAATATTCTCAGTTTGATGGATTTGTACTTGGGCTTCTTTTAACTTCAAAAGTAACTGATTCATCAGTGAGGCTTCATCGGCATCAAAATTATTTTGTAAAATAGTTTTAGCCTTTTCAATGGCATCTGAGAACGCTTCTTGCGAGGGCGTTGTTTGTTCATCTAACGCGCTCAAACAAGCTTTAATTTCTGTTTTTGTATCACTATCTAGATTAAAAGACTGATTCAATTTACCAAGGCTATGAGATAGATTTTTAGCTTCAGTTTTGCTTTGCTCAGAGAGTAAAGGCTTAGGCGCTTTAACTGGTAATAATAAATTCGTTTGGCGCAAAGTTGAGGGAATAATATGCTCATAAGGTGAAAGAACATCAGCTGCGCTCACTCCTAAAGAGGGGCGCAAAGCAAACGGAAAATAATGAACAACAAATTTGCCAATCAGCCCAATACTTAAATAGCAAGTTGCCCCCAGCGTTAATACCAGGCTAATGCTCAGACTATACACAGAAGAAGATAACTGCAAAATTATTTCAGTAGGCACAGCTGCGTTTTCCCCATTGGTGCTGCCTGCGAATAATAATGTAAAAAATAAAAATGAAAGGGCTGTGCCATAAGGCAATAATGAAGCTGGTACCTGTGCGCAAAGTAGACTGAAATACGGAATAAAGTAAGGAAATAGGAGAAAAAGAGCAGCAATATCTTTTATTAAACAAAGAATATCTAAGCAAATTTTTATGACATTACCATATTTATGATCATTAAGCCATTTGCTTTTGCGTAATAAATCAAAAGGCACAGAGGTCAAGCCCAAAAGTACAGGTAAGGCGATAGCCAGCGGACTTAAAATTAATAATGCAGTAATGGGGATAAATATAAAAGTATTCATGGCAAATTTCATGAATTTTGATTCTGGCGTTAGCACATATTGATTAAATTCTTTAAAGGCCTTAGCGCATAACAATATGATCACTTTAAAATAAAAATGCATAGAAGCAAAATGAGAAACGCCATTTATAGGAGCGCTTTGACCAAACAGTAACCGACCCAAAGCGTATTGCTTAGCAACGCCTACAATACCAGGGAGTTGTTGTTCCATATCTTGGATGATGAGGGGATCGCTCAACATTCCCTGTTCTAACAAGGTAAGAAAATCTTCAGGGTCATTAAGAGGGGCAGACATAGCGTTCAAGAGATTTTCAAGATCATGTTTAGTTTCTTCAAGCAAAAGTGCCAATTTTGCATTATTGTTTTCGTTTACAGATAAATCAGGATAATGATCAATAAGTGCTGCCAAAAGATAAATTTGTAAAACTTTTCTAAAAAAGGGAGCGCTGTCACAGTTTTGCGCTAATGGGTGCCATTGCCATTCACGATAATGAATGTTTGGGTTATGACTTTTGTATTTGCGATTTTTTTCTTCTATGCCAAAGAGTTTAAAAGGTTGCAGAAAAAAAAGATGTAATTGCGAATCAGACGCACCCTCATCAGGGAGCGTATGATAAGCTTTTGGATCATTTTCGCCTATATATTTATCAAGCAATGCTTTGGGGAGTTTTTCATTTTCTAAAGTATTATCAGAGAAAATATCTTCTAAAGCTGATTTCAGGCATGGATCGAGAATGCGCCAAAAAGAATCCGTTAACAAAGTTTTAACATTAATAGGATTACGGCACAAAAATTCACCCGATTGAAATTCAACAAAGCCTTGTACAGTTTCTTGGGCCGATGCTGGTGTTTGCGCCAAGATCTCACTGAAATTCTCGGCCATCCTTTTAGGTACGCTAACCAGGTAAGGAGCTTGAATATTTGTTGATAGAAGATCTGGGTTGTTCATGTTTTACAGCAATAATTGCATCTACACGCTAATAAAATCTAAGTAGCCAGTTAATTTAATCATTTTAAGAGAGAATGTCAAAAAAGCCTATTACAACTGTTTCTGGGTGGGTTTTGCTTAAAATGTTGTAACGCATTGAATTTACGAGGGAATCTTATCTGGACTTTGTATGAGAGTACATTATTAATAGAACTAAAGTGAAGCTTTGCATGTCATATCAGTAAAGTTCAAAGGAGCGTTACAATGCAAGGTGGTTCGTTAATTGATTATGAAAATGAAACGTTTAACGGAATACCGCTGTCTGTAATTCAATCTGAAGCAATTAAAAGAAGGGTCCCAGAAATACCTGATTTTTATAACGCGATTAAGTTCCTTGAAAGAGCAGTTAAAGCAAATCCAGATAAAGCAAATGAATTAATAGAAAAGATAAAGGAACGTTTTGGGTTAAATGCTGAAAAGGGTAAAGCGCAGGGATTTATGAGTGTTGCCAACACGCTGAATATTTCAGATGAGTTACAAGATGGTTTAAAGGAGGCACAAAACTACGAAGATTTCATTAAGGCTGCTAAAGCAGCCATAGAATTTCAAATCTCTAATTTTTGTCAAACTGCGGCTATTAGTGAAAATCCAGCTGATTGGCAAAAACTTTCACAAGGCGCTTTTGATTGGAAAGCGAAACAGCAATCCCAGCCTCCGCAATCACAGTCACAGAAATCACTACCACAGAAATCACAACCACAGCAGTCTGAGCCACCAGGCCCACATCATGAAGCTCGCAAACGAAAGCGTGATAGAGTTCGAGATACATTTAAAGCAAAGAAACAAAGAATGAATGACAGGATCGATCGTATTAAAGCAGGACGCCAAAAAAAGCATAAAGAAAGAGACCCTGATGCGACAGTTCAATCTGTACCTAGTACTAGTACCGTAGTATCAATGCTACCTCTAACACAACAACTACATGAAAAGCCTGAAACACGAACTTTTCTGCCGTTAAATTCCTCCAAAAGACAAAGTACGCCAAGTTCAGAACCTGGACTAAGGGCAATTTCTTTTTCTGACAGTCAAGGATCTCGACTAATTACAACCTTTCAAGAACTCCCGTTTTATCAATCTAGCGGTAAAAATTCGAAACACCCTGGAACGTGGTTTCCATTTAAAGGTATGTATACCGATAAGTTCATATATGGTCCAGGTGACTTTGTAAAACCCTATGTGAAATTTGGAGGAGGTAGTGAATCACTATCGCGACAGAATTTTGTAAATGAAAATGATACCCTTAATAAAAAGCTTGATGATTTGATAGGAAAAAATGCTGCAGATGATTTAAGAGATCGATTTGGAACCATTCCTTGCATGTTAATTTCTTCGCAATTTGGTGGTGGTTTATGGGATACTAAAGAGGGTAAAGAATTGAAATCCTATTTACAAGAAACATACCGTGAGTTTTATGAAAAATATCCAGAGGTGAGTATTGGTAAAAGTCAACAGGATATTAAAGAGTCAGACTTAGGCCAACCCAAAGCAGCTGAGCAAGTGAACGCGTGGCTAAAAATGGAAGGTGTTAAAGATCTTGTTACTAATGGAAGAGAATTAGGCCAAGAGAAAAAAATTCTACCGCTTACAGTGGATGAAATAGGTACTAAAGCTACTGCAAAGTCAATACATGGTCCCAGGTAGAAAATAATTTGACAGTTGACGGACAACAAAAAAATATTGAAACTAAATCAGCTAAAATTCAATTTGGTACAAAACATGCCACTGACTAAACTTCTTGAAAACTTTATCCACCACTTATCACAACAACCCGAGGTGTTAGCCATACTCTGCTATGGTTCTTATGCCGAAGGCACCCAAGATGAACACTCCGATATCGATATTTTAGTCCTTTGCGATAATGCGATTATGGATGTAAAAAAGCGCCAGCTTATATATGATAAAAGTGGCGTTCATCATCAACAGTTACATAAGGCCATCGAAAATTGGGAAACTTCTTGGACGCCAGTCAATGATGAGTTTAAGCTCAATAATATAAAAGTAGAAGTAGGCTATAACGACACTATCTGGGTTCATTCATTAATTAGCGACTTAATGCAAAAGGGTAGCACAACGCTTTCTTATTTTGAATTTAGGCCTTATACCTTTTTAGGATTACTTGAAAATGCACTGTGCTTTTATGAAAAAGACCAGTTTTTTACCCATTTAAAAAGTAGTATTCGCCCCTATCCTGCAAAGTTAAAGCAAAATATTATTCAAGAAAACATGAGCATTATGGATGAAGGCGTGGCTGATCTGGAAGATTGTATGAAGCGCGATATCGGGTTTTTAGCTTCCCAGTTTTATCTATTCAGAGCTTTTGATGCAGCCGTTCAAATACTTTTTGCGATTAATGAAGTGTATTACCCTGCCTCTAAAAGAGAAGAGCGCCATGTGTTGGGTTTAAAATTATTACCGCCTCGATTTGAGGAATTTATGAATGAATTGCCTACGTTTTATAGTAAAAAAGCAGAGATTTTAGAATATATAAAAGAAATCCAAGACTATATTAAGCGTACAATCACCCATTAAATTTTTAAAAAATTACAAAATTGAATCAAAAAGTAATAGGAAATATGACCTGTAAGTTATATAATTAAGTGACACTTGAAATGTTGCATAGTCACCTAATTACCAGCAGGATTTTAGCATGGCATTAATGTTTTCTAAGCCCCAAAATATTATTCCAGTAGATAAAAGACTTCGTTTATATAATCAATATCCAGGCTGTTATAGCAACTTTCAAGCAATGACACAAGATCTCCCCAGAATTAAAGCCATGGGTTTTAATCAGGTTTGGGTGAACCCTTTTTATGAGAACTGCAAAGAAAACACAATTAATCCGCAAAAGATAAACTGTCCTTATGCAATGCGTGATCACCATAAATTAAACGCTGAATATGGTGATGGCTTTAGAGATGTTCAAAAATACACAAACCGAGCCAAAGAGCTTGGATTGATCCCCTTGTTTGATCTTGTTGCTAGGCATGTTGCTATCGATCATCCTTTTGTAAAAGGTGAACCTAAGTTATTAAGCGCAGGAATTGATACAAGAACTTGGTTTAAACGTCATCCTAATGGAAATTTTGTAATAAAAGGGATGGATGAGAATTATAAACCAACCAGTGATGATCCATGGAGTGATGTTGTTGAATTCGATTATCAAGATCCGAAAATACGGCAAGAAATATTCGACTATTTCTGGAAGCCTTTTATAGATTTCAATATTAAGAATCTAGGCTTTTTAGGGGCAAGACTCGATGCGGTTGGGCAGATCCCGCGTGAAGCCCATGAAATGTTATTACCTTATATCGACAAGGTATGTCAACAAACGCACGGAAGAAGAGCATATCTGGTCGCTGAAACAGTTGGACTGCGTTACATTGATAAAGATATGGTGATCAAAGGGCTAGTGACTCATACCATGAACAGCGCCTATTGGATGCCAGGGCCAGAAGGAAGTGAAGAATATAATTATGACTTATGGAAAGATGATGACAACGTCTTTGCCCGTGGCAAAAAAACCTTGCAAGCGGCAGCACCTACCGCAGGGCATGCAGGTTCCCATGACGAACCAAGATATGCTGATTTATTGAAGAAAAAAGGAATTACCTCACAATCGCACTTAAGACAAAGAATGCTAGAACAGATTATGGTTTCTGCCTTTAATTCTGATGGCGGACATATTCTTGCTTATGGGGATGAATATGGCATAACCGATAGAGTAGATCTCTTTCATCGAAAAGTCATTGATGTAAAAAACCCACAATTTGACTTAAGCCAAGAGATCCTTGAAATAAATACTATTTTAAGACAATTGCCAGCGCCTACACAATTTGAATGGACACAGCGTGTTTTTTGTGAGAAGCATCCAGAGCTTGTTATATTCATTGTGCACCAAGAGAAAAATAAATTTGAAAAATCACATATTATCATTGGCAATAGTTTGCATAAACAAGGCAAAGAAATTCTGCTTGATCAAGCATTATTAGATGAGATCCTAACTGCAAATGGCAGAAACTCCCGCCCACAAAATTTCACTGGAAAGCTGTATCTTTTCCCGAATATCCAACCAGCCCCAGCTTTAAATAATGAAGTGATGAGTAGCTGCAAAAATGAAAGAAAAACAAGAAAGTTAGCATCTTTCTAACCCTTTTCTGCCCAATAGCCATGAAGGTACGATAAACGGTAAATTCTTGACGTAATACTGTTATACAATTTCATAAAAATATTTACTTTTATTTAGTAGGTTCATGATGGGAAAGAATAGAAATGAAGAAAATGGTCTTTATTTCACGAGACCAGTTAAACTATCTGTTTCAAGTACACGAATTGAAGCACGTTTGCGTTTGTATAACCAATACCCTGGTTCCTACACAAACATTAAAGCAATGACCAGGGATTTAGAAAGAATTGCCGCTATGGGCTTTAAACAAGTCTGGGTAAACCCATTTTATGCCTCTTGTAAAAACAACTTCCTAAACCCAGCAAAAATCAATTGTCCTTATGCAATGCGCGATCATACTAAAGTTGATGCTGATTTTGCTGGCACATTTGATGATATAAAAGCTTATACGGCAAAAGCTAAGGATTTGGGTTTAGTGCCATTATTTGATTTAGTATCACTTCATGTTGGGATTGATCATCCGTTTGTAAACGGGGATCCGGAGCTTGCTAAAAAGGGCATTGATACTAAACGTTGGTTTGCGCGTCACCCCAATGGCTATTTAAAAATCAAGGGATTAGATGAGCACTATAATCCTACAAGTAGCAACCCTTATGATGATACAGCAGCTTTTAATTATAGCGATCCAAAAATTCGTGAAGAAATAATTGAATATTTTTGGAAGCCATTTATTGATCAGAATATTCGCGAACTAGGTTTTATGGGCGCAAGAATTGATGCGCCTGGTCAAATCCCACGCGCTGTTCACCAAGAATTACTAACGTATATCGATCAAGCATGTAAAGAAACTCATCAAAGAGAAGCTTATTTAGTAGCTGAAACTATTGGCCAAAGCTCTAAATTTTTAGCTAAAGATGTAGATGCCATCAAAGGTTTAGTTACGCACGTAATGAATAGCGTATGGTGGATGCCAGGTGTTGATGGTCAGGAAAATCATGATTATTCATTGTGGCAAAAAGATGATAATTGGTGGACGCAAAGCAAAGGAATATTACAAGGAGCTGCTCCCACAGCAGGGCATTCAGGTTCGCATGATGAAGAGCGTTTTGCTGAAGTTTTAAAGCACAAGGGAATAACCCATCCTGCTGTAATGAAACAAAGGACTTTAGAAAAAATTATGCAAGCCGCTTTTGGTTCTGATGGTGGGCATATACTTAGTTATGGGGATGAAATGGGTGTGGAAGAAAGGATTAATCTACATGAACGTCGCGTTATTGATGTAAGTAAAGAGAAAAAGTTTGATCTAACCTCAGAAATTGCTGAAATTAACCAAATTGTTTCCTTATTACCCAAACCAACTTTTCCAGAATGGACACAACGCGTATTTAGTAAAGAATACCCAGAATTAGTTATATTCATAGTCCATCAAGGTGAAGGTTTTACTGGTAATTCTCATATCATTATTGGCAATACCTATAACGATGAAGATAAAAATATTGTTATCACCGATGAAATGATACAGGAGATCCTCAAGGCTGATGGAAGAAATGATTCTCCTGAGAAAAGAGTAATGCCAAGTAAACTCTATTTGTGTGGCCGGTTAACAGAAGAATGTTTTCTTATCCCGGAAGTACACAGTACACGCACTCAAGGACTTAAACACAAAGGTATATGTGCTGCTTAACCACCACCGGCATCTTTGCCTGGTTTAGTACTTTTGCGCCTGCTTGGTTTTTCAGGCTCTGTAGGCGCAGTTGAAAGTGTTGATTTTCTTTTATGACCCTTTGACAGTAAAACAGATTGTCTTTTAGGTTGAGTTTGTGCTTCTTGCACAGGCTGAGGGTTCTGTTTGCCTGCCTGCTGAACTAAAAGCACTTGTGCCGCACTTAAGATTTTACGTGCGTCAGTTATATCAGATTTTATGGCAATAGTCGCTTTTTCACGCCTTGCCTGCAAAAGCGCAGCCCATTCTTTACTGTAACCTTCTTTTCTTTCCAAATTATCAAAAGGTATTTCATTTAAACTTTTAATGTAGGCTGAAGATAAGCCTTCAAGTAAATTTAACTGTCTTTGATAGGAATTTTCAATGAGCTTTAACTGCTGATCTAAGAAAACAAGATCGTTTTCCTTAAGATCGCTTGGATCTGCTTCAAGGATCTTTTGTACACTTAAATAGGTAGACATAATTAATTTGCCATACGCTTCATCAGCAAATAAATATGCATTTCTTAAAGCTTCTAACTTGGGTTTGTCATTATCTGTTAATCCCCAACTTCGAGACACTGCTTTGTAGGTAACGTTTTCAGTTGGGGGTATATTTTGTAGCGCTTTAATAATATCTTGATCTAATTGTTGTGTTTTAGGATCAATAAGATCTACATTAGCATAGGTTAATAGCTCAAAGAGCATTTCTTGAGCCGAGGTATGTTTTGCTCTAAGCTCTCCTGCTTTCTTTTCATCTAGAATATGCAATATTTTTTCTAATATATCATTCTCATGACCCTTAAAGGCATTTTTTTGAAATAATAAAATGGCGGCTTGCCTGCTACCTGCTTCTATAGCTTGGCTTAACGCATTTGCAGATATTTCATTCAATTTACTCGGATTGGCATGCTCTAACAGTATATTAAGCACATCTACCTTGTTTTCTTTAGCCATTTGATAAATTGCTTTTTGAACATAAATATCAGCATCAAGAGATCCATTTTCCGCAGCGAGACTTTTTAAATCTCCAACAAGAACATCTATTTTGATGAGTTCTTTAGCATGAAAATAGTTTTTATTTAGCAACGCATCAAGATCTTGTTTTACTTTTTCCATTTGAGTTTTAGCTTCAACAACGCGATGTGATTGTACAACTTTATCTCCAGGCGCATTTTTTTGTTCAAAATTTGCTGGTTCAACCCCAGGTAGCGTCGCTGTATATTGAATCGTATCAGGAACAATAACCCCGTGTTGAGCAAGCCGTTGTTTGGCTTTTAATTGAATTTCTGCGTCGCGTTTGGCCTTTTCTTCAGCTATATCTTCTAACACAGAAGGTTTAGGTAAAGCGCCTTCGGTAATAGGGCTCAGTTTTGGCGGGTTTAAAATATCAGTGATCATTTTATGATACTTGCTCATGGAATCATCAATTTCTTTGCCCCATTTTTTAATATGACTTTCTTTTCTACTAGGTGTATCGAAATAAGTATTTTTAAAAAGGTTGTTTGTCGAATCATTCAGAGCACTTATTTTACCCATTTTCTGCATGAATGCATTAATGTCTTGCTTAATATCTGAAGGGATTTCTTCGGTCCCATTGAGTTTGCTTGTTTTTTGTTTTAATAGTTCAGCCTCAGATTGTAAAGATTCAACTTGTTGATGCAAAAAGGAAAACCATTTTCTGATATTTTCAAGCGTATAACCATCATCATCTCTAACAAGTTGTCTTAAGCCTCTTTCAACAGAAGATAATGTCTCATCTGTGTTTGTATTTTTTATTATCGCATCGACTGTTTCATTATCTGGTGTTATGCCTATGTTTACAACAAGGTAATCAACGACATTTTGTTTTTGATTGCCGATGGCAGTTCGCAACGCAGTGTTTAATTGATCTTGAGTAAATTCTACATCTTCCCGATAATTGATAATCTTTTTGAGAGATTCTAAATCACCATTGTGAGCGCAAATTTCTAAAGCTCTTCCTAAAGCAAATGAATCTATTTTTCCATTTGTTACACTAAAATCAAGCAGTGTTTCAACAGCAGCAAGATTAAATTGCTGTAAAGCAAGCAATAACCCTTTACTTAAGGTTTGTTGGTCTAAAGTATCAACTATAGTAATAGGTTTACCTTCTGCAATGGCTGTATAAAAATTGAATGTAACTGCATTGCGTTTGGTAACATTCAATAGATCAAGTTTTATTTGAATTATTTTTTCAGCCATGATACTTCTATGTAGATTATCTTCCATTGGTGTAACCCCTAGAATTTCATATTTGGCTGTGAGCGAATCATTTTTGGCATTAAGCTCTTTTAGATCTTGTTCAAGTTTTGCTGTTTCTTGATTAAGTGTCTCTAATAGCTGTTTATATCTATTTAAACTTTCAACATTAACTTTGTTGTGGACGCTTATATCATTATGAATAATATCGACAACTTGATGGAGTTCATTTAATTTTGAAGCTGTGCTTTCTAATTCGTTGTGAACGGTAGTATCTGCGTGTCTTAAGTGATTAGCTTCAGCTTTTTTAGCAGCGTCAAGTAACGTTGTATGTATTGCAACCAATTTTTCATCTGTAATACCTAACTGCGTTAGAGAAGAAAGGCTTGCCTCTAATTGTTCAATATGTTGTATTAACATTTCATAATCAAAGGCCTCAAATAAGGGTATTACTTTTTGAGCATAGGTCTCTAGTGTTGTTTGATAGCTCTGCTGATATAATGCAAATAATGCGTTTGCCGCATGTTTTTCCCCTTTAGCTTCGAGAACTGAAAGTTTAGTAATTGAACCAAAGAAATTACTCAACCATGAATCTATCTTGCTCTCTAAATCGAGTACATTATGAGATGCTTGATCAAGCTTTGATTTTAAGTAATGTATCTCTTGGTTTAGTTCAGGCAATTTCTTCATTAATTGCATGACAGACACATTTGTGGTTTTTTGTAATTCTTTGTTCAGTCTTTTTGTAACAACATCCAGAAAGTCTTCATAACACTTTTGTAATTTTATATTAGCATTGTCTTGCCCTAAGCTTTGAAGTAAAAAGTGATTGGCTTGTAATGTTGAAAAAACTTTTTCAAGGCTTTTAATTGGAATGTCGAGATTTCTTTCTAATAAAGATTTTGCTTCTTTAACAATATGTTCGTTAAGAGAAGCAAGGCTCTCATTAGATAAATCACTTAATTTAATTTGCTGTAAACTTTCAATATAGTAAAAAGGATCTTCTAATTTCTCTACAGTAAAGTCTTTAAAAGCTGCTGATACTTGTGCTTTTGCATTGCCAAGCAGTTTTTCTTGCGCAATGACTTTCTTTTCAGCAATTACTGTTAATATTTGTGCTTGGATTTTTTCAATTTCAGAAGTTAATAGTTGGTTTACTTTTTCTTTTCCAATGAGAATAGCTTGATAATGAGTGCTTTGATTTTTCAGATCTTTTAAATTCTCATGTAAGTTTGTTATTTCTTCCAACGATAAAGATTTAAATATTTGTAACTCATCCTTAGCGTTTAACTTGTTTGATAATATTCTTATTGCGTTCGCAAGTTGATTCTCGAGGCTGTAAAATGCTTGTTGATCTTCATAAATACGCCTTGATTGTTTTTTACTGCTTGGTGCCTCAAAATCTATTCTTAATTTATCATAACTATCTTTAGTGGCGATAATAAGTTGATTAATATCAGCTGTAAGAAGGTTTGCTGGTTTATTGCTGAAACCATCAAGCATATCTTTTTGTTTTTGGGTGCGAATTAATAAATCCTTTTCTATATGTAACGCCAAACCAACGGGTTCAAGTTCAGCATATCCTTGGTCGATTTTTGCTTGTGTTGCTTGCATTTCTTTGTAACTTGAGGATTTATATCCAAAAGGGGATATGGTATCAATAACGCGCGCAAAAAAACCACCCACTGACTTTTTGCGATTTTCTTGTTGCTTTTTGATACTTTGATGTAATTCTTCAAGGCTTGCTACTTTTTTTTGAAATTCAACTGATATTTTCTGAATTCTTTTTTTTCTTTCTGATATATGTTTATCAATATTGGTTTCATCTAATTTAAAGATATTACTATCTGCTAGAATAGAATATCCATCTTTGTAGTTATTAAATTTTCTTTCAGCTTCTTTGAATGTATGCTTTTTACTTTTATAATCAGCGTTATCCTTATCCAAATTGCTAGCCATATTATAATTTTTAAATTCACGCTTATATACTTGCATGGCCTGAATGTACTCAGTTACTAGTTTGCTATCATCTAAAGTTTCTTTTGAAGCTTTGCTTACAACGATTTCTCTATCCTTGTTATGGGTCTTCATTTTTGCATCAACTGCTTGCACCCATTGCATATTCAAAGCTAATGTATTTTCTTCTAGTCTGTCTAAGGCTAAGTTATTTTCATTTTTAATGTTGCCAGATATTTTATATAATACAGCATCTATATATTGTTTATAATCATATTCATTAAGAAGTGCTTTTGCCCCTATGCCTGCATATTCTAAAAGTTTTCTTTTAAAGAAACCTAGTTTAACACCCGAGAATTTATCGGGATTAAAATAATCTTGGACGAGTAATTCGCCAACATTTTTACTACGTTGAGCAGCTTTAATAGTTTCTATAATTTCATTAGCACTGAAGTTAATTAAATTAGCATAGGTATTGCTTTCTATATCTAGCGCTTTGGTACTTTGTATTAAACGACTATTTTCCCTGGCCACTTCTAGTTTAATGTTTTCAAGTGGGTCTTCAATTGCTGGTATGCTTTTGTCTGCAAAGGCCATAAAATTGGATTTTAACTCTTTATAAAGCGCATAGCCTTCTGGCTTGTCAAGTGCTTGAAAATTCTGATAAAGTTCTTTTGCATCTGTAAAGCCTAAGAGGTTAGCGATGTTGTTGAGATAATCATTTGCAGATTTTGTATTAAGTTCAGCCAATCCTGCTTCTTGTAATAAACTTTTTCTTTTTTTTTCTATTTCTCGCGGGTCTTCTGAGCTGGCAAGTTTATCTATTTTTGTTTTAATCTCATACAATTTTGCAACTTGTAGATAAAAACTATCAAATGTTGTGCCATATATTTGCTCTGCAATATATTTTGGAATATCTTTTGGTGAATCTATTTGTATGTTGCTTTCTGCGGCGCGATGATTTTCAACTCCCATTTTTTGTTGTAAAAGGGAGGGCTTTGATCGTTGATCTGCCATGTTGTGTGGTGGCTTGCCAGTTAAAACAGGTTGTTTTTTAAGTGCTTGTACATTGGCGTCATATAAAACTATATATTCCTTTTCATAATACTCCATATAGTAATCTACTATTCCACGCGCAGCCTTTCCTATAATTCTGTGTTCAATCAACCCTGTTTCCGGTTTTTCTAATCCTTTTCTAGAAGGATTTAAGAATGCTTCTGCATATTTATTATATTGGGTGACAAGCACATACATAAGATAGTTGAATGTTCTTCGAGATTGGAAAATGAAATTATTAATTTGAGGGTTATCGAATTGTTTTTCGGTTGCTAGAATTTCAAGTTGTTCTTGTATTTGTTTAAACTGTTCTATTTTATCTTCGCGTGACAAAGGTGATTTTTTGAGTGCTTGTAAGGCGTATTGAATCTTTGACATTTCCTCAGGTATAGGTTTTTTAAAATCAATTTGTGCTAATCCTTCACTGAAAAGTTTAATTAAATTGTCAACATGCTCTTCCCATGTGCGGTATAACTTTTGATCTAGTCTGTCTAGCACTTTGCCAAGCATATGTTCACCTAGAGGCTTTTATTCTTTGTTTTTATTGAATTATCCTTTTAGACAGGCTGATTTATGTGAAAGTTTCTATAATATACGTGAGCCTACACGTTAATAATGCTTGTATCATTAAGATTACTGCCTTATTATTCAACGATGCTAGAAATTCTCTCCTTTACTTCAGAAACCCAAGTCTTTATGCAAAAGTGGTTTTGTGCGCTTTCGCTTGGCTTGTCATGTGGTTTATCGCTGATTTCTTTACCTTTGATGTTAAGCACTTGCGCCATCGGACTAGGTATATTTGCAGTTTCCATTAGCACTTTGCTCTTTTTCGAAATTGAGGATTATCGACCGCTGGATTTGCGAAAAGCAAAAGAAAAATTGATTTTAAACATCGTTAAAGAAATAGCGAAGAAATTGAACCTACCTATCCCAATGATCAAAATTGAAAAGGCCCAAAGTACAGTTAATATCAGTGCGGCTGTTTCGGGATTTCCTTATGAACCTACTTTATATCTATCCGATGAGTTGATTGATGTTTTTTCAAAAGGCTATACGCAAAATTCCTTTGAAGCCTTAGTGGCACATGAATTAAGTCACCTTAAGCATGCTGATCCACAAATAAATTTTATTTTGGCTGCTTTAAAAATGACTATAATTTTTTGTATTCCTATATTATTAGTAAGCACTAGTTTATATTCATTATCTTTATTATTTTCTTTATCTAAACTAAGTGTTTTTTTGTTAGGCTCTGAAATAGCTTTTGCTGGATTTTGTCGTGCTAAGGAAAAGCAAGCAGATTTATCAGCCTTACATATCGTCAAGGATCAGCAAAGTGTAATAAGATTCATTTATGATAATTATTTACAATACTTATTTTATGGAAAGTTGGTCTTGGAGAATGCATTTGCAGGCCAAACTCATATTCTTTCTGATGATCCTGAAGTTGCTAAAATATTGAAGCAGACCCATCGTAAATTATCCAATAAAACATTTATTCCTATTTACAAGCGTTTACAACAAGCGCAAGGCGTTTCAGCAGTTTCATTTATTAACAAAGCCAAAACCTGGTTAAATACGCATCCAACCCTCAGTGAGCGCGAGACTTGCATCAAGGCTTCTTTTTAAAATCATTTTGTAGTCACGCACCTAGTCAAAGATTCAACATTCAATTACTATTATTATATTAGTAGGTAAGAGCAAACATTTTGTTTGCTTAATAACAAACTTTGATATGAGGCGCCATGCAAAAAGGTCCTATACCCCTTAAAATCATTAAAACGCAACGAATACTTATACGTCCAGTGCGCTCTACAGATGCACCATTGATGCACGATGCGATGAAAGCAAGCTTCAATGATTTAAAAGAATGGATGCCTTGGGCACAATCACTTGCCTCTTTACGTGATACGGAAGTCTATCTTCTGCATGGTGAAAGGATCTGGAGCTCTCCTGCCCATGAAGGCGTTGAGCAACCCCTACAAATTATGGATCCCACCAACCGAAACTATATTGGGGCAACAGGGATCAAGCCGGCAAATTTATCTATCCCCAGTTTTGAAATCGGCTATTGGGTAAACCACCAATATGCAGGTCAGGGTTTAATCACCGAAGCCATGAATGTGCTCACGCGTTATTTGTTTCAAGTGCTTAAAGCAAAGCGTGTGGAAATTAACTGTGAACAGGACAATGTAAAAAGTGCTAATGTGGCACAAAGATTAAATTATGATCTGGAAGGCACACTGCGTAATCATCGTTTTGATGCAACAGGCAAAAAAGTTACCAATTCATTGATATTTTCATGTGTTGATATAACGAAATTACCGCCCATGCCCTTTCATTGGGAATAAACAACCTGCGTACGTTGGCCTTTTATTTTTTCTCTTCACGAATGGCAACTAAATTTCATATTGCCAAACGACTGATTGATTTAGGTTGGCAAGAATTGCCCCATGAAAATGGGGCCTTATTTAAAGATGCAAATTTAGAGCTCAATGATGAAATTTCAAAACACCTTGAATATAAACATTTGTTAGCGCAAATTGTGCAGCAAAACTGTAAAGATATCATGCCGCTCACTTATTATGTTAACGACCAAAATTATAACGAAGTGCTTGCCAAAATTATTTTTGAAAACTACATGGTTAACAATCGTTATGAAAAAAACATTGAAAATCTTAAATGGATTTTAAAACCTTCTATGCTCAATAATGGCGACAATATTTGTTTATTTAATAATGTCGAAGAGTTAAAAAAGCATTTTGCTAAAACAGATAGATTAGGGGGCGATCATGTTATTCAGCAATATATTCCTAATCCTGATTTAGTCGATGGTCGCAAATATACTTTTCGCGTTTCAGGTGTTATCACTAATTATGCAGGCGTATATCTTTATAAACAAGGTTATATTAACATCAGTGCTTTTCCATTTAATTTGAGCGATGGCTTTCATAATAGAAAAGTTCATATCACCAATTATGTGCTCGATGGTGAATTTGCCAACATTGAGCAACGCTCCACGCAATTAATTGAGAATTTTGATAAAATCTATGGGCAAATGTGTGATATTGTAAAGCGCGTTTTGACAGGGTTGTTAAAAACATTTCCCGCATATTTAAAACCCCAAGCATTAAAAAAATTTGAAATCTTTGGCTTTGATTTTATGTTGGATAATACCGGCAAACTCTGGTTAATTGAAATTAATCAAGCCCCCGATGCGCCCACCTTTGAAGAAAATAAACTGGATGATATCTTATGGAAGCCATTTTGGCAGGATATTATTGACGAGTTTGTTATTCCTATAGCGCTTGGCGATAAAGCGCCAAGAAATTATGCGCATTATCAGCGGATATTGTCAGCCAATGAATGTTATTCTTGGTTTCGGGAAATATTCTATAACTTAAAAAATCGAATCAAATAATCTTCATTTCCCCGCTGCGATAGCACTGAGGGATCGACTATAATTTGAAGAAAATATCTTAAAAATTATGGTTTTAATTTGAATAATTTTAAGTATATCGATGCTCTTACCCCTTCTCCCCTTGCGGGAGAAGGCGGGGATGAGGGGTGTTAAAATAATCTTTAAGATACCCCTCACCCTAACCCTCTCCCGCAAGGGGAGAGGGGATAAGAAATTCCTTTTAAATTATGTGTCGATTTCTCAGTGCTACCGCAGCGGTGTAATGAGATAACCAAAAATTAAAAGACGAACGGTCTCTGGGAATTATTCTATTCTGAGCTAATAACCAACAAATCATTAATTTTGTTGAAAATCAAATTACTAGAACCGGTTACTGATGCTGTGAACGCTCGCTCATAGGTATTTGTTTGTACAGTATTTTATCTAGATCTTTTTTCTACTCGTAATTTTATTCAGTAGTTTTTACATTTCCCTTGGACTATGTCTCAATTTATGAGACCTACAAACAAAGTAGTAGTGAGGTAAGTCATGCAAAAACTATCTAATGTCACCGAGAGAAGAAAAGAGCAGCTCATCAATGTTGCTGTTGCGGTTGCCGGGGGATGGCTTATTTGGTATTTGTCGGGTCCATATGCTGCCGAAGCAGGGCGTAACTTATATGAATTTGTTTACGATAAACTGTGGGGAACGCCGCATTGGTTTAGCGCAAGATTTTTTGAGCGTGCATTTTATTATGTACCTAATAGAGGGCATATTGGTAATTGGTTTTATCATTGTGCTGAATATGCAGGCCCGATTATTGCCTCGCCAGTACTCTATAAAGTTCCGGATTTTTTTCGTTCACTTTTTAAATGGGGTAAAAGAACTTCAAACCAAGAGGAGCACATTGATCTAGAAGCAGGCGAAGGAGATGTTAAAACACTAACAGCCTATTTTGATAAATTAAACAGCCATACAGTGGGAATACAAGCGGATGACTATCAGGTGGCTTTTATACCTAGTCGAAACCTGACGCAACCGCCAACTGCGAAAAAATTCGTTGATATGGCAAAACGTAATTCGTTGCCGTTGATGAGATTATAGGAAGAAATAAAAAGGTGCCGGTATTTCATGCGGGCACCTTTTTTGATTACGGTTTTAATTTTCTATCTAAGTTCTTTATTAACTTATCCGTATTTTCTTGCGTTAATCCTAAAATATCAGCAACTTGTTTATCATCACAATGTTGCCTCTCGCGCAATATAAGTGCAACTCTTTCTAGGGTGCTCAAATTGAAAGAGGGTACTTTGTCAAACCAACGCATCGTCCTTGTATTCTCTAATTTTTTTGACCACATCGAAAAACATCCTATCTTTTATTTGCCTTCTTTCCCTGGTTGCATCAATTCAAGTGCATATATACGTACATATATAGGCTCGCCATTATTTTGTTGCAGTTCAGCACATCTTTTTGCAAGATGTTCTTTTCTTCTTTGCGCTAAGTCTTTCACTTTTTCTCTAAAAGCTTGCTTTTCGGCATCACTTAGCTTGTCCCATTTAGCTTTTGCTTCTTCAAGTTTTGCTTTTCTTTCTTCTTTGGACATATTTTTCATTCTTTCTTTTGCGTCTTTATATGGTCCTTGCGCATTCGTTTCAGTCATTGCATTGGGAGATGCAGGAGCTGTATCTGCATAAAGAAGCGGACTTGCAAAAACAAGTGCGCAAACGCAAGAAAGGGTGGTAAGTGCTTTTTTCATGATAAATTCCTCTTTGCAAAACTCTACATAAATTATAACCGGCTAATCCATGATTTTCTTCTTACAACATGTACAGATCTGAACATAAAATGCCTGAATATTAATCACTGTTCTGACACCTGGAAGGGTAGCGTTTACAGAATTTTTCACGTTTAAGTCGTTCTTTTCTATCCTCTGCGCTCTCACAGCGCCAAGGGTAGCGTTCACAGAACCCTTCCTTTTCTTGCATTTCCTCAGTTTTAAATTCATTTACCCTTTGGGTATCTAAACGACGCTGGCATTCTTCAGGATGCGTTTTGCACCAAATCTCGTCTTGTTCGCTTTTGATAACATTTTGATAGGCCCCCTCTAAGGAGGTTGATTTTGAATGCGCTTCATTGGCTTGCAAGCTTGGCAAGGTCAAAGTCATACACAGCATCAATACTGATCTTTTCATACCCGAGGGCTCTTTTATTAAAAGACTGTTTTGATACAAATCGACCATAATTAAAAAACAAAGAGAGTGTAACTACACCTAGCGCAATTAGGCTAAAATACCAACATAGTAGGTAGCTATTTGTGAGAGGCTTTTGTAGCATAGCAGGCAATAAACAGGATGCATTGAGAATATTATGAGTTTGAGCACTAATAAAGATCTTCCCATTGGCGTGTTTGATTCAGGCATCGGCGGCTTAACGGTGTTACGGGCTTTGCAGCATGCCTTGCCACATGAGAATTTTCTATATTTAGGCGACACGGCAAGATTGCCTTATGGGACTAAAAGCCCACAAACGGTAAAAGATTATGCATTAAATGCCAATGAGATCTTAGTGGCGACCGGCGTGAAGGCATTGGTGGTGGCCTGTAACACAGCAACAGCAGTAGCCCTTGATGCCTTACAAGAAAAATTCCAACCCTTACCGGTGCTTGGTGTAATTGCGCCAGGTGCTATCGCAAGCTTAGAAATAGCAAGCGAAGGCCCTATTGTGGTGTTGGCAACAGAAAGTACTGCAAAGTGGCATGCTTATCGTGATATTTTATCTTCACTTGCACCAGAGCGAACAGTGATTGAATGGCCTTGTCAATTGTTGGTAGCGTTAGCTGAGGAAGGCTGGTGCGAAGGGCCATTGGTAGAAGAGATTATCAGCAAATTATTATCTCCCTTGTTTGCCTATTTGGGCAATACAAAGCCTGCGTGCATTTTATTAGGTTGCACACATTTTCCTGTACTTAAATCAGCCATGCAGCATGTAGTTGGTACCATTCCGGTAATCGATCCTGCACATACTTTAGCGGCACAGGTAATTACTTTACTTTCCTCTCAAAATTTGCTGCGTGCAGGCACTAAGCAAGAAACACAATTTATGGCAACAGATGGTATAGAGCGTTTTGCCAGAGTGGCACAAACATTTTTGGGGTATGCCATTTCATCGGAAGATGTTGAATTGGTAACTGTTATTCCAAAGATAACGACAGCGAAAAAAGCTAATACAGCATAGCTAGTACTTTCTTAATCGATTGCATGGTTTCTTTTGTATGTTGGGTTGATTTTGGCACGACTAAGATAGTGTCGTCCCCTGCAACCGTTCCAATGATTTGTGCTTTTTCCATATGATGATCTAATAATCTGGCCACCATCGCAGCAGAACCTGGTTGGCAATGGATCACAATTAATTGCTCATTGGCGACGATGTCAATGATTAAAGATAATAAAAGATTGGCAGAAGTGGGGGGAGCAGGTTCTTTAGGCAATCGGTAAACAATTTGTCCATATTCATTTTTAGATTTCACGGCCCCAATCTTACGAAGCAATCTCGATGCTCTAGATTGATTGATGTCATGCCCGGCTTTTTGCAAATGTGCACAGATTTCTTCTTGCGTGGCTACTTGACCACGCGTTAATAATTCGCGTAGATCTTCTTCTAATTTTTTTTGTGTCATTAAGAATGAGTCCTCTTAATTTAATTTATGCTTGGCATAATACTGTTGCTGTTTATAGGTGCCAATGCTTAAGCTGAACACTATGGAAAGTGTAAACAGCAGCATCACTAATATAGTGTGCTGATTTTCAGAAGATTCAATAAATAAATGCGCATCAGACAAGGCGCCTGCAATGTAGATAATAGAAACACTAAATAAAGTCATACACGTAGGAATTTGCCCAAAGACAAGTGCATACAAACATAAAATGATTAAAAATCCGCCAGCTAAGAGCACGCTTTGATCACCGTTTTGTGCGTAAAAATAGAGCAAATGGCTAAGTAAAACAGCAAGTGCGACAAGTTGCCAGGATAAGCCTTTTTTTCCAAAATAATGTTTGGCAATAAAGGGATCAAAAACTAGGGTGAGCGGGGTAAGGCAAAGAATACCATTTAATTCTCCCAACCAGGCAACACTCCATCCGTAAAGTGACATCGATGTTTGAAAAGTCTGTACAAACAAAATGCCCATGGCTGCTATATGGCAGGCACATAAAACAGCGCACACCAAGACAAACTTCCAAAAAGTTTTAATTTCGGCAAGTGGCGTAACAGGCCCAATGAGAATAAGGGAGAACAATCTCACCAGATAAATAAAAAAAGTGAACAAAGCTGCTTGGGCAATACCTAAGAAAACAAAACTATAGTTGTAAAAATAACTTGCAAGTATGCCCGCAAAGATACCAAATAGCATGACATTGCCACGCAAAAACAAAGCGGAAAGTGCAACCCCAGCTGTTGGCCATACGGGAGAAAAAAAAGTATTAATAATAATGAGTTCATGGCCACCAAAAATAAGCATGGAACACATCAGGAATTCAGCTACTCGCCTATTAAATAAATGAACTCTATAGTTTGCTTTGAAAGCGGGTAACTTGGCCCCAAGCAGGTTTTTTGTTACAACTGCTTCATGGAATAATTTTAAACGATTAGCGGATGACACGTGCATAATGTCCACATTAAGTGATGATGAACTATACCAGGGTTACTTTGAAAAAGTCTACCAACATACTAATGTAATGAGCTATTCTCCAGAGGAAGCAGCCCAGTATGCAAAACAAGGGGTATGTCTTACCTATGGAGAATTATTATATCCCAGCGTAAAAAAATTACTGGGCAAGATGCAGCTAACAAAAGATGATGTTTTTTTAGATCTTGGATCTGGTGCTGGCAAATGCGCTTTTCAGGTTTTTATGCAATCAGATGTAGGTAAAGTACTTGGAATTGAAGCTTCTGCTTTGTTACATCAACAAGCGTTACAAGTATCTCTTACCTTAAGAAAAGAATTTCCCTGGTTTTGGGAAGATAATCGTTCTTGTGATTTTGTGGAAGGTAATTTTTTGCATAGTTCCTGGAATCAAGCTACCGTAGTTTATACCTGTTCCACTTGTTTTACCCAGGAGTTGCTCTTTGCAATAGCCGATAAAATTAACCATACCCCTAGCGTTCAAAAAGTATTTTCATTAAGGCCTTTGCCCGGCTTAAGAATACCCCTAGAGTCCGTTTTTCAGGTGGAGTGTAGTTGGGATTCCGCATTATGTTTTTTCTATCTCAGATGAGGTTATTAAGTCTAGATTTTGCTTCCAACGCACTAAACACAATTTTGTAAAAAAGGCAATCTGGATAACGGTGGAAAAAATAGCTAAGGGGGTATTTTGACCCCAACTTGGTAATAAAAGTGGCGACAAGCTACCTAGGTGTAAGGCTTTTAATAACAACGGTAGTAGTATATATAAAATGAATAAATATAATACGGCCGAGCCAGTTGCATTACGAGGATTTTTAGCAAAAGTGAAAAAATGAATAAGCGCGATATCTCTTGCCAAAAATAGAATGGTTGTTAAAACAAATATCGCTGGTGAAAAGTTTTCAAACAGTGTGCTATTTTGCGTTTGAACTACAGCGATTATCGTACCGGTAATGATAGTCATTATCAGCGAAATAGGCCACCAGGGTAGTTGTTGCAAGGTCTCAATGATATTTTTTTCACGAAGGCGAGTGATAAAATATTTATAACGAATAAAAGAAAGCGTGTCAGTGAATAATGCAAAGTAAGTCAATGCTTGGGCAATAAAAAAGCCAAAGTAAAGCGGGGCGTGTAATAAATGATTTTGGATATCTCTGAGCCCTGATATCTCAATATCGCCCAGGTTTAAGTTTTCTGCAGGCACCAACCCAGAAAAAAAGACAATGCAAAATATATTAAATAATACCCACATCCAAGGAATGTTTTGGTACTGTAATTCTTTGCAAAATGAGCGCTGTAACCCAATTATTGTCCAAGCTAAGAACATCAGTAAAGTGCAAAAGGCAAACGGGCCTACACTATACGTAAATCCATGCCAGTTTATTGTGGTGGTAGGGGATTTGGCGGCATTAAAGCAAAAACTTGTCATCATCAGCCCAATGACCAAGCCTGCAACAAAATAACGAAAAGTTCGGTTTGTTCTATCTCGGCGAATTTGTGGTAAAATTTGTAAACTCAATAATAATGCTAAAGCTTGGCTAAATATCCCACCTAATATTAATAGAAGAATTTCATGAGAAATAGTTAAGGTTGGCTCACTAAAACCAAAGCCAAAAATTTCTGCAGGTTTGAGCAGTACATAAAATACCAAACAAAAAATGGCGCCATACCAACTGAACAGTGTTGCGCCAAATAACTTACCCCAAGTCATTTCCCATGGAGAGATCGAAGATTGGCGTTGGAAATCCCATGTTCTGTCGCTTACTTCATCGATAACTGTCTCAGAGGCGCTTTTTGTGCCCCATAAAAAAATAAAGATCCAAGCTAAGTTAAAAGCCATGGAGGCACTATTTTCTACCCCACCTGTTAAATAAAAAAGGTAAATAAGTAACATTGTCACAACAGGAAGAATGATAACGCGATGAAAAGTAAAATCTAACCATATATTGCGATGTAATTCAGGATTGAAAATCACCTGGTTATTCCTTCTTTTCCTTTGCTTTCTTTTCTTTGGTTTTGTGAAGTTCAGCAATATCTAAATACATTTCTTGCATACTTTGTTTTTGTTCTTGAATACTAAGAACGGGTAATTCTTTTTCAATTAGGGTTTTTAATAATGCTTGTTGTGCGTCTTGGTTGCCAGTAAGAGTCAGTATAACAACCTTATTTTGTATGGAGTTAATCTTAATATTGGGAATGGTGTTTAGAACATCCAGAAAAGTTGATGCTTCTTTGGTAAATTCAACTTTAAGCGTTAAGGCGTTTTGCTCGGTTTCTATGCTCTGCGTTAGTGAGCATTGTTTAACTAACTTTCCTTCGTGAAGCACAATCATATGGCTAGAGTAATCCTCGAGTTCAGAAAGAATATGAGATGAGACGACAATCGTCATTCCTTCTTTTTTCAAGGTAAGCAGTAATTGT
>JAFECS010000045.1:11880-63071 GCA_018241965.1 Pseudomonadota bacterium | reverse complement strand
CCAAATTGAAGTAACCTTCGATATCGACGCCAATGGTATTTTGCATGTATCAGCCAAAGACAAAGCAACTGGTAAAGAGCAGTCCATGGTTGTTAAATCCTCTGGCGGCTTAAGTGATGCCGAAGTTGAGCGTATGGTGAGTGACGCCAAAGAACATGCGGCTGAAGATAAGGAATTCCATGAACTTGCAACAGCGCGTAACCACGCAGACAGCCTTGTGCACGCCACAGAGAAATCCTTAAAAGAACTCGGTGATAAAGTAGAGCCCAAAGAGCGCGTAGATATTGAAGCTGCGTTAAGCGATTTAAAAACAGTCATCAAATCAGGTGACAAGAAAGTCATTGAAACCAAAACCGAAACGCTTAGTGAGCTCACCGGTAAAATGGCACAACGCATTTACGGTGCGCAAGGCGCACAAGGGGCTGAGGGCCATGGTCAGCATGAAGGAGCGCAAAGTGGTGGTAATGGTCAAGGTAAAGCGGCAGAAGATGTGGTAGATGCAGAGTTTGAAGAAGTNNCACCTTCTCCCACAGGGGGAGAAGGGATCCGGTCCCCTCTCCCCTTGTGGGAGAGGGTTAGGGTGAGGGGGGAAGTCAAAATCTGCAGGTAGGTGAAACGAGCAAACAATGTCTAAGCAAGACTTTTACGAAATATTAGGCGTCGCAAAAGACGCCTCTGATGCCGATATTAAAAAAGCCTATAGACGTATGGCGATGAAATATCATCCTGATAGAACCTCAGGAGATAAATCTGCGGAAGAAAAATTCAAATCAGCCACTCATGCCTATGAAATATTGTCCGATCCTAAAAAGCGTCGTGCTTATGATCAATATGGGCATGCCGGTGTAGATCCTTCGCAAGGACATCCTGGCGCAGGTCCTGGTGGTTTTGGTGATATTTTTAATGATATTTTTTCAGACATCTTTGGTGGCGCGCAAAGGCGGGAACAACGCGGTGCGGATTTACGTTACAATTTAGAGCTATCACTAGAAGATGCAGTTAAAGGCACCAATGTTACTATTCAAGTACCCACGTGGGTTTCCTGCTCTTCGTGTCATGGTAGTGGCGCGAACAAAGGCTCTAAGCCTGCTACGTGCCGTTCATGCGATGGTCACGGGCAAGTACGCATTCAACAAGGCTTTTTTACGTTACAACAAACGTGTCCTACCTGTCGCGGCACTGGGAAAACCATTACTGATCCTTGTCGGCCTTGTCATGGTCAAGGTCGCGTGCGTGACGAAAAGAAACTGCAAGTTAAAATACCACCAGGCGTTGATACCGGCGACAGAATTCGTCTCAATGGCGAAGGTGAAGCAGCACCGCAAGGAGGTGTTGCGGGTGATCTCTATGTGGAAGTGCATATTCAAGAACACCCCATTTTTCAACGTGATGGCGAAAATTTATATACCGAAGTCCCTATCAGTTTTATCATGGCAGCTTTAGGGGGAGATTTAGAAGTTCCCACATTAAATGGTCGGGTAAAACTACATATTCCGCCTGAAACCCAAACCGGTAAAATCTTTAAATTATCAGGTAAAGGCGTTAAGCCGGTGCGCGGTCATCATCAGGGAGATCTGCTTTGCCGCGTGATTGTTGAAACACCTGTTGATTTGAATCGTAAACAAAAAGAAATGCTCAGAGAATTTGAAAAAGAAATGGGTTTAGCTAAACATAGCCCCCGTGTTGATAAATGGTTTGGGCGCGTTAAAGATTTTTTTGAAAAGATGAAATTTTGAACCCCCCTCACCCGCCCTACGGGCACCCTCTCCCACAAGGGGAGAGGGTAAGTCCAGTAGCATGGATCTTATTCCTTCTCCCCTTGCGGGAGAAGGCTAGGATGAGGGGAATATAAATCAAGAAGGAAAATATCATGCTAAGGCTGGCAATAGCAGGCTGTCACGGCCGTATGGGACAAGCCCTTGTTCAAGCAATTACAGAAAGTTCTGGTGTTAAGCTTTGTGGGGCAACGGTTTCTCCCAATCACGACTTAATCAATACCGACATTGGCACCATTGCAGGCGTTAAGCCCATTCATCTTAAACCGGTGGATGATTTAAATTTTATTATCGATAATTTTGATGTGCTAATTGATTTCACCACGCCAGATGCAACTTTGAATCATTTGCGCATTTGCCTGGAGAATGGCAAAAAAATAGTTATTGGTACCACCGGGTTTAATGCCGAACAAAAAACAATTATTCAAGAAATGAGTCAAGAAATGGCCATTGTTTTTGCGCCCAATACCAGTGTTGGTGTTAATCTTTGTTATGAACTGCTTAAGCAAGCTGCCAGCATTGTTGGTGAAAATGCCGATATTGAAATTATCGAAGCGCATCATCGCAACAAAGTTGATGCACCTTCGGGCACAGCACTTAAAATGGGAGAAACCATTTGCCAGGTGCTTAATCGTAAAATGGATGAAGTGGCTACCTATGGTCGTCAGGGAATGACAGGTAAGCGTGATAAGAAAACCATTGGTTTTTCATCCATCAGAGCTTCAGATATTGTTGGTGAACACACCGTTATTTTTGCTTTAAATGGCGAGCGCATAGAAATTACCCACAAAGCCACGAACCGTGGCACTTTTGCACATGGGGCTATACGTGCGGCTAAATGGCTGGAATCTAAGCGAGAAGGCTTATATTCCATGGCAGATGTGTTGTTCAAAGAGGATTAGCTACACTTATTTTGCAAAGTATATTATAAAATCAGTACTTGAATATCGCACTAAACGCATCTATACCTTCGATCTAATAAGATCTGTATTTGATCGGGGGTAATTACATGAGTCCAAAATCTATCACGACGCAAACTGATTCAGAAGTGAAAACTTTTAACGAACCAGATGAAGTGCGTGAATTCCCAAATGGCCGTTTAGAAGTGATTAACATTGGCGGGGTTATTGTTGGTCGGGCTATTTTCCAACCTGGTTGGCAATGGTCTAAATCCATACAACCTATCGCTAAAACCAAAAGTTGTGAAGCGCCTCATTTTCAATATCATGTCCAAGGCGTACTCAAAGTGTTGATGGATGATGGCATTGAATATGAATGCAGACCTGGCAGTTTGTCATTGCTGCCTTCAGGTCATGATGCATGGGTGGTTGGGAATGAGCCTGTGATAGTGGTAGATTTCCAAGGGATGTATAACTTCGCTAAGTAATAGCAGCTTAATTTGTAAAAAATGGGGAGCAGCACGCTCCCTATTTTTTTATCTTCTACTTTATAGTGCATTTAAGCGCTTTTGAACTAAATACAAATTTCATGGTCTTTTCATTATTATGCATTCAAGTAGAGGTTCACTATGCTGCGCGAAGACGAAGAACATCCCGTACTTGTGCCAACCCAGGAAGTGGCAAAAGTTGATACCTTTACCGATGCTAACGGCACAACTTATAAAGTGGGCAAATTTCTAGGGGGTGGTATAGAAGGACGCACATTTGAAGGAGAGGTCGTTTCTGTTGGGCATAATGCCGATCCGCGCCTACAAGTTGGCACCAAAGTAGCGATAAAACAACAACCCTATAAAGAAGAAAAGAAAGAAGATCTCAATCGAGAAGTCAGTATTTTAGGCAAAGAGGGATCGTTGTTTGGTAATTTAGTGCATCGTAGCCCACAAGGTGACTTTGTATTTATGGCAGTGCCCTTGATTGCGGGCGAAAACTTGCGTGACATGATGTATGATATTCAAGGTGATAAATACGTTGATAAAAAGCCACTGACTACCGAACAAAAAATAGCCATTTCATATTCTTTACTCAAAGATTATTACGCACAGCAATTGCAATCTATTTTGCATGTTGATATTAAAACAGACAACATGATGGTGCGTAAAGATGGCACCGCTAAATCCATTGATATGGGTAACAGTTGGGACAGAGACACTTCTGATAAACACCCTGCAGGGTTTCAATCACCGGGGGCGCTTTTTTCGGCACCAGAGAATTTTGAAAAAGGTAAAAAGCAATCAGAGTGTGAGTGTTCTCAAGTTGCAGATGAATATTCAATAGGCATCGTATTAGCTTCAGTATGGTCCTCCTCGGTTTATGAAAGAGATGCTGATTTTAATGCTCACCCCACCAATATGGTATTGGGGGTGAGAAAAACCTTGGATGATATTTTAGTCGATGATGCTAAAAAGCCTGCTGATATGCCAGAAGATTTGTTTCAGATTATTCGCCAACTTGCCTCCATCAAACCCGAAGACAGACCAGAAAATATTGCGCTTTCCCGTGCGATGGCACAATCCAAAGAGCCGATGATGCAAGATATTGTCAATGCGCAAAAGCGTATGGAAGCTGTTTTTGAAGAAATGGTTAAAGGGCTACGCACTGAATTCAGTAATCTTGCGCAAGCGAATGGTAATCAGAAACAGTTTGAAAAAGCTTTATCTGAGGGCAAAATAGCGCCAACCAGCACTTATCGTGATTTGGTTGAAAATATAGATGCTTTGCGCGAATTAGTTGCAGAGTTTAACGGCGCTTCTATGAAAACCAAGTCTTTGCGCGCAAGTTGCACAGAGGAATTCATTAAAATAGTCAAAGAATTAGCCAGTTCTGATAATGAAGAGATAAGGAAAATCGTTAAAGACATACTTAATGAGAAAGGTGAATTGGAAGGCAAATTTGAAGAAAAATTGCCCTTGATTTTGCAAGAATTCACTAAGCGCGCACCCTCAATTTTAGAAAAATCTTTGGAAAAAGGTAACTTAGAAGCTGAAGTTTATATGCGACTGGAGGCCGTGCTTAAAAGTTCAAAAGATCCTGCTACCTTGCGCATAGGCATTCAAGAAATTTATAGCGATATTAACCAAATGTCTAGGATAGATACAGACAAAAAACGTGCGCCGGTATATGCGCGTCTTAAAGAAGCTTTAAATCAGCACTTGGTGAAAATAGATAATGCCCGTGAAGTAGAAGCGCATAGATTACAAGGCAGACCCGCTGTAGTGTTACCGCAAATTAAATCGTTGCCACTTACCCAAGAAGTGCGAGATGCACCCAGAAAACGCGGCAAAGTCTCCAGTATGAAAAAATATATCAGCAATTGGATAAAGGAAATGAAAGAGCAAACACCTTATAATCCTTTAGCATTATTATCAGCAATGTTGCAAAAACCACCAGTGGAGAATACTAACCCACTTAGTTTATCAGAACCACCAAAGCGACCTACGACCCCCTTGCCAACATTGCATACGGTTACACAAAGTACTTCCGATTTTGTGAAAGAATTAAAGTCAGCATTAAAGCAACATTATGATAATGCCAAAGAAGATATCAAAATCATTATCGGTGTTTTAAACTATTTGCAGGGTAATCCTGCAATAGATCCCAAAAACCCTCAGGACATGCGTCGTTTGGCAGAATGTGTGCTTAATCTAGAAAGAAATGTGCCTAAGGACAATAGATCGCCATCCACCGAAAAAGCAGTGCAATTGTTACGTGAAAAAATTGGAAATGTTCCAGTGCCTGAGAGGGGACAAACCAAAAGAACGCAACAATTGCGTTAGTTGTAATACCACCTGATTTGTATTCAGTGAATGGAATTTTTTTTGCCAACACCTGTCTAATTAGGAAAATACATGAAGTGAGTACAATGCTATGGCCAAGCCACCTTATGCTCCTGATTCCCTTGGTAAATTTCGTCGCCGTTATGATGAGGTAAATGAAAATTCCCCAGGGGGCACTGATGAGGTTCTAGAGGTCTTAAAGTGGATGCAAGAGCCTGTGATGGAGCACAATACTGAAGATAAAGGTAACAAAAATAAACTCCATGAACTATTAGACGCAGGGCTTGCCTTAGAACAAGCGGATAAAGTGCAAGCGATAAGCGCTTTAAAAAATGCCAAAATGAAAGGATCTGCCCTTGAAAAACTAACTTCAGTGCTAAAGGATATTTATTATGCTGGTAAAGACATTACCAGTTCAAATCGCGTTAAAACGTCGCTAATTATCGTCGCTGGCATCGCTATTGGTGCGGCGGTAGGTGCTGTTCTTGGCACAGTTGTATTTCCCGGTATAGGCAGCGCTATTGGCGGAGCACTTGGGGCGGCGTTAGTGTCAGGGGTTGCAGCAGTTGGTGGTGCGGTTGGTTTAAGCATCTTTGGCGCTTTTGTGGGCAGTTGGCTTGGAAAGATAGTTGGAAAAAAACTATTTAAACATGAAAAAAGATTTGAGATTTCTAAAAGAAACACCGGTAAAATAAAACAACGCATTGGCTTGTCAAATTCTGTATCGCAAATGATTAATGGTTATCTTTATAATCGTGCTAAAGCGGTTCAAAGTCCACTGTGTAAAAAGTACTATAAAAGCCTTAGACGACTTGCCATTGAGGAAGCTTCGCCAACCGGGATGGAAAAAGTATCGCGTTTCTTTTGTAGTGAGTTAGGATTACTCCAAAAAGAGCGTTCGGTAAACAATAATTCTCCTGAATTACAAAGAGAAATTGAGGCGGTTGTTTATATTTTGCAAAAATTAAGAGCTGCAGATCATCTTTCTTCAGCGAGTAAAAAGAGAATAGACGAAGCGCTTAGTGCGTATGATGCGAAGCTAAGCAAAGTACATGAACCCCGTCAAGGCATTGTATATGATAATGCTGAAGAACTCTCTGCTGACACGATTGCCAATTCGAATAAACTCTTTTTAGCGACTTTGCCTGATAGCGTTAAATCAGTAACCAGTGAAAATAAAAAATCCAACAGTGGTGCCATCAGTTATCGTTATCATGTTAAGACAAATACGGGAATGGAATTGCCTGAAGTAGTGTTTAAGAGTAAAAAGGATAGTGCTAAACATTCTTTAACAAAAGTAACGGTTAAATCTAGCCAAGTAAACAAGGATAATCAAAAACAAGTTGCAGAGGTCATTGTTGCTCAAGCAAAGGCACATTTTGCCAGTACAGGAAAGAGGGAAGTTATTGTGCTTGCAGCAGGAAACGATGATTTAGCAATCGAATTAATGGTGGCTGTGCAAAAAGCAGGTTTAAAACCAAAATTATCCCCGCGTGAATATCCCGAGCATGATGAAAAAGCCCAAGCAAGAAAACAAAATATTCTTGCCAAAGTCCAAGCCTTGTCGTCTAGCGCAGAGCGCTTGGCTTTAAAAAAATAAGCTCAAAAAGTTGGAACATCAAACTTTACTCAAACAAATAACTCACAAAATATCATAGACTTTTTAACCGAAAATGGATAGAATTCGGTAATTTTGTGCGTCAATATTTCAACTGGAGGTGAAGTTGTCCCGCCCAGCACTGCTTGCACTTGAAGATGGCTCTATTTTTGAAGGAATAGCTTTTGGTCATTTAACTCAGAACGTAGTACATGCAGTAGGAGAAGTCGTTTTTAATACGGCAATGACAGGCTATCAAGAGATCCTTTCTGATCCTTCTTATACTAATCAACTAGTTACACTTACTTATCCCCATATTGGGAATGTCGGCGTTAACACGCAAGATCAAGAATCAGACGGTATTTATGCCCGTGGTCTGATTATTAAGCAACTTCCTTTGGTTATCAGTAATTGGCGTCATGAATCTTCTTTAGAAGCGTATTTAGCCAAACATCGCGTTTTGGGGATTGCTCAAATTGATACCAGACGCTTAACCAGATTAATTCGCGAAAAAGGTGCACTAAAAGGGTGTATCTATAGTAGTGAAAAGTTAACTGTTGACGATAAACAAAAAGCGGTTAGCTTAGCGCGTGAATTTGGCGGCTTAAAAGGGTTAGATTTAGCGAAAGTGGTGAGCACCCAAAAACCTTATGTATGGCAAGAAAAAGGTTTATGGTCTTTACAAAAACCAGAAGAAAAGCCAGTTCGTTTTAAAGTCATTGCCTATGATTTTGGTATTAAAAAAACAATTTTACGCTGTTTGCATGATTTAGGCTGCCAGGTTACTGTGGTGCCAGCGCAAACAAAAGCCCAAGAGGTGTTATCATACCAACCTGATGGCGTCTTCTTATCAAATGGCCCTGGAGATCCAGAACCATGCGATTATGCCATCAATGCCATCAAAGAATTTCTAGAAAACAAATTACCCTTATTTGGTATTTGCTTAGGTCACCAATTGCTTGCCTTAGCCATGGGTGCCAAAACGATGAAAATGAAATTTGGTCATCACGGGGGTAATCATCCCGTACGTCAAATAAGTGATAATCGCGTTCTTATTACCAGTCAGAACCATGGTTTTGCGGTAGATGAAGCAACCATTCCTGCCAACTTGGTGATTACGCATCGTTCTTTATTTGATAATACTATTCAGGGTTTCAAACATGCTTTCTTACCTGCTTATGGTTTTCAAGGTCATCCTGAAGCAGGTCCTGGTCCTAACGATGCAAGAATTTTGTTTGCAGACTTCATTGAAGCGATGCGCATCCATGGCCTCAATAAAAAGGCACAACATAAAATACAAGAGATGACAACACATGCCTAAGCGAACTGATCTCACAAGCATTTTAGTCATTGGCGCTGGCCCCATTGTGATCGGGCAGGGGTGTGAGTTTGATTATTCTGGAGCCCAAGCTTGCAAAGCACTTAAAGAAGATGGTTATCGGGTCATTTTAGTGAATTCTAATCCTGCCACTATCATGACTGATCCACAAATGGCGGATGCTATTTACATCGAGCCTATCCATTGGCAGGTGGTCGCGCGCATAATTGAAAAGGAACGCCCGCAAGCGTTGTTGCCGACCATGGGGGGGCAAACTGCCCTCAATTGTGCTTTAGATTTAGTACGACATGGCGTGCTTAAAGAATTTAATGTTGAGCTGATTGGCGCCAGTAAAGAAGCTATTGATAAAGCCGAAGACAGAGAGCAGTTTCGTAAAGCCATGCGAGAAATTGGCTTAAAAATGCCAAAATCCGCAATTGCCCATAGTTTAGAAAGTGCCAAGCAAGTGCAAGCCTCTGTTGGTTTCCCGACTATCATTCGTCCTTCCTTTACCTTAGGGGGCAGTGGTGGTGGCATTGCCTATAACATGGAAGAATTTGAAGAGATCTGTAAACGTGGTTTAGAAATGTCGCCCACACGCGAACTCTTGATTGAACAATCCATTATTGGTTGGAAAGAGTTTGAAATGGAAGTGGTGCGCGATAAAAATGATAACTGCATCATTGTCTGTTCAATTGAAAATATGGACGCCATGGGGATCCACACAGGCGATTCCATTACTGTCGCCCCCGCGCAAACGTTAACCGACAAAGAATATCAAATCATGCGCGATGCTTCACTTCTTGTGCTTAGAAAAATTGGCGTAGAAACGGGTGGGTCCAATGTACAATTTGCTGTTTGCCCTAATACTGGTGAATTACATGTTATTGAGATGAATCCGCGGGTATCGCGTTCGTCTGCCTTGGCCTCCAAGGCGACTGGTTTTCCAATCGCCAAAGTAGCAGCTAAATTAGCGATTGGTTACACATTAGATGAGCTTTCCAATGAAATTACAGGTAACCAAACACCTGCTTCATTTGAACCCACGATCGATTACGTTGTCACTAAAATTCCTCGATTCAATTTTGAAAAGTTTCCTGGTAGCGATGCACAGCTTACCACCCAAATGAAATCGGTGGGCGAAGTGATGGCCATTGGCAGTACTTTCCAAGAATCTTTGCAAAAAGCTATACGAGGGTTGGAAGTAGGTTACTACGGTTTAGAATCTACCGTCGATTTAACTAAAGAAAGTGCCAAGACAGAAATTTGTGCTCATTTACAACGTCCAACTTGGCAACGTTTATGGCATATTGCCGATGCTTTTCGTTTAGGTTTTTCACGAGATGAAATTCATCAATTAACGCATATTGACCCTTGGTTTTTAGCGCAAATCCAAGATTTAGTCGCCTGTGAAATAGCTTTATCACAACAGAGTTTTGGTGATATAGATAAAGCTAGCCTGTTGCAGCTTAAGCGCAAAGGGTTTTCAGATCATCGCTTAGCACAGTTACTAGGGGTAAGTGAACAGTCCTTACGTAAGCGTCGGTATGAGCTAGGCGTTTCGCCAGTTTATAAAAGAGTCGATAGCTGCGCAGCCGAATTTACTGTACAAACAGCTTATATGTATTCCACTTATGAAGAAGAATGTGAAGCTGTTCCTAGCATGAATAAAAAAATCATGGTGCTAGGTGGTGGACCAAACCGCATAGGTCAAGGGATAGAATTTGATTATTGTTGCGTTCACGCAGCCCAAGCTATGCGTGAAGAAGGCTATGAGACTATCATGGTCAATTGCAACCCAGAAACGGTGTCTACTGATTATGACACCTCAGACAGGCTTTACTTTGAGCCTTTGACTTTAGAAGATGTTTTAGAAATTGTTCGTTTAGAAAAGCCTGTTGGGGTGATTGTGCAATTTGGTGGCCAAACACCGTTAAAATTAGCCAATGCTTTAGAAACAGCAGGCGTTCCTATTATTGGCACTTCCTCCGATGCAATAGATAGAGCAGAAGACAGAGGACGTTTTCAACAAATGCTGCAAAGGCTTAACTTAAGGCAACCACCCAATGGCATGGCACAAACCACAGAAGAAGCCTTGTCCATTGCCGGGGTGATAGGTTACCCCTTAATCGTGCGCCCCTCCTATGTTTTAGGCGGTAGGGCAATGGAAGTGGTTTATACAGATGATGAACTCAAAGACTATATGCAGCGTCAGGTAAAGCTTAACGATGCACCGATATTATTAGATAGATTTTTAGAAGACGCTATTGAAGTGGATGTAGATGCAGTCTGTGATGGTGAAAATGTTTTGATTGGCGGCATCATGGAGCATATAGAGCAAGCAGGTGTTCATTCAGGAGATTCTGCCTGTTCTTTGCCACCTTTTAGCCTTGACAGTGATATTCAAGACCAATTGCGCGATCAAATGCGAAAAATGGCCAAAGAATTAGGGGTGGTTGGTTTAATTAATGCCCAATTTGCAATTCAAAATAATGAGATTTTTGTATTAGAAGTGAATCCACGCGCGGCCAGAACAGTTCCCTTTATTTCTAAAGTGATAGGTGTTTCTTTAGCGAAAATTGCAGCCAAATGTATGATAGGAAAAACCTTGATTATGCAAAATAAGCTTACCGAGCTTATTCCAGAATTTTATGCCGTGAAAAAGAGCGTTTTTCCTTTTGAAAAATTTCCTGGCGTGGATCCGATTTTGGGCCCTGAAATGCGCTCTACCGGTGAGGTCATGGGGGTTGGCGAAAATTTTGCTAAGGCCTATGCAAAAAGTGAATTAGCGACGATGTCTCCCCAAATTTCATCACAAGGTTATGCGCTCATCAGTGTCAGAGATGCTGATAAAGTCGGGGTAATTGATATCGCTAAAAAATTGAACCAATTTGGCTTTAAGTTGCTGGCCACCAAAGGCACAGCAAATGCGCTGCAAAATGCAGGCCTTAGCTGTGAAACTATCAGTAAAGTGAATGAAGGGCGTCCTCATATTGTGGATAGCATCAAAAATGATAAAATTGCGTTCATCATAAATACGACTGAGGGCCGTCAAGCGATAGCCGATTCTCATGCTATTCGCAAAACCGCACTTCAGCATAAAGTATGTTACACAACTACCCTGTCTGGGGCGCGTGCACAAGTGCTTGCGCTGGCGTATCAGAAAAATCTTCATATTGCGCCTATTCAGGAGTTGCATTTAAAGGTAAAAGCACAATGATTAAATTTCCGATGACAGTCAAAGGCGAGCATAAATTACGCGAAGAATTAAATCGTTTAAAAACAGTTGAACGTCCTAAAGTTATTGAAGCCATTGCTGAAGCGCGTGGTCATGGTGATCTAAAAGAAAATGCTGAGTATCACGCGGCCAAAGAACAGCAATCCTTTTTAGAGGGGCGGATCTCTGAAGTGGAAAATAAATTAGCCAATGCGCAAATCATCGATGTGACTAAATTGCCCAAAAATGGTCGTGTCGTGTTTGGTACCACGGTCACTTTAATCAATGTGAATACCGATGAAGAAGTAAAATATAAAGTTGTCGGTGATGATGAAGCGGATCTTAAGCAAGGCATGATCTCTGTTAATTCCCCCATTGCGCGCGCGATTATTGGTAAAAATAAAGGCGATATCGCTATGGTGCAAACACCCAGTGGGGAGATTGAATACGAGATCAGTGAGATTGAGTATTTGCCTTAGTGATTTAAACCCCCCTTTATCCCCCCTTTGATAACAAAGGGGGGAAAGATCCAACCTCTTTTGGATAACACGGGGGGAAAGATCTTAACCCCCTTTGGAATCAAAGGGGGTCGCGAAGCAGAATGCAAGCGGGGGGTTTAATTCAAATTAATCTTATTCTTCATTCACTCTATAAAGCACCAAAATATGCCCAACCGTCTGCACAACTGTGGCATGATGAAAATCAGCAATTTCTTTTATCATTTCTTGCCTTGCTTCCCGCGTCGGTGCATTCACACGCACTTTAATTAATTCGTGCGCAAGCAAAGCAGCTTCCACTTCGTTGTGAACTTGTGGGGTAAGCCCTTTGTTGCCAATTAACACAACAGGACGTAAAGGATGGGCCTTGGTAATTAAGTTTCTTATAAAACTGCGGGTTAACATTTTGTGCAAATTACTTTAGAATGAAGTTCAACTTATCGTATTTTAACCCGAGAAACTTACCGCTGTAAAACAAAAAATGGCTAGCACTAAACACGGAAAATCCTGGATTTCACGCCACATCAATGATCCTTTTGTGCAAAAAGCACAAAAATTGGGGTATCGCTCACGTGCGACATTTAAATTGTTGGAATTACACCAAAAAGATAAATTATTTAAACCAAACATGACAGTGATTGATTTAGGCGCAGCACCGGGAGGGTGGTCGCAAATTCTTGTCAATTTGGTTGGTAAAAATGGCAAAGTCATTGCTTTGGATAGATTAGAAATGGCACCCATTCCTGGGGTGACGTTTTTGCAGGGAGACTTTAGCGAGCAGGCGGTATTGGAAAATCTTGAGTCACTGGTGGGCCCTGAAAAAGTTGATTGGGTTGTATCAGATATGTCACCTAACTTAAGTGGGGTGCTGGCTGTTGATCAACCTCGTATTATGATTTTAGCGGATCTTGCCTTGTATTTTGCTATGCAGCATTTAAAAAAGGGTGGGGGCTTCTTAACTAAGGTCTTTCAAGGGGAAGACTTTGATCTCTATATTAAAAAAGTGCGTCAATGCTTTGAAAAAGTGGTTATTCGTAAGCCAGACGCCTCACGTTCTGCATCACGCGAGCTGTATGTCTTGGCCAGAGGCTACTATAATATATAGAATATGGCTTATAGTCTTTGTACTGTTTGCCGAATTGCTTATTAGTTAATTAAACAAAATTAGATGTAGCTACACCAAGGGGTCTAGCCTTGAATGACATGGTAAAAAATCTCGTATTATGGCTCATCATAGCTGTTATCTTGATGTCGGTCTTTAGCAATTTTGGCCAAAGGCACGCACAAGTCACCAAGATCCCATATTCTCAATTTCTTGATAGCGTCAAGAAAGGGGATGTGAAATCTGTCACTATAGATAATCGTCAAATACGCGGGACATCGCGAACGGATGAAAATTTCATCACGTATATGCCAATTCCTGATGAATATTTGTTGGCAGAACTTTTGAACAACAAAGTGACCGTGGTAGGCAAAGCACCAGAGCAACAAAGCTTGCTTATGAATATTTTCATTAGCTGGTTCCCGATAATTCTGTTTATTGGCGTATGGATGTATTTTATGCGCCAGATGCAGGGAGGCGGCGGTCGCGGAGCAATGACCTTTGGAAAAAGTCGCGCAAGGCTCCTGGGTGAAGATCAAGTTAAAGTAACTTTTGCTGATGTTGCCGGTGTGGATGAAGCTAAAGAAGAAGTAAAAGAACTCGTCGATTTCTTGAAAGACCCTGAAAAATTTCAACGTTTAGGGGGTCGTATTCCCAGAGGTGTGTTATTGGTTGGGCAACCAGGTACAGGTAAAACACTGTTAGCCAAAGCGATTGCCGGAGAAGCAAAAGCGCCTTTCTTTACCATCTCAGGCTCAGACTTTGTTGAAATGTTTGTCGGTGTGGGTGCTTCACGCGTACGTGATATGTTTGACCAAGCTAAAAAGCATGCGCCTTGCATCATTTTTATCGATGAAATTGATGCAGTGGGTCGTCATCGTGGCGCTGGACTTGGCGGCGGTCATGATGAACGTGAACAAACTTTGAATCAATTATTAGTAGAAATGGATGGTTTTGAAGGAAATGAAGGCGTCATTGTTATTGCCGCCACCAACCGTCCTGATGTGCTCGATAAAGCTTTATTACGTCCTGGTCGTTTTGATAGACAAGTCGTGGTGGGTTTACCCGATGTCAGAGGCCGTGAACAAATTTTGAAAGTACATTTACGCAAAATCCCTATTACCGATGACGTAGATCCACGGGTGATAGCACGTGGTACACCAGGGTTTTCTGGCGCAGATTTAGCCAACTTGGTGAATGAAGCAGCGTTACTTGCTGCGCGCCATAATAAGCGTCTTGTAGATATGGAAGAAATGGAACACGCTAAAGATAAAATTATCATGGGCGTGGAACGTCATAGCATGGTGATGAGCGATCAAGAACGTCGATTAACCGCTTATCATGAAGCAGGACATGCCATTGTTGGATTAACAGTTTCAGATCATGATCCCGTCTACAAAGTGAGCATTATTCCTCGTGCGGCTGCACTGGGTGTGACCATGTTCTTGCCAGAGCAAGACAGATACAGTTATTCCAAAAAACGTCTTGAAAGTTCAATTGCCAGTTTATTTGGTGGCCGTATTGCCGAAGAGCTTATTTTTGGTCCGGAATGTGTTACCACCGGTGCTTCCAATGATATTAAACGCGCCACAGAAATAGCGCGTAACATGGTTACCAAATGGGGCTTATCTGAAAAAATGGGGCCTTTAACTTATAGCGAAGATGAAGGCGAAGTCTTTTTAGGTCATAGTGTGAGTGTACGTAAAGAAATTGCTAGCACCACAGCAAGTACCATTGATGAAGAAGTTCGCAAAATTATTGATAAAAATTATGATAGAGCAAAACAGATCCTGACTGAAAAAGAAGCTATTTTACACAAAATGGCGGAAGCTTTATTAAAGTATGAAACCATTGATGCTAAGCAGTTAGAGGATCTCATGGCAGGACGTAATCCTCGTGAACCTGATGGTTGGTCTACCGGTGAATCTTCAAAAGATGAACCGCCACGCGCCCCTAGCACAGCCAAGGAATCCACGCCTTCGACTGATGCAGAAAAACGTAGTATGGACGATAGCGAAGACACAGCAAAATCACATTGATCTATAGGGCCGGCACGTTGACCGGCCCCTACATCATAATTTCCAATAATTTTAGGATTTTAAAATGCCAATAAAGATAATGGGCGTCCTAAACGTCACGCCGGATTCTTTTTCTGATGGTGGAAAGTACTTTTCAACAGAAAAAGCTATTGCACATGGTTTAAGGTTAGTAGATGAAGGCGCAGATATTATTGATGTGGGTGGGGAATCCACACGCCCTGGTGCTGTGCAGGTGAGTGAAGAACAAGAATGTGAACGCGTTATTCCTGTGATTCGTGCGCTTAAAAAACAAACCAATGTGAGTATTTCCGTAGACACGCGTCATGTATTAGTGATGAAAGAAGCGATTAATGCAGGTGTTGATATTATTAATGATGTGTCTGCATTAAGTGCCCAAGGTGCGATGCCCCTGGTTAGTCAACATCCGGTTAAAATATGCTTAATGCACATGCAAGGTACACCAGAGGTAATGCAAAATGCCCCTGATTACCAAGATGCCGTTAAAGAGATCATCAGCTATTTAAAAGATCGTGTTAAAGCTTGTCTTCAGGCTGGCGTAAAAAAAGAGAATATTTGGATAGATCCAGGATTTGGTTTTGGTAAAAAATTAGAACATAACTTAGCTTTACTGGCAGGCTTAAAAGAGTTTACTCAATTAGGGTTACCTATATTGGTTGGGTTATCTCGTAAAAGTATGTTTGGTGAAATACTCAACAAGCCTGTCGATCAACGCCTTTATGCCAGTCTTGCTGGTGCAGTGATTGCGGCGTTACAAGGTGCTACTATAGTACGCACACATGATGTGCTAGCAACCAAAGACGCATTGGCAGTCGTTCAAGCTGTGAAGGCGTTTGAGCAAAGGAGAGCCGAAGCTAATGTCCTCCCAGCGTAAATATTTTGGAACCGACGGGATCCGTGGTCGTACGGGTGTTTATCCTATTACTGCTGAATTTGCACTTAAATTAGGTTGGGCAGTGGGTCAGATATTGGCTCAAGATGGCCGTGGCACTGTTGTGATTGGTAAAGATACGCGTATTTCAGGTTACATGTTATCCGCTGCGTTAGAAGCTGGGTTTGTGGCCTCGGGTTTAGATGTGTATTTATTAGGCCCCATGCCAACACCCGCTATTGCTTATTTAACGCGTTCAGTAGGTGCACAAGTAGGCGTTGTCGTCAGTGCCTCCCATAATCCTTATTATGATAATGGCATTAAATTTTTTAGCGGTGAAGGTAAAAAATTCCCTGATGCCATTGAAAGTAAAATAGAAAATTTATTAACAGCCCCCATGACTACCGCGCAGCCTCATCATATTGGTCGTGCAAAGTTTTTAGAAGATGCTGCTGGGCGTTACATTGAATTTTGTAAAAATACTTTTTTAAAATCGCATGATCTCAAAGGTATTAAAATAGTAATCGATTGTGCCAATGGTGCAACTTACCATATTGCGCCCAATGTTTTTGCCGAATTAGGCGCCGATGTCACTGTGATCCATAATCAACCCGATGGCTTTAATATTAATGATAATTGTGGCTCTACCCATCCTGAATTATTACAAAAAAGAGTTATAGCCGAGCAGGCTGAATTAGGCATTGCCTTTGATGGTGATGGCGACAGAGTGATTTTTGTCGATCATAAAGGCGAAGTGGTCGATGGGGATGAATTATTATTTATCATTGCCAAATCTTACCACGAGCGCGGTATTTTAAATGGTGGGGTCGTCGGCACCCAAATGAGTAATTTAGGTTTAGAGCGCGCTTTTCATAATCTACATATTCCTTTTATGCGCACGCAAGTGGGTGACAGATATGTGATGGATGCTTTAGTGCAAACGGGTTGGCAGTTAGGCGGTGAAGGTTCTGGACATCTGATTTGTTTAGATAAAACCACTACCGGTGATGGTATTGTCAGTGCCTTGCAAGTGTTAGCTCATATTTGTCAAACCAATAAAACACTACATGAATTGAAAAAAGGCATGGTCAAATGCGAACAAGTACTTTTAAATGTGCCTGTCCCTAATGGCCAGCAAGTAGTTAAAGAAACGGCCGTGCAAACTTTGGTTGCAAAGCTTGAAAAAGAATTGCAGGGTAAATTAAGAATTTTGTTACGCCCTTCAGGCACTGAGCCCTTAGTACGTGTGATGGTCGAAGGCGAAGACAAAGCGCTTATTACTCAAACAGCAGAGCAAATTGCAGCTGTTGTCGCAAAAGCGGCAAAAGTGGTTTAAAAAACCTTAAAAAAGGCGCCAGCGTTCGCTGGCGGGCCTATTTTAGCAACAGATTTGTTATTGATTAAAAAAGCCTTTTTTAACACCCCGCATAAAGCTTATTCCTTCATAGTCACCAGTGTTAGCGGTTTTATCTTCCTGAGAGATTTGTTTAGGGGTTTTTTTAGATGCTTCTAAAGAATAGATAATGGGGGCAGGTTGCCTGGTTGTTGCAAGGGCATAAGGATGCTGTGAGAGCTCAAAAGCGAACGAGGGCACCAAGTTGTCACCGTATTTTACATGAGCTTTTTTAAGAAAGTAGTCGACCATTGCTGTTGCTCTGCTTATAAAATTTATAACAATTTCTTCATGATATAAGGCTTGTTGTTTAGTGGGCAAGAAAACGCCAGGATGACGTTCTTGCAAACTTGCAATATTATTAATTGTTAACGGGGTTTCCTCTTTTATTACAATTAACAAAATCTTTGCTTGAATAGAAATAGGTGCTAGCAAAACTAAAAGTGAAGTCAACCTGCCTGATTCAGCAAGATCCATACGAGTTACTTCAGATTCAATTTTCGTTAACTGTTCTAAAAAAGGGTTAAGAGAATCCAGCATGCAACATCCCCAAAAGGCTGTAATATACACCGTTGTGAATGAGTGTCTACCATAAAAAATCTATGACTTTAGTTATTATAAGAAACAAAGCTTAATGTACCTTTTTTCTGACTCTACGACGCACTCTTGTGCGCTGTTTATGGGAAGGATCCTGTTTTTCATTGAGTGACATCCTATTAAAAGAGGTGAGGATGCCAGGTGGGTTTTCATCATCATCTTGAGGTGTTTTGACGGTAGATTTCCCAAACTGTGATAAGAGCGTTTCAAAATCTGTCATGGTTTGAAGACAATGCTCTGTTTGTTCAAGACACTTCGCATACTCAAGACTTTGCGACAGTAAATGGTCAACCTCTTCCTCTTCGCACCACAGCGCACAATCCCAGGCAAGTGCTCTTAAAAAGCGCCTCTCACAGGCAATTAACTGTTTTTCTTTGAGCAAAGCGTTGCGGTGTATTAGTTGTAAAATTTCTATTGAGAACTTAATGGCTTGATATTCACTTGGCGGAATTTGTTCAATCATATCAAAGAACAGATTTTCTTCATCGATTGTTGCGGTGCTTGTTTTTAAGCGCTCGATTGCCTGCTTAAGTGGCGCTTCGTTTTGTAAAAAAATATCTGTTCTTCGCAGATTATAGTGCGATTTTTTTAATTCGATGTGATTGAGCAATACTTGACTCACTTTTTCTAAATGGTGATCAAATAACATTTTGATAAAACGTGTCAGTTGGACTTCATGATACAATTCATCCAAGGGGATCTCATTGGCATCTCTTAACATTTTTAGGCTGACTTTGAACGCACCAAGAAGGCTAGTGAATAGGTTATCGACAGTTAAACGTTGAGGGTCATTTTTTTGATTTACCCCTAAATAACGATTAAACAACACCATCACCTGAGAACGAAAATTTAACAGATCAATCGTGGTGTGTGAAATGAGCACATCTTCTAATTCCATTAATAATAAAAGCATAACCTCGGGTAAAGCTTGCTTTGTTTTGCGTAAGGTTAAAAGAGAAAGAACCGTGATAAAGTCTTCATGTGCTTTGACGTTTTTTGGGCGTGGCATCGACAATCCTTGGCTATATTAAGCCTACTACCTAAATATTATATGTGAATGGTGTGCATTAAGATATTAGGAAATTCTTGCACATCTTTAAGCAACTCAGTTAATATTCACCGGTTTTAAAGTTTATCAGCCAAATAGGGTGTTATGGCAAAAAAACGCACCATTGCCGGTAATTGGAAAATGCATGGCTCAAAAGCGCATTTAAAAGAGTTTGTCACTTTTATGGCAAACAATAGTGCGCTATTGCATGAACAAGTCGACACTATTCTCTGCCCCCCGTTTCCTTATTTAGATGCTGCGGCCACTCTTTTTAAAGACGTAAAGGGGCTTAAACTCGGTGCGCAAGATGTGAGCGCGCATCAAGAAGGTGCTTTTACTGGTCAAGTAGCAGCTTCAATGCTCTCTGAGGTGGGTTGTCAGTATGTGATTGTTGGTCATTCTGAGCGTCGTCAATTTAATCATGAGAATGATGAGCTCGTTGCTGCAAAATTCATCGCCGCAAAAGCGGCGGGTTTGACCCCCATACTATGTGTAGGTGAAACCAAAGAGCAAAGAATGTCTGAGTTAACTAATTCAGTTGTGATTGGTCAACTACAAGCCCTCTTGGCGCATGGTGTAGCAGTATTTGATAACGCCATGATTGCTTATGAACCCATTTGGGCAATTGGCACAGGACTTACGGCAACCCCAGAGCAAGCACAAGCAGTTCATCGCTTGCTCAGAGAGACCTTGGCCGAGTATGATGCAACGTTAGCCAAATCCATGCCTATTTTGTATGGCGGGAGTGTGAAGGCCACCAATGCCAAAGGGCTATTTGCTATGCCGGATATAGATGGGGCACTAGTAGGGGGCGCTTCATTGAGTGCAACTGAATTTTTAGAAATTGCTAATGCTGCAATTTAAGGTTTGAAAGCATGTATCTACTTTTACTCATTGCTCATTTTATTGTTTCATTTTTGTTGGTAGGTCTTATCCTGATCCAGCATGGTAAAGGCGCCCAAACAGGAGCGACTTTTGGAAGTGGTGCTTCCCAAACTGTATTTGGTAGCCAAGGCTCCGGTGGATTTTTAAGTCGAACAACTGCTATGCTTGCTGGCTTATTCTTTGTATTGAATTTGCTCTTGGTTTGGTACTTGAATAGAGAATATCATCCAAAGGTGATACAAGAAGCACCTGTGACCACAAATGAAGCATTGCCAGCTGGTAAAGGCGACATTCCAAAAGTAGATTAAAGCCCAAGTGGTGAAATTGGTAGACACGCNNGTTCGAGTCCGGCCTTGGGCACCATCATTCTTTGAAATATCTTTGATAAAACCACATCCCTCGTTAAGATGTGATAATTGTGTTTGGCAGATGCATTTTAAATGGTAAGGATTCTAAAAAGTGTTAGAAAATTACCTTCCAATACTTATCTTTATGGGGCTAGCAGTAGGGATTGCTACTTTGCTCATTGGGCTTGGCTCTTTGATAGCGCCACGTCGCCCTGATCCTGAAAAATTATCTCAATATGAATGCGGTTTTGAGCCCTTCGAAAGCGCCCGTTTTAAATTTGACGTACGTTTTTACTTAATCGCTATTTTGTTCATTATCTTTGATTTAGAAGTAGCCTTCTTATTTCCCTGGGCAGTGATACTAGACAAACTTGCCTGGCCTGCGGTAATAGCAATGGGAATTTTCTTGGCGCTACTTTTTGTTGGCTTTCTCTACGAATGGAAAAAAGGGGCGCTAGAATGGGAGTAGAAGGCGTACTCAAAAAAGGTTTTGTAACCACTTCAGTTGATAAACTTATGAATTGGGCACGCACGGGTTCCATGTGGCCAATGACCTTTGGTTTGGCTTGCTGTGCTGTGGAAATGATGCACGCGGGTGCTTCAAGATATGACTTAGACAGGTTCGGTATCGTTTTTAGACCCAGCCCAAGACAAAGCGATGTGATGATTGTTGCTGGTACCTTATGCAACAAGATGGCCCCCGCCCTACGAAAAGTTTACGATCAGATGGCAGAGCCAAGATGGGTAATCTCTATGGGTTCTTGTGCCAATGGTGGTGGGTATTATCATTATTCATTTTCTGTTGTCAGAGGCTGCGATAGGGTTGTTCCGGTAGATGTTTATGTCCCCGGTTGCCCACCTACAGCCGAAGCGTTGCTCTACGGCATTTTACAACTGCAAAATAAAATAAGAAGAACAAATACTATCGCCAGGAGTACTTCATGAAAAAGCTTGAAGTCTTGGCGCAGAAAGTAAAAGAAAAACTCGCCATGGATATCGATACGCTTACTATAGCGAATGGCGAATTAACCATAGAAATTCCCTGTCACGCCATTTTAAAAGTTTGTACGCGTTTAAGAGATGATGGCGCATTTCGGTTTGAAATGTTGATGGATCTTTGTGGTGTCGATTATTTGCAATATGGATGTAGTGAATGGGAAACCTTTGAAGCCACCAGCACCGGATTTGAACGTGCAGTGGAGCCTATATCAAAAGTTAGAGAAAACAGTAATTGGCAAAAGCCACGTTTAGCCGTGGTATATCATTTGCTTTCGATTAGTCTTAATCAACGCATCCGCATTCGTGCCTTTGTGCCAGATCATGATCCTGTGATTGACTCGGTAGTATCTATTTATAACAGCGCCAATTGGTATGAACGAGAAGCATTTGATTTATATGGGATATTGTTTGCCAATCATCCTGATTTGCGCCGCATATTGACTGATTATGGCTTTATTGGACATCCCTTTCGTAAAGACTTCCCATTAGTCGGTAATGTGGAGGTTCGTTATGACGCTAAACAAAAGCGGGTTATCTATGATCCTGTTGATATTGTGCCACGCACCTTAGTACCAAAAGTGATCCGTAAAGCAAAGCATCAAGAACAAGAAGGTAAAGATGGGTGAAATTAAAAATTACACCATGAATTTTGGCCCGCAACATCCGGCGGCGCATGGTGTATTACGTTTGATTTTAGAGCTTGATGGCGAAGTTGTTGTTCATGCAGATCCTCATGTTGGGTTGCTTCATCGGGCAACAGAAAAGTTGGCTGAAAGTAAACCGTACAATCAAAGCATTGGTTATATGGATAGGCTCGACTATGTCTCAATGATGTGCAATGAGCATGGCTATGTATTAGCCATTGAAAAGCTCTTGGGTATTACCCCCCCTATGCGCGCACAGTATATTCGTGTGATGTTCGATGAAATCACCCGTATATTGAATCACTTGATGTGGATTGGTGCTCATGCTTTAGATGTTGGTGCAATGACGGTATTTTTGTACGCATTCCGAGAAAGAGAAGATCTGATGGATTGCTATGAAGCTGTCAGTGGTGCACGCCTACATGCCACTTATTATCGTCCTGGGGGTGTTTATCGCGATTTGCCCGATTTCATGTCCCGCTATAAACCTTCGATGTGGCACAATGAAAAAGCCACTCAAAAACTGAACGAACAAAGACAAGGCTCTTTATTAGATTTTATCTGGAATTTTACAGAAAGATTTCCACAATGCGTGGATGATTATGAAACGCTTTTAACCGATAACCGTATTTGGAAACAGCGCACCGTAGGCATTGGTGTGGTTTCTAAAGAACGTGCCTTACAATTGGGTTTTTCTGGGCCGATGTTACGAGGATCAGGCGTTGAGTGGGATCTGCGTAAAAAACAACCTTATGCCGTTTATGACAAAATGGACTTTGATATTCCTGTCGGCAAAGAGGGTGATTGCTATGACAGATATTTGGTACGCGTCGAAGAAATGAGACAAAGCAATCGCATTATTCGTCAATGTGTAAAGTGGCTGCGGGAAAACCCAGGGCCAGTGATGGTTAATGATAATAAAATTGTGCCACCCAAACGTGAACAAATGAAAGAGGATATGGAATCCTTAATCCATCACTTTAAACTTTTTACAGAAGGTTACTGTGTGCCAGAAGGTGAAGCCTACGCTGCGGTAGAGCATCCTAAAGGAGAATTTGGGGTGTACTTAGTCTCCGATGGCGCAAATAAACCTTATCGGGTGAAAGTGCGTGCAGCAGGGTTCCCTCATTTAGCGGCGATGAATGAAATGGTAAAGGGGCATATGATTGCAGACGTGGTCGCAGTGATTGGTTCCCAAGACATTGTATTTGGAGAAATTGACAGGTGAATGCAAAAGTTACATTAATTTCGCCTGACGTTTTATCACAGCAGGCAAGATTGCATATTGATGAGTGGTTACGAAAATATCCTCAAGAACAAAAAAAGTCCGCTATCATTGCAGCGCTTACTTATGTCCAAAAAGAAAACGGTGGCTTTTTAACCAACGAATTAATTGAAGCGGTGGCTGCCTATTTAGAAATGCCGAAAATTGCTGCTTTTGAAGTGGCTACTTTTTATAGCATGTTTGAACTAAAGCCTGTTGGGCGTCATAAAATCTGTGTCTGCACCAATATTTCTTGCATGCTCAGTGGTTCTGATGAAATTGTAAAATACCTTTCTAATAAGTTAGGCATAAACTTGGGCCAAACAACAGCGGATGGTAAATTTACGCTTAAATCGGTTGAATGTTTAGCAGCTTGTTGTGGTGCGCCGATGATGCAAATAGGTGATGATTATTATGAAAATCTCAACGCACAAAAAATCGATGAGATTTTGGCATCCAAGGAGTAGACCATGAGTGTGCCTACCAATTTAGTTTGTTTTAGAACGCTACATTGTGATAAGCCCTGGTCCTTGGAAGCTTACAGGTCCGTGGGTGGCTATGAGGTTTGGCAAAAAATCCTCAAAAATAAAACGCCTGTTGAAGATATTATTAACGAATTAAAATTATCGGCACTACGTGGACGTGGCGGCGCAGGTTTTCCAACCGGGCTCAAATGGAGCTTTATGCCACGCAATAAGCCAGGTCAAAAATATGTTTTATGTAATTCAGATGAAGGCGAACCTGGTACGTGCAAAGATCGTGATATTTTGCGTTTTAATCCCCATCAATTAATTGAAGGTATGGCCATTGCAGGCTATGTGATGAATGCCACCGTGGGATATAACTATTTAAGAGGCGAATTTATTGAGCCCTTTCAAAGAATGGAACAAGCTTTAAAAGAAGCCCGCGAGCTGGGGTTCATCGGTAAAAACATTTTAGGCTCGGGCGTTGATTTTGAATTGCATAATGTCCTTGGCGCTGGCGCTTATATTTGTGGTGAAGAAACTGCGTTAATGGAATCCTTGGAAGGCAAAAAAGGCCAACCGCGGTTTAAACCTCCTTTTCCAGCAAATTTTGGTATTTACGGGAATCCAACCAATATCAACAATACCGAAAGCTATGCTTCCGTACCGGTGATATTACAGCACGGCGGTAAATGGTTTTTAGATTTAGGCTTGCCAAACAATGGCGGCACGAAAATATTCTGTGTTTCTGGGCATGTGAATAAGCCAGGCAATTATGAGATCCCCTTAGGAACGCCTTTTGCCACTTTATTAGAAATGGCTGGCGGCATGAAAAATGGTAAAAAACTCAAAGCCGTCATACCGGGAGGATCTTCCGTACCAGTGATACCTGGTCATGAGATGATGAAGCTGAATATGGATTATGATTCACTCGCCAAAGCTGGTTCCATGTTAGGTTCAGGTGCGGTGATTGTCATGGATGAAACCACTTGCATGGTGAAGATGCTTGCACGTATTTCGGATTTTTATTTTGAAGAATCCTGCGGCCAGTGTACGCCTTGCAGAGAGGGTACAGGTTGGTTAGCGCGAATTTTGCACAGAATTTTACACGGACAAGGCACATTACAAGACTTGAATGTACTAGATGATGTTGCCGATAAAATTATGGGCCGGACCATTTGTGCATTAGGCGATGCTGCGGCCATGCCAGTGCGCAGTTTTATAAAGCATTATAGAGATGAATTTGTATACATGATTGAGCACAAACGCTCAATGGTTGCTGCATGATACTGCAGGAGACAAGATGGTAACCATCGAAATTGATGATAAAAAAGTTGAAGCGCGCCCAGGTCAAATGATTATTGAGGCAGCAGACAGTGTGGGTATTCAGATCCCACGTTTTTGCTATCATAAAAAGCTTTCTATTGCCGCAAATTGCCGCATGTGTTTAGTGGATGTAGAAAAAGCGCCCAAACCCTTGCCAGCTTGCGCAACCCCTGTATCTGATGGGATGAAAATTTTCACCAAATCCACTCGTGCTGTTGAAGCACAAAAAGCGGTGATGGAATTTTTGTTAATTAATCATCCGCTAGATTGCCCTATTTGCGACCAAGGGGGGCAATGTGAATTACAAGATGTTGCTTTAGAATATGGTAAAGATAGATCACGCTTTGTGGAGCGTAAAAGAGTAGTGAAAGATAAGGATATTGGCCCCCTTATCAGCACCGAAATGACACGCTGTATCCATTGTACACGTTGTGTGCGCTTTGGCAGCGAAATTGCAGGACAAAGAGAACTAGGCGCCACTGGGCGTGGTGAATTTATGGAAATTGGCACTTATATTGAAAAAAGTGTTAATTCAGAACTTTCCGGTAATGTCATTGATTTATGTCCTGTGGGCGCTTTGACAAGCAAGCCATTTCGTTTTCAAGCGCGTGCTTGGGAACTACAAGCTAATGAAAGTATTTCTATGCACGATTGTATCGGATCTCATCTTTACTTTCACACGCAAAACAATCAAGTAAAACGCACTTTACCAAGAGAATATGAACCTTTAAACGAAGTGTGGCTATCCGATAGAGATAGATTTAGTTACGAAGCGTTAAATCACCAAGACCGATTAGCTTCTCCCTGGATCAAACGTGATAACCATTGGAAAAAGGTAGATTGGCCAACCGCATTGAGTTTTGCGGTTGAAAGTTTGCAAAAAGTGATGCAATCACAAGGGGCAGAGGCCATCGGCGCACTTGCATCGCCTAACTGTACCGTTGAAGAATTTTTCTTGCTACAAAAGCTTCTCAAGAGCCAAGATTGCTACAATATTGATCATCGTTTGCGTCATGTTGATAACAAGCATCAATCTCATATGGGATCATTTCCCACGCTGGGGATATGGTTAAGTGGCTTAGAAGAACAAGAAAATATTGTTATTGTTGGCGCCAATGTAAAAAAAGAACAGCCTATTGTTAATTTACGTATTCGCAAAGCGTCATTACATGGCGCAAAAGTATTTGGCATTAATCCTTATGCAGTGGATCATAATTATAATGAGATGACCCATTTTGTATCGCCTCGTGGTGATTTTTATTCAGGATTAATGGAAGTGGTTAAGGCGCTCATGGCACTGACAGATAAAGAAGTGCTTGCTGATTGTCCTCCTGGTTTAGAAGCGCAGTTATCTGCTGTTAACCCAAGCGAAAAAGCAAAAGAAATTGCCAAACAATTAAAAGAAGGTCAAAAGAACAGCGTTATACTTGGTGCTTATGGATTTACTCATCCTAAAGCGCATCAAATTTATTGGTTAAGCAGAATTTTAGCGCATCTTTGTGGTGCTACATTTGGTGAAATGAGTCATGGGGCCAATAGTGCCGGTGGCTATTTAGCGGGTGCTATTCCTCATCGGATGCCTTTTGGTCAAGTGGACCATGTAAAGGTAGGTTTGGATGTCAATCAAATGCTTGAAAAGCCAAGACAGGGCTACCTGTTGGTCAATTGCGAGCCTGAATTTGATTGTGTGGATCCCGCATTAGCTAAAAATGCCTTATTGAATGCCAAAACCGTTGTTGCATTAAGTGCTTATGATAGTCCACAACTACGCGAAGTTGCTCAAGTCTTATTACCTATTACGCCTGTTTCTGAAATGTCTGGCACATATATCAATGCTTTTGGGGAATGGGCAAGTTTTAAAGCCGCTATCACCCCGTTTGCGCAAAGTCGTCCAGCGTGGAAGGTGCTACGTGTGATGGCGAATTTGTGGGATATATCAGGGTTTGAATATCAGACCAGTGAGGACATCCTGGCAGAATTATTAACCATGAAATCCAATACGCCTCATTTTGCTGAAAATTTACTTTCTATGGAATGCCAATTAACGCCAAACCAACACAGCACAAAACTAGTCCGTCTTGCGCCGATGGGGCTGTATCATGTGGATGGGATCACGCGTCGCGCGCACTCACTGCAAAAGACCCAAGATGCAAATATGGCTAAAGTCAGCATGAATGTCGCAGAGGCAAAGAACTTAAATTTAAAGCTCGGGCAAAAAGTTTGGGTATTTCAAGGTAAGGCAAAATCCCTGAGCCCCTTACCACTTCATATTGATGATACGTTACCAAACGGGGTAGCCATTGTTCCTGGCAGTATTCATGAAACGCAATCGCTAGGCGCTCCTTTTGGATTAATCGATATAATACTTGCAGAAGAGGAAGCCTAAAGTGATAACCCAATGGTTAATTACATTAGTGACGGTTGTTTTCAAAGGCTTGTTAATACTATTACCCTTGATATTAGCAGTAGCTTATTTAACTTATCTTGAACGCAAAGTGATTGGTTACATTCAAGTACGTATAGGGCCTAATCGTGTCGGTCCTTTTGGTTTGTTTCAGCCCTTTGCCGATGTCTTTAAGCTCTTGTTCAAAGAAGTAGTGTTACCCAATAAATCGAATAAATTCTTATTTATTGTGGCGCCGATTTTAGCGTTTGCTCCGCCGATTGTTGCTTGGTCGGTGATCCCTTTTGATGAAGGATGGACATTAGCGAATGTGAATGCGGGGTTATTATTTTTATTAGCCATGACTTCCTTGGGAGTCTATGGGGTCATCATTGCTGGATGGGCTTCCAATTCTAAATACGCCTTTTTAGGTGCACTTCGCTCGGCCGCTCAAGTGGTATCTTATGAAATCGCTATGGGTTTTGCGCTGGTCGGTGTATTGATGGCTGCACATAGTATGAATTTAACTGATATCGTACATGCGCAAAAAGGGGGGGTGTTACATTGGTATTGGTTGCCGTTATTTCCCTTATTTGTGGTCTATTGGATATCTGCTGTTGCCGAAACTAATCGTGCGCCTTTTGACGTTGCAGAAGGGGAATCTGAAATTGTTGCCGGATTCCATGTTGAATACGCGGGCATGACTTTTGCGATTTTCTTTTTGGCTGAATATGCCAACATGATTTTACTGTCTACCTTATGTGCTTTAATGTTTATGGGAGGCTGGTTGTCTCCGTTTGAAGGGATTGCCTTTATTCAAGAAAAACTTGTATGGGTACCTGGCATTGTCTGGCTAGGTTTAAAAGTCGCCTTCTTTTTACTGCTTTATTTATGGTTTAGGGCGACCTTTCCCCGATATCGATATGATCAAATCATGCGTTTAGGGTGGAAAATTTTTATTCCCGTGACTTTTATTTGGATCATTGTAGAAACAATAGCAATTAAAACCCATTTAGGGCCATGGTTTGGATAGAGAGAAGATATGGCGTCAAATAAATTAGCGCATTTTTTAAAGAGTTTTACACTGTGGGAACTATTGGTGGGTTTAAAGTTAACCGGTAGGTACTTATTTGCTCGTAAAATAACTGTGCAATATCCAGAAGAAGAAACGCCACGTTCGGTCCGTTTTCGGGGTATTCACGCATTACGCCGATATCCCAACGGGGAAGAAAGATGTATTGCTTGCAAGCTGTGTGAAGCAGTTTGTCCCGCGCTGGCGATTACTATTGATTCAGCCGAGCGAGAAGACGGAACACGGCGTACGACGCGTTACGAGATTGATCTGTTTAAATGTATTTATTGTGGTTTTTGTGAAGAATCATGCCCCGTGGATTCTATTGTTGAAACGGATCAAGCGCATTATGCCTTTTTAGAGCGTGGCGAAAATATTTTAGATAAACAAAAATTATTAGCTATTGGCGATAAATACGAAGCACAAATAGCACAATGTCGTACGCAAGATGCGCCATATCGGTAGGGGAAGAGGATGACATTTGAACAGCTTGTTTTTTATACCTTTTCGTTTATGGCCATTGTGTCGGCCTTAATGATGATTTTATCCAAAAATGCGGTGAGATCGGTTTTATATTTGGTATTCACCTTTTTTTGCATGGCCGGGATTTGGATGTTGCTAGAGTCTGAGTTTTTAGCCATCGTCTTAGTCTTGGTGTATGTGGGCGCAGTCATGGTGCTCTTTTTATTTGTGGTAATGATGTTAGATATGGAAGCGCCATTGATGCGCGAATCCTTGGTCAAGCATTGGCCCATTGGCGCTGTGGTGGCAAGCATTACCATTGCTTTGCTGATAATGTCTTTGAATAAACAGCAATTTGGTTTAGAAGAGGCAACGGCTTATGTGCCGCATGCAAGCGATTATAGCCATGTTAAAGCACTGGGTACTTTGCTTTATACAGATTATTTATTGCCGTTTGAAATTGCCGGTATTCTTTTATTGGTCGCTATGGTGGCGGCAATTGGTCTTACCTTTAGAGGCCCCAGAGACACTAAAACACAAAAGCCCTCGTTACAAACCCAAGTGCGCAAAGAAAATCGTTTAAGAATTGTTAAGATGGCTACCAGCAAAGAAAATGAAGATAGTTACGCACCCAACAAGGAGAGCCAACCATGATTGGATTGACCCAAGTCCTGTGTGTGGCGGCGGTTCTATTTGGTATTGGTGTTGCCGGCCTTTATATCAATCGCAAAAATGTCATTATTTTATTGATGTGTATTGAGCTTATTTTGCTGGCGGTAAATACAAACTTTGTTGCGTTCTCACATTTTTTACAAAACCAAGTGGGCGAAGTTTTTGTATTTTTTATATTAACCGTTGCAGCAGCAGAAGCAGCCATCGGTTTAGCGATATTGGTGGCTGTGTTTAGAAGCCGCCGTACTATTAACGTTGAAGAATTAGATTCGTTGAAGGGGTAATCTGTGCAAGCCAATGTCCCTGTTCTATGTTTAGTAGTTGTTCTTGCGCCTTTGCTCGCCTCAATCGTTGCAGGTCTTTTCGGACGTGTGATTGGTAGAAAAGGCGCGCATTGGATCACCATATTGTGTGTAGCGTTGAGCTTTTTTGTGTCCCTGTACATCGCTAAATTGATGTTCTTGGATAAAGCGATACCAGAGCTAATCGATATTACGTTATACAACTGGGCGCAAATTGATACCTTTAGGTTTCAAGTTGGTTTTATGTTAGATCCACTCACGGTGTTGATGATGTGTGTGGTGAGCTTTGTCTCCTGGATGGTACATATCTATACCATTGGCTATATGCAAGATGATCCCGGGTACCAACGCTTTTTTAGTTATATTTCCTTATTTACCTTTTCGATGTTTATGTTAGTGATGTCTAACAATTTCTTGCAGCTTTTCTTTGGATGGGAAGCAGTAGGGGTAGTGTCTTATCTATTAATTGGTTTTTGGTATAAGCGTGAAACGGCTATTTTTGCCAATCTCAAAGCATTTTTAGTCAACCGTGTTGGCGATATGGGATTTTTGCTGGGCATTGCGACTGTTTTATGGGCATTTGGCACCTTGGATTATGCCAGTGTCTTTCAAAAAGCGCCCGAATTGGCGGCTAACAGCCCGATGATAGAAATTATTACCGGACACCCTTGGTCAGTATTTACCTTAATAGGGATCTTACTGTTTATTGGTGCCATGGGTAAGTCAGCGCAAATGCCTTTACATGTGTGGCTACCTGATTCCATGGAAGGCCCCACACCTATTTCAGCGCTCATTCATGCGGCAACCATGGTAACCGCAGGCGTGTTTATGGTGGCACGTATGTCACCCTTGTTTGAGTACTCAGAGACTGCTTTGAGTTTTGTGTTGTTCATTGGTTCTTGTACCTGTTTGTTAATGGGGCTTATTGGTATTGTGCAAAACGATATCAAACGCATCATCGCCTATTCGACTTTATCCCAGCTAGGCTACATGGTGGTTGCATTAGGGGTATCTGCCTACTCTGCAGGGATATTCCATTTGATGACGCATGCTTATTTCAAAGCCTTGCTATTTTTAGGGGCAGGTTCTTGTATCATCGCCATGCATCATGAGCAAGATATTCAAAAGATGGGCGGATTGCGCAAATACATGCCCATTACCTATATCACCATGTTAATTGGTAGCTTGGCGTTAGTTGGGTTTCCCTTTTTCTCAGGGTTTTATTCCAAAGACACCATCATTGAGGCAGTACACTTAAGCCAGATTAAAGGTGCTAACATCGCCTATTGGGTAGTGTTAGGCAGCGTTTTCGTCACCGCGCTTTATTCTTTTAGATTGTTCTTTTTAGTGTTTCATACCAAGCCGCGAATGGATAAACATACCCAAGAGCACTTACATGAATCCCCTGCGGTGGTGTGGGCTCCTTTGGTGTTATTAGCCATTCCTTCTTTAGTCATTGGCTATTTGTTCGCTTCTCCAATAATGCACGGCTTTTTGGGGCAATCGATTTTTGTCTTACCTGAGCATAATGTGATGGCGACATTAGGAGAAGAATTTCATGGTGCTAAAGCAATGGCATTACATGGTTTTCAAAGTCTGCCTTTTGGGTTAGCACTATCGGGAATAGTGGTTGCATGGTTATTTTATGTACAAATGCCAATGTTATCGCGGTTTACCCAAAAGCTATTTTCACCCATTAATGCCATTTTGATTCGAAAATACGGCTTTGATGATTTTAACCAGGCAGTGATTGCCGGTGGTACCAGAGCCATGGGTTGGCTGTGTTGGCGAGTAGGCGATAAAGCAATTATCGACGATTTTTTTGTGAACGGTTCTGCAAACAGTGTGGGGTTTGTTTCCAAAGTCACCCGGCATCTGCAATCAGGTTATGTTTATCATTATGCCTTTGCCATGATCACAGGGCTTATTGTGCTCTTGATTTGGCAATGGTTAAAGTAAAAAGGCAGCAAGTATGCAACTTTCGTTTCCACTTTTAAGCGCGCTGATTTGGTTCCCCATCATTGGGGCTATCTTTATTTTTATCGCAGGCGGCGATAAAGCGCCAAGCAGGGCAAAATGGCTAGCGCTTGGGATATCTTTGTTGTGCTTATTACTATGTATTCCTTTATGGCAATATTTTGATCAACAAACGGCTCAATTTCAGTTTGTAGAAGATCATCCCTGGTTTGAAGCTTTACATATTCGTTATTCACTGGGGGTAGATGGTTTTGCTGTTCCGTTGATAATTCTTACTTGTCTGTTTACGCCGCTGGTGGTGATTTCTGCTTGGCAAGTTATCAAAGAGCGCGTTGCCCATTACATGGCTGCCTTTTTAATCATGCAAGGCTTAATGTGTGGTGTTTTTGCTGCCATGGATGCGATTTTGTTTTATGTGTTTTGGGAAGCCATGCTGGTGCCGATGTTCCTCATCATTGGGATCTGGGGTGGACCTAATCGTGTTTATGCAACCATCAAATTCTTTTTATACACATTTTTGGGCTCCGTGTTCTTATTAGTGTCATTGATCTACTTACATTTACAAGCAAGAGATGCCGGTGTGGCGCATGCTTTTGATATCGGAGCTTTCCAACAATTGCCGCTGTCTTTAACAGCGCAAAAATGGATCTTGGTGGCATTTTTACTTGCTTTTGCCGTTAAAATTCCCATGGTGCCGGTGCATACTTGGTTACCAGATGCACACGTCGAGGCCCCCACGGGTGGCTCTGTGGTGCTAGCGGCGATTCTCTTAAAAATGGGGGCTTACGGTTTCTTACGTTTTATTTTGCCTATTGTCCCTGATGCCGCTAGAGAATGGCAGTTGATTATTATTGGTGCCTCTTTAGTAGCCGTTGTTTATATCGGCTTGGTGGCCATTGTGCAAAAAGATATGAAAAAGCTAATTGCCTACTCTTCAGTTGCACACATGGGTTTTGTCACTTTGGGCATTTTCATGGCTTTTTCTTTGATTAATTTTAACTCCAAAGAAGTGGCAGCGATGGGCATGCAAGGCGCCTATGTGCAAATGATTTCTCATGGTTTTATCTCTGGCGCACTGTTCTTGTGTGTTGGCGTGCTATACGACAGAGTACATTCTCGTGAGATTGCTGATTATGGCGGTGTGGTTAATACCATGCCGATTTTTGCCAGCTTTTTTGTGCTTTTTGGGTTGGCTAATGCCGGTTTACCTGGTACTTCTGGTTTTGTAGGTGAATTTTTTGTGATCTTAAGTGCCTTCCAAGCGAACCCATGGTATGCGTTTTTTGCAAGCGCCACCTTGATCCTAGGGGCTGCTTATACCTTATGGATGATTAAACGCGTGGTCTTTGGAGAAGTGGCCAACGAACATGTTGGCGCTCTCAAAGATGTGAGCATGCGAGAAATTAGCTTTTTAGCAATTTTAGCTTTCTTGGTGTTGTTATTTGGTTTGTGGCCAGCGCCATTGGTGGATGTAACGCAAACCTCGATCAATGGTTTGCTTGAGCATATTGGAAAGCCAAAATATTAAAGATTATAACCCCCTCACCCTAACCCTCTCCCGCAAGGGGAGAGGGGATGTGATAAGTGGAGCAGGATAAATGAGAGATTTATTAGTGATCATGCCTGAAATTGTTTTAGCCATCATGGCATGCGTATGCTTGGTGGTTGATCTTTTTGTGAGCGCCAAAACACGGTATATCACCTATTTATTTAGCCAAGCGTCTTTGATCTTGACAGCTATCTGTTGTGTATTTTTTCCAGGCGACCCGCAAACCAGTGCCTTTATGGGACAATTTATCGCTGATCCTTTTGCGCAAGTGATAAAGATCTTTATTTTATTATTGATGTTTTTTGTTTTGTTATATTCAAGAAATTACGTTCAAAATCATAAAATAGCATACGGGGAATTTCATGCCTTAACGCTTTTTTCAACGTTGGGTATGATGTTTTTGGTGAGCGCCCAGAGTTTATTAATTTTATATCTTGGCTTGGAATTACTCACTTTACCTTTATATGCACTTGTGGCCCTACAAAAAGATTCCTCAGTGTCAGTTGAAGCTGGCATTAAATATTTTGTGATGGGGGCGTTGGCTTCTGGGATGATGCTTTATGGTATTTCATTAATTTATGGCATTACCGGCAACATTGGACTAAAAGAAGTGGCCGATAGCCTCCAAGCACTTTCGGGAGCCAATGTTTATCTTGGCATGATGGGTGGGATATTCATCATTGTAGGACTTGCCTTTAAATTAGGCGCAGTTCCTTTTCATATGTGGGTCCCGGATATTTATCAAGGAGCACCCACCAATGTAACTTTGCTTATTGGTACAGCTCCCAAAGTTGCTGCCTTTGGTATGGCATACCGATTGCTCCATGATACTTTTCCCGCCTTTTTGGACACGTGGAGCCAATTTCTGATGGTGATAGCGGTTTTGTCTATTGCTCTGGGGAATATCGTTGCTATCAGTCAAACGAACATCAAACGACTTTTTGCTTATTCAACTATAGCGCATGTTGGGTTTTTATTTTTAGCACTGATGGTGGCAAAAGACATTGGCTATGCACCTGCCATGTACTACATCATTACCTATGCCCTGGTTGCTGCCTGCGCATTTGGTATCTTAATCTTCTTAAGCCAGCAAGATGTTGACTGTGAAAAGCTTAGCGATCTCAAAGGCCTAGCTAGTCGAAGCCCCTTTTTAGCTTTTCTGATGTTATTGGTGGCTTTTTCTTTGGCTGGGGTACCGCCCACAGTTGGATTTTATGCTAAGTTTTTGGTATTAAGCTCACTCGTGGACGCCGGATACACCTGGCTTGCTGCATTCGTCGTACTATTTTCAGTGATAGGAGCTTACTATTATTTGAAAATTGTGCGAGTTATGTACTTTGATACGCCTGAAGTTCCTTATCCTGTGAGGGGAACGTTGGATATGAGAATAGCCCTGTCGGTAAATGGCATAGCGATTTTGGGCTTGGGCTTAATCCCTGGACCCTTATACGTTATTTGTCAGCAAGTATTAAAAAGTATGTTGTAGAAACTATGTAAGTTGTTTTAATTATTTTTGGGTAAAGTAAATACTTTTCAATTTAAATCAACTTGTTAGGTTTGATAGGCAGTCTTTTTACTTGCGAAATTTCCTTGTTTCGCATATCATGTTTCGACTTATCGCGGGGTGGAGCAGTCTGGCAGCTCGTCGGGCTCATAACCCGAAGGTCNNATCCTGCCCCCGCTACCAGCCATATGCCAGCTGTCATGGCATAAGTTAAAGAGCCCCGTAAGGGGTTTTTTTCTGCTGGGTGGTAAAAGAATCATAAAAGTGGGCACTGCCCACTTTTTTGTTTGAACGGAAAAAAGTACATGCGCCGACAAGATAAATGGCAGGCTATTATTAGCCCGATATTACTGGATACGCCCTTTGAACTGGTTGGCGTGGAATGTGTGGGAGGGGGTAAACATACGATTGTGCGTATTTTTATCGACAAACCCGGCGGCATTACAATTGATGAAATTGCACAATTAAGCCGCCAAATAAGCGTGGTCTTAGATGTTGAAGAGCCTATTAAAGGTCATTATACGCTAGAAGTGTCTTCTCCTGGCTTAGAAAGACCCTTATTTACGCCTTTGCATTTTAAAGGACAAATTGGGAATAAGGTTTTTATTAAAACCAGCTTCCCGGTAAATAACAGGCAAAATTTTAAAGGTGTTTTGCTTTCCTGTGATGAGAGTAGTGTGCAAGTTGAAGTCGATGGACAAGCTTTTTCTTTTAATTATGAAGATATTGAAAAAGCAAAATCATTACCTGACATTAAAATTGCTGATGGCAAGTAAAGAGGCAACACAATGAATAACGAAATTCGTTTAGTCGTAGATGCCGTATCTAATGAAAAAAATGTTTCAAAAGAAATAGTTTTTGAAGCGCTTGAAGCGGCTTTGGAATCAGCGAGCAAAAAGCTCTATGGCGCTGATTGGGAATTTAAAGTCATTATCAACAGAACCACGGGTGACTATGAAACTTTTCGTACCTATAGCGTCGTGGATGAAAATGCCGTCAATGAACTGGGTGAAGTAGTTGGGATACAAAACCCCCAAGCAGAGCTCAACCTAGAACAAGCGCGTGAAAAGAAACCCGACGCCAAAATTGGCGATATCATCACAGAGCCGATTGCTTCTGTTGAATTTGGTCGAATTGCGGCACAAACGGCCAAGCAAGTTATTATGCAAAAATTGCGTGCTGCCAAACGTGATCAAATCGCTGAAGAATATCGTGCGCGTATTGGTGAGTTGGTTGCTGGTACGGTTAAGAAAGTAACGCGAGATAACATTATTATTGAATTGGGCTCTAATGCCGAAGCATTGCTCCGTCGTAGCGATATGCTACCACGTGAAATTGTGCGCATTGGTGACAGAGTTCGTGCATATCTGCAAGATGTACGTCCGGATATGCGTGGTCCACAATTGATTATCAGCCGTACTTGTCCAGAAATGTTAATTGAGCTGTTCAAAATAGAAGTGCCTGAAATTGGTGATGGCTTAATTGAATTAAAAGGTGCGGCGCGTGATCCTGGCTCACGAGCAAAAATTGCTGTGTTAGCGAAAGATAACCGTATTGATCCTGTGGGTGCTTGTGTAGGGATGCGCGGTGCACGTGTGCAAGCAGTCTCAGGAGAATTAGGCGGCGAGCGCGTCGATATTGTTTTGTGGGATGATAATCCCGCGCAATTTGTTATTAACTCCATTGCACCAGCTGAAGTGGTTTCCATTATCATTGATGATGATGCTAAATCTATGGATGTGGTAGTCAGTGACGATCAACTATCTGCTGCTATAGGCAGAAATGGCCAAAATATACGCCTGGCAAGCTTGCTTACAGGTTGGGAGCTTAATGTGATTTCACAAAATCAAGCACAAACACGCGATCAAGAAGAATTTGAAAAATTATCTTCACTTTTCGTACAACATTTACAAGTTTCTCAAGAAATTGCAGAAAGTTTAATCGAAGCAGGGTTTACCAGTATTGAAGAAATAGCCTATGTGCCTGCGCAAGAACTCATGGAAGTGGAAGGTATGGACGAAGGGTTATTGAACACTTTACGTCAACGCGCTAAAGATAGCTTATTGACCAAAGCCATTGCCGAAGAAGAGCGCTTAGGGGAAAACGCGCCTGCTGCTGATTTACTTGAATTAGAAGGAATGGATAAGCACTTGGCTTATCTTCTCGCACAAAAAGGTGTTGTCACGAGGGAAGATTTAGCAGAACAGTCTATTGATGAACTGCTGGAAATCGAAGGAATGGATGAAGAACGTGCTGGCAAGCTCATTATGGCTGCACGCGCCCATTGGTTCATAGAAAATTAATGCGTCGGAGGGGCCAATGACTGAGGTTACCGTTGAAGAATACGCTGAAATCTTAAAAATTGCACCGAATTTGCTTTTGCAACAGCTCAAAGGCGCAGGCGTTAACTGTGAAAAGGGTTTAAAGCATCTGGTAACAGATGATCAAAAACAAAAGCTCCTGGAAAAGTTAAAAAGTGATCATGGTGAAAAAGAGCAAACTGCTGCTGGGGTAACACAATTTACCGTTACCCGCGAAAAGGTGAGCGAACTCAACGTTAAAGTGCCAGGCTCAACTTCTAAGAAAACAGTTAAAGTTGTTACCAAAAAACGTCGTAAGTTTGTTAAACGTACGACCCCCTTGGAAGCCGAAGGGGCTGAAACACCGTTACTTGAGGGTGAAGAAGAGCAACCACAAGCACAACCTGTACAGGCTTCACCTGAGCAAGTATTTGAAGAAGTTGCGCCCATTGCTGCGCCAAGTCATGAAGAGCCTGCAAAAGAAATAGAACAAGAACATAAACCGACAGTGCAAGAAGCTGTTGCCGAAGTAGTCGAACCTGTTGTTGTTGAAGAAGTAGCCCAAGAAGCGGTAGAAGCGCGTCAAGAGAAAGGCCGCCCCGTGCGTGGTAAAACGGAACCAAGAGCACCTGAAAAAGAAACCTCAAAACGTGGTGAAAACGCCGGTGCCAAAAAAGCACCAAAAATGCAGCCTAAGGGCAGCAAAAAAATTCGTGATATTCAAGAAGTAGAAGGCGATGAGACACGTCATGTTCGCAAGAAGCGCAAAGGGCCACGTAAACAGGAAGAAACTGCGCTTAAAAAGCATGCCTTCGAAAAACCCACGGCGCCTGTTATTAAAGATGTCGTTATCCCAGAAACTATCAGTGTGGGCGATTTAGCGCAAAGAATGTCTGTTAAGGCGGTTGAAGTCATCAAAGTGATGATGAAAATGGGTGCCATGGCAACTATTAACCAAGTAATAGATCAAGACACAGCTGCTTTAGTATGCGAAGAGATGGGACATAAAGCCATCTTAAGAAAACAAGATTCTATTGAAGAATCTATTAACATTAAATATGAAGGTGAAGAAACCCACCGCGCTCCGATTGTCACCATCATGGGACACGTCGATCATGGTAAAACGTCGTTGCTCGATTATATTCGACGCACGAAAGTAGCCGCTGGCGAAGCAGGCGGTATTACCCAACATATTGGTGCTTATCATGTTGAGACCAAACGCGGCATGATTACCTTTCTAGATACACCAGGTCACGCGGCATTTAGTGCCATGCGTGCCAGAGGGGCCAAATGCACGGATATCGTCGTGCTTGTTGTGGCTGCCGATGATGGTGTTAAACCACAAACAATTGAGGCTATTCAGCATGCTAAAGCCGCTGAAGTACCTTTAGTGGTTGCGGTCAACAAAATTGATAAAAGCGGTATTGATTTAGATCGAGTTAAAAACGAACTTGTGCAACATGGTATCGTCCCAGAAGAATGGGGTGGTGATGTCATGATGGTGGGCGTTTCAGCTAAAACTGGTCAAGGTATCGATGATTTATTAGAAGCTATCTTGCTGCAATCTGAAGTCTTGGAATTAACAGCGATTAAAGATTGCCCAGCGACAGGATTGGTCATTGAGTCTCGCTTAGATAAAGGACGCGGTCCAGTTGCTACCATTTTGGTGCAAAATGGTACCTTAAGAAAAGGCGATGTTGTGATCACCGGCTTGCAGTATGGCCGCGTGAGAATGATGATTGATGAAAAGGGTGCGCATGTTAATGATGCAGGCCCCTCCATTCCTGTAGAAGTATTTGGATTATCTGGTACGCCCGCTGCCGGTGATGAGATGACGGTGGTCTCCGATGAGCGTAAAGCACGCGAAATCGCCTTGTTCAGACAAGGTAAATACCGTGATGTAAAACTTGCCAGACAGCAAGCCTCTAAATTAGAAGGCTTCATGGACAGAATGCAAGAAGGTGAAACCAGGCAATTAAATATTGTCCTCAAAGCAGATGTTCAGGGCTCTGTGGAAGCCTTAACGGAAGTATTGGAACAACTTTCCAATAGCGATGTTACCGTTAAAATTGTCGGCAGAGGTGTGGGTGGTTTGAACGAGTCGGATGTTAACCTCGCAATGGCCTCCAAAGGGATTATCATTGGGTTTAACGTCCGTGCCGATGCAACCGCAAGGCGCATTGCAGAACAAGAAGGCATCGATATTCATTACTTCAGTATTATTTACGATGTGATAGACACCGTTAAAGCCGCTATATCCGGCATGGTTGGGCCTAAGTTTAAAGAGCAAATTGTCGGGCTTGCCGAAGTTCGTGACGTGTTTCGTTCATCGAAATTTGGCGCCATCGCAGGCTGCATGGTGGTCGAGGGTATCGTAAAACGTAATCTGCCTATTCGTGTGTTAAGAAACGATGTCGTGATTTACGAAGGCGCTTTAGAATCTTTACGTCGCTTTAAAGAAGATGCTAAAGAAGTGCGCAACGGCATGGAATGTGGTATTGGCGTTAAAAACTACAACGACATTAAAACTGGCGATATGATTGAAGTGTATGAAAAAGTTGAAGTAGCACATGTTCATGAGAGCTAAACGTTAATGGCAAGAGACTATCAACGTACCGACAGGATTGCGGATGTTATACAAAAGGAAATTGCCACTATCATTCAACAGGAAATGAAAGATCCACGTGTGGGTATGCTCACCATTTTAGAAGTAAAAGTTTCTAAAGATCTGAGTTTTGCTAAGATATATGTTAGCGTTATGCAAGAAGAGCATGCCCAAGAAACACTGGCCACATTGAACAAAGCGGCGGGGTTTTTGCGTGCACAACTAGCAAAACGTATTCAAATACGCGTTATGCCGCAACTTACTTTTGTTTACGATGATACAACTATTAAAGCCAATCGCTTATCAAAAATTATCGATGATGCGCGCGCAAAAGATAAATCATCTCATGATGATGAGAACCAATGAAAACGGCGGTCAATGGGATTTTGCTCCTTGATAAACCGCTGGGTTTATCTTCCAATGTTGCACTTCAAAAAACTAAACGCCTGTTTAATGCCGAAAAAGCAGGTCATACTGGCAGTTTAGATCCCTTAGCGACGGGCATGTTACCATTATGCTTTGGCGAAGCGACAAAATACACGCGATTTTTGCTAGAAGAAAAAAAGTGTTATCAAACAACATTACTGTTGGGCGTTACCACAACCACTGGTGATAGCGAAGGGGAAATTGTTGCCACAAAACCTGTGCCGAAGCTAAGTGATGCGTTGCTCAATGAGTTACTAGAAACTTTTCTTGGCCAGCAACAACAAATTCCGCCAATGTATTCTGCGATTAAACATCAAGGACAACCGCTTTATAAACTTGCCCGTCAGGGAAAAGAAATTGCTCGAAAAGCCCGCACCATTACTATCTCACGTTTAACCTTAGATAAAGTGGAACAACAGGAAGAGGCTTGTTTTTTAACCTTAACTGTTGAGTGTTCAACCGGAACTTATATCCGTACGTTGGCAGAAGACATGGGTAAGTTTTTAGGTTGCGGCGCTCATGTCAGCGCTTTACGACGCCTTTGGGTATGGCCCTTTCATACGCATCCTATGGTAACCCTAGAGACATTGCATGAGGGCTCTTTGATCGCATTGGAAGAGGTCTTACCCCAGTTGTTACCTGCTGTTTGCCTTAATGAGCAACAAGCCCATTTTTTAAGCCGTGGTTTGCAAGTTGAAGTTTTAGCTTCAGCGCAAACAGGCTGGGTGGCTTTAATGACCCATCGTGGCACACTGCTCGGTGTGGGAGAAATGGTCGGGCAGGGCAGGGTGGCGCCTAGAAGGCTGTGTGCGACTAATTAAACATTCCCCTCATCCGGCCCTGCGGGCCACCTTCTCCCTCAAGGGGAGAAGGAAATAAGATCTTGTCCCCTCTCCCCTTGTGGGAGAGGGCTAGGGTGAGGGGGAATGGTTGTGTTACAATCCCGGGGCCTGGTTTTATCCAGGCTATTATTATATGAAATTTATATAACTAAAAGTAATCTCAAGGAGTTTATCGTATGTCTCTTACTGCAGAAGCTAAGGCCCAAGTTGTTGATCAATATCAACGATTTGCAGGCGACACCGGATCCCCAGAAGTCCAGGTGGCTTTGTTAACGACTCGTATTAACCACCTCACCGAACACTTAAAAACACATCCTAAAGACGTACATTCACGTCAAGGATTAATGAACTTGGTGGCGCGTCGTCGTAAGCTACTGGATTACTTAAAATCCACCAAATCAGATGTTTATAAGAATTTAATTGAACGCTTAGAATTGCGTCGCTAAAGGAAACTATTTGTGAGTACATGTGTTAAAACTTTTCAATATGGAAATCATACCGTAAGTCTTGAGACGGGTGTTGTCGCTCGCCAAGCTACTGGTGCGGTCATGGTCAACATGGATGGTACCGTTGTCCTTGTCACCGTTGTCGGAATAAAAGATCAAGTTGAAGGCAGAGACTTTTTTCCTTTAACTGTAAATTATCAAGAGCGTATGTATGCAGCGGGTCGTATTCCTGGCGGCTTTTTCAAACGTGAAGGACGCCCTAGCGAAAACGAAACATTGATTGCGCGCTTAATCGATAGACCACTTCGTCCACTGTTCCCTGTTGGGTTCATGAACGAAGTGCAAATCGTTGCCACAGTAATGTCTATCAATCCTGAAGTGAATCCAGATATTCCTGCCATGATTGGGGCATCTGCTGCATTAGCGATTTCAGGGATCCCATTCAACGGTCCTATCGGTGGGGCACGTGTAGGTTACATTGACGGTCAGTTTGTGCTTAACCCGACTGCGACCGAAATGGCTAAATCTGATCTTGATTTAGTGGTTGCCGGAACATCAACCTCGGTGTTAATGGTTGAATCTGAAGCGAACCAATTATCAGAATCAGTAATGTTAGAAGCAGTGATGTTTGGTCATGCCAAAATGCAGATCGTTATTAAAGCTGTGCAAGCTTTAGCGAAAGATGCAGGCAAGCCACGTTGGGATTGGAAGCCAACCTTATCTCATGATGACTTGCTTAATAAAGTCAAAGATGTTGTGGGCGAACCGATTGCGCAAGCTTACCTTATCGCTGACAAAACGGCACGCCAAGATGCTCTTAAAAAATTACGTAAAGAGCTTATTGCCCAATTAGCAACAGAAACCTCGGGCTTTAGCGAGGGGCAAGTTGTGAATGCCATGAGTGAGTTGGAAGAAAAATTTGTTCGTGGGCGTATTTTAAGTGGTGAACCGCGCATTGACGGCAGAGACACAGAAACCATCAGACCAATTACGGTGCAAACTGGCGTATTGCCGCGTACCCATGGTTCGGCTTTATTTACCCGCGGGGAAACCCAAGCGATTGTGGTGGCAACCTTGGGCACCGGACGTGATGCGCAAGTGATTGACAATGCCACAGGTGAAAAGAAAGAGCCCTTTATGTTGCACTATAATTTCCCTCCTTATTGCGTGGGCGAAGTAGGCATGATGGGCAGCCCTAAACGTCGTGAAATTGGCCATGGCCGATTAGCACGTCGTGCGGTACAAGGTGTGTTACCTGAAAGTGGTAAATTTCCCTATGTGATGCGGGTTGTTTCTGAAATTACAGAATCCAATGGTTCAAGCTCTATGGCCAGCGTTTGTGGCACCAGCTTAGCGTTGATGGATGCAGGCGTTCCTTTAAAATCTCATGTAGCAGGTATTGCGATGGGGTTAATTAAGGAAGAAGATAAATTTGCTATTCTTTCAGATATCATTGGTGATGAAGATCACTTAGGTGATATGGACTTTAAAGTCGCGGGAACTGTAAATGGGGTCACCGCATTACAAATGGATATCAAGATTGATGGCATTACCCGCGAAATTATGGAAGTGGCTTTAGCGCAAGCACAACGAGGCCGTTTGCATATTCTCAACATCATGAATCAAGCAATTAATACCGCGCGTACCGAAATGTCTGATTTTGCGCCTAGAGTTTACACTATTAAAGTAAACCCCGAACGCATTAGAGATGTCATTGGTAAAGGTGGTGCGACTATTCGTGGATTGACCGAAGAAACGGGTACCAGCATCGAAGTAAACGATGATGGCACTATCAACATCGTTGCTAACGATAAATATTCAGGTGAAGCAGTCAAAAGACGTATTGAATCTTTAACTGAAGATGTTGAAGTCAATAAAATCTACGAAGGTAAAGTGGCGAGAATCGTTGATTTTGGTGCATTTGTTACCATTTTGCCAGGCAAAGATGGTCTTGTGCATATTTCTCAAATTTCATCGCAACGGATCTCGGATATCAATCAAGTGCTGCAAGTTGGCCAAATGGTCAAAGTAAAAGTGCTTGAAATAGATAGACAAGGTCGTATTCGTTTAAGCATGAAGGAAGTGGAAGGTGAAGGCAGCGCTGAGCAGCCTGTTTCTGAGGAAGCTCAACAAGCTTCTGAAGTGGCACCTGAATCTGTGGATACGGAGTAAGGGATACCCCTCACCCTAGCCCTCTCCCGCAAGGGGAGAGGGAAACAGATCCAAAATTTTGTTTCTTACCTTCTCCCCTTGAGGGAGAAGGTGGCCAACGGCCGGATGAGGGGGTATTTCTATAAAAAATGACCATCACCAAAACGCAAGGAACGCTGATTGGCTGCATCGCCATTGTTTTATGGTCGTGCGATACGATTATTAATATCTTTCTATCTCGACTTCCCATTTTTCAAATTCTCACCATTGCTTGGTCCATATCTTTTATCATTTATGCACTTGTTCTAAGTTATCGCCGCCAATGGGTGAGCGTAAAACAAAAACCCATCATTTGGTTAATAGGATCGCTTGGGATCTGCGGTGCGCATACAATGCTGGTTGCAGGTTTACGCGTGGCACCACCAGAACAAATAGCGACGATGTCGGCAATCTGGCCCATTATGGTGGTGTTATTAGCCAAGGAATTATTTTATGGGCAACGGATCCGTTGGTTATCCGTTTTTGGCGTTATCTTGGGTTTTATCGGTGTCTGTATGGTTATCACCGAGGGGCAATTTTTTTCAGGGTTTAAATTTGCTTATTTGCCGGGTTATCTTTTTGCGCTACTCAGTAGTATTTTGTGGTCAATTTATACCTTAATGACGCGAAGATTTTACAACATTACGTCCTTGATGATGGGGATATACCTAGGCGTGGGAGCAGTAATTGCTTTAGGTTATCATCTTATGACAGAGCAATTTATGGTGCCAACAGCCATGGAAGGGCTCTTACTTGCCCTCAAAGGGGGGGTTACTTTAGCTTTTTCTTACTTTTGTTGGGATTTTGCTATCAAGCGTGGGCATTTTACCTTACTCAATTCATTGGCCTATTTTAATCCGATCCTGAGTATTTGTTTGCTGATATTATTTGGCATTTCTGTTGCTGCTTTTCCTCTTTTTGTGGGCACCTTTTTAGTGGTGATAGGATCTATGCTTTGTGGTCTGCCAAAATCAACCAGATAGTGACTGTGAGAGCGAAGGTTTATTTTCATCGGTATAGATCCCGGCTTTAATCGCTTCTTTTACTGCTATTTTAAAAGCCTCCTTCAATTCGGCCTTCTGGCCTTCATCGAGACTGGAGGGAAAGCTAATAGGAGTGTTGGGTTTTGAAAAAACGACTAAGCGGCAAGTTTCAAGGGCGGCTAATTTAAATTGTTCCGGGCTAGCATCCTTTTTGACAGAGTAGGTAACGTTTTGTAATTTCTTTTGGGCATAAACGGTGGTTGTCAGCTCTGACTTTTCAGGATCTTGAAATTCTATCACTCTGGTATCATGTTCACTAAAGTTTCCTGTTTTTAAGGGTGGTTTTAAAGGGCGCTTGATGTGGTGACGCTTGATGTTGTCTTCTTTGGCAAGATAATCATCTAATTCTTTGAAAGAATCCATTGGTTGCGTTGCCATTTCTACCACAGGGGGTAAATCTGGTGGTTTTTTGGTAGCCGCTCTTGCTGCCCCAAGGGTCACTGTGGGCGGCCTCCTCTCTGGCGCAGGCTTGCTGGTTTGCACTTCAAAAAGCGCTTCGTCGCTTAAGGTAGGTTCAGGTTTTGAGGGCAAAGTTTTTTGTTCTGGGCGCTGTAAGCGATGAATTTCGTCTCGCTTTTTATCAAACGCTGCTTTAGCTTCACTATCCATATAATGTGGCACCTTACGTACTTTTGCTACCTTATCTTCAGTGATATATTGGTTAAAAAGCGCCAATTCGCTTTTTGTTAGCGGTGGCAATTTAATACCTGATTCTGTATATTCAATTTTGTTTAATAGTGTAACCAATTGCTTTGTCTTTAGCGCATCTTTGGGTTCAAGCGAAGAAATCATCTCTGTAAAACGTGCTTTTACAGCCACAAGTTCACTCTTAGTTAAATTAGCACTAACAAGTTGACCATTCTCTACTTGCCAAGCAATCCTGTTTTTACTTTTAACGTAAAGATGATTGCGGACAACTTTGCCATCGGGGGATAAGCTATGAAGCTTTTTGGCACTGAGCTTCTCTAAGGTTTCAATCGCATCAATATAAGAGGGTGGAACCTTAGTACGTTTTTCAAATACTTTTAAAATTTTTGCATCACTTTGGTTTGCAATCTCTTGTATTTTTTCAAGGCGTTGGATGTAGCTTTGGTATTCACCTTCATTTTCAAGATTTTCGGATATTTTTTGTCTTAACTTTTCTATTTCAGATGCAATCAATTCTTTATCAGCATCCGGTTTTGTCTCTCTTAACTTTTTTGCAAAATGGGGATCTGCTGTTTCATATTCTTGAATAATGGCGGCTTTTTCTGGATCTTTCAAAACTCCTCTTAAGACGGCTAAAATATAAATGCCCTTCATTTTTTCCCGAAGCGGCGTGTCATAAAGAGCAGAATAATTGCTAAAGAAGACATCCCCAAGACGTGCTTTTGGGCTCTGAAAAGAAAAATCGTCTTTGAGTGAAGCAAGTAGCGGGTTGTTGCCATTGTAAGTTTTGCCAAAATCAATCCCGTAAAAAGTAAAGCGGCCATTTTCACCAGGAATAATGGCTTTATTTTGCCCTTTTTTACCAAGCGCATCTCTGTCGCCTAAGGCAATAAAAGGAATTAAGGCTTCCCCTAAACCATCTATTCTATTTTCAGCGACAGCAAAACCTGCGTCATAATTTTCTGCTGTTTGTCTATAGGCTTTATTATCTCGGGTAATGGGTTCTTTATTATCATTGATATAGTATTCAAAATCGATGATCTTACCATCTTTGTCTTTTATGTCTTTTCTATAAATTAGATCACCATTTTTAGCTTTTCTTAAGGTCTGACCATCAGGTGTTTGAGCAACAATTAACCCTTCCAAATTTTTATAGCCGCCACCCATAATTTTGCCAGTGAGATCTTGGCAGCCAGGCGTCCAGGAGACTAAAGAGGTCATTTTGGGGGCGCTATTTTCATAGGTGCCTTCCAGGGTCTCAATGTGCTGGGTTTCGCAACCACGAATTTGTGCTAACTTTGTGCCGATATTTTCACTCAGCACATCGGTGTTAACTTTAGTGGGAGAATTGCTGATAAGATACCCTAAACGTCTTGCGCCAAATTGAATGGCAGAATAGAGTGGCAATACCACGGTAAGTACTCTGGGGACGGTAAAATTATTTTGTAATCCTTTTCCGGTGGAAGTTTTAGCAATTTTACTTAACCCTGGGCCTGTGCCACCAAAGAGCCCTAATTTGCCATCTTGCTTTACCATATACACTTCAACTTTAGGTTCTTTACCAAAGCCTGCATGTATAATTTTGTTTATGTTCTTAGCAAATGAATCATTTTCAATAATTCGACATTCACTCTTATAAGCTTTAAAGAGTAATCCCCCCATTCCTTCATTGACATATTCCGTAGTGGCTATTTCGTGCATTCTTCGAGTAAAAAATCTGGCAACATTTTTAAGAAAGGGAACAGGAATTTCTTTATGTGCTGGTTCAGGCGGTTCATAATTAAGATGTTGTTTCGCAAAAGCCTCCATCGCCGATTTTTCATTGGCGGGTAAGGCATCTAAAAAGGCTTGAATATTTGGGTGATGTAAAAATAGATCAATTAATTTATTTTTATCACCCTCTAATAAGGAATTAAAAATAAAATTGGGATCTTTTAATAAACTTCTGTACTTATTAAATAAGGCATTGTGCTCATGTGAATGGAGCGATCCTCTCATACGGTGTTCATCTAGATCTGATAGTAGCTCAGCAACAAATTGTCTGTAGCCAGGACTATCGATACTAATACCTATCATCCCTTCTTCAATACCCAGCGGTTTGTCCATCACATAAATGAGCCCGCCGACGACATCACCAGCGGCAACTTTAAACGATTTTACGGGAAGCTGCTGTAAATGGCGTTGCTTTTTTGGGCCACCGCTAAACACTTAACTCACCTCTGAATGGGGTAAATACACTTAAATACAACTGCACTGGAGGTTATTATTGTGCGTTGCATTATTTATATGTCTTTTGACTTAATAGCAAAAGTCAAAGTTCAATCGGATACTTTTAGCTAAATTTGTTAACCTTAATTATTTTTCATAGCGCGCGGGTTGGCATAAAAATGGGTGATGAGTGAATAAGTCTTTGTTTTTTAAGGCAATTATTTTATCATGGGTAAGTCTTTGCTGCGATCAGCTATTCGCACAGGACCAAGCTTTATCTAAACGACTATCAACGGCGCATGCTAAAGGCGAGCGACTTCCCAATCTATCTCGCGAAACCAACATTGATATGGCTGGGGCTTATGATATCCAAGCATCCTTTGTTAAAGATCGTTTAACCAGAGATAAAATAGCCGGCTTTAAAGCAGGCTTAACCAACGAAAGCTCGCAAGCGCATTTAGGCATTAACCGTCCGATTTTTGGGGTGTTATTTAAAAGTGGTGTGCTTGCTGGTAAACCGGTGATTTCTCTATCCTCGCACCATAATGTGGTTGTTGAAACCGAGTTAGGCTTTATTACTAAAAAGCCAATTACGCACAATGTAAATTCTTCGGCGGAATTAAAAACCTATATAAGTCATGTGGTCCCAGTTATAGAATTACCTGATATCGCATTTGTCTCTGACAAAATCACTGCGCAAGATTTAGTGGCAGGTAATACAGGCTCTAGTGCTTATCTCATTCATCCTAATGTAAATTGGTATGGGCAAGACATTAATGGCATTACCGTCAGCTTGATGCACAATGGCATGATTGTGAATCAAGGCCAAGGTATCGATGCCATGGGCGATCAATGGGAAGCTTTAAGATGGTTGGTCAATCAGGTGCTTGCGCATGGTTGGACCATCGAAAAAGATTATTTATTAATTACTGGGGCTTTAGGTGAAATGGTCGAAGCTAAACCCGGCACCTATACAGCGCAATTTAATGATGGTGCTACCATGGAAGTGAAATTTAAGTCTTAAATTTTACTTTTTGCGCGGCATTATAGGTGGTGGCGGTGGCAGTGTACTTGGATCTGGGGCAACACTTTTTATTGCCTTAAGATGTTCTGGCATTGGCGGCGGCGGCGGTGGCAGTTTTCTTGGACCACCGGATAAAGTCATTGCGGGTTGTCTTGTCATCTCTTTGGCTGGTTGTAAATAGTGCTGTGCAAGTTTTAAGGTTAGCACCATTTGTTTTGAATCAAGTTTAATCCCTTGTGTCCCATCTGTAATAACATACTTTTTATTTTTAGCATCATATTTAACTGAAATGTTTTCAGGGTTCATATTCGCTTTTTTTGCTTTATTGGGATCGGTCTTATTTTGCGGATTGATTGCATTAATTAGCATATTTAATTCTTCTTTTGACAGCGCTTGAAGCACAGTTTGTACACTGTGCGCATTCTTTTCTCTGTCTTTTCTAGAGATCTCTGAAGGGGGCTTTTTAACAAGCTGAAGTGTTATTTCTGGTGATTGTTTAGATTTTAATTGTAATTGTTGATATTCATTGGGTTTTAATTGTAATTGCTGATATTGATCTTGTGTTACGGTGAGAGTGCCTTGAAATTGTGCAAATCTATTTTGAGGCAGTTGATCATAAGGTGTCATACCTTTAGTATCTGCGGGCTCTGCATCTGTTGGTACTGAAGGGAAAGCAGATTCATCAATATTTGACTCTTCTTTGAAAGGTGTTTTTTGATAGCCTTGACTTTCACCTGGTTTCAATGGCCCTGTTGGTTTAGTCATTGTATTTCCTCATTTGAAGGATATATTACTCATAATTAATACTAATTGATTTAGTATAACTTTATAAAATATAGCCTAAACAGCATGATTGGTACTAGGTCGGCAAGTAATATTTGTAAATTGTTAGTTGTAACTTCATGCATTTTTAATTTTTCTCACAGCTTGTCAGCGCCTTGCTACCATTCATGACTTCCCCCTATTTTGCATGATATTTAACTTGAGCTTTCATTAACTACACTAGCTGCAACTTTAATGTTACAGGAACCCCAGATCGATGAAACGTGGCCCACAAGGTGATCCAGAAGAAGAACAAAGTGCTAAAAAGGCAAGAAGAGAGTTGCCCGATTTGCCGCTAGAAATGTGGGCGAAAATAGCTCAAAATCTTGAAGAGAAAGAACTCACGAGGTTGCAACGCACATGCCGTATTTATCATAGTCTTATGAACGAAACTAGCAGCCCTTGGCAACCTTTATTAGATCGTATACATGCAATGGACAGTAGCATTTGTACTGTCGTCACAAAAGAACAAACTGCGCGAGAAGTTTTTATTCAAGGTTTGGTTCTATTACAAGCAAGCTGTAAAGCAGAAGTACTTTTTCTACGTGAACATCACAATGTTGGTGCCAAATACCCACTTCTTCAACAAATTGATGTTGAGAGATCTCTTTCCTTAAATGAGCTTGAAGCGTTAGATGCTGAGCTTAATACATTTAATGCTGACATTATACATCCGTATATTGCGGCTGCGATAAATAATCAATTTGCAGATTTAAATATATCTTGCTTGGATTTAACAAGATTGCCAGAATCACTTTTTCTTGTGCCTAATTACCAATATTTTTGGCAAAATCTTGAAAGCTTGGCCTGCTCCTATAATCAATTTCGATCTTTGCCAGAGAACCTTGGAAGGCTGCAAGCTTTAAAGCAATTGTATTGTCATCATAATCAACTTCAGTCTTTACCAGAAAGCATAGGCAGACTGCAAGCATTACTGTATTTCGATTGCACACATAATCAACTTCGTGTCATCCCAGAAAGCTTTGGTGATCTGCAAGCATTAGTTGAGGTGTATTTTATTGATAATAAACTCCAGTTCTTACCAGAAAGCATAGGCAAGTTAAAAGCTTTACGTTATTTATATTGTGCGTATAATCAACTCCAATCTTTACCAGAAAGTATTGGCTCGCTGTCTTTGGAAGAATTGATTTGCTCAGATAATTTACTCCAAACTTTACCAAAAAGTATAATAGGTAAATTAGATGAGTCTTGGGCTAGCGAAACACTTGCCTCTCAGAGAGTTTCTGATCGGAATCTACACAATAGCTAACCCTTTTATCCAAAAAAACAAAACATTAATCGGATACTTTATTAGTTGCTTATAAAGTAATTATTTAATATTCAACAGATTAGCTTCGTATCATTGCTTTTGAGTGTAATCGCAAGAAATATTTTACGGCAGTAATTTTGCTGTGCTTATTTAAAATCATGATCTTATTTTATTTGTTTTTAAAAAGGCGACAGCGATGAAGCGTGGTGCACGAGGTGATATAGATAAAAAGCGACTAGTTAAAAAACCACGGGTAGGTGTACGTGAATTACCGCCAGAATTGTGGGCCGAAATTGCCAAGTATCTCGATGT
>JAFECS010000045.1:4621-11751 GCA_018241965.1 Pseudomonadota bacterium | reverse complement strand
CTTTACGAGAAACTTTTATTCAAAGTTTCCTTGAGCTGCAAGAAAGATGTAAAGTTGAAGCGAGCTCACTGCGTTATGACTATCAGATCCCTGAACAATTTCCACTTCTTCAAGCTTTTAATCTTGAAAAGTCGCTTTCCTTAAATGAGCTTGAAGCTTTAAATGCAGAGCTTGATGCTTTTAATGCTCTTAACATTGTACCTTGTATAGAAGAAGCGCTCGCTGAGCAACGTACGGAATTAGTCATTCGTAACTTGGAATTAACAAGGATCCCAGAAGCACTTTTTGCTGTACCGGAATACCAAGATTTTTGGCATAACCTTAAAAGATTGGATTGTTCATCTAATTCCCTCATATATTTACCAGAAAGCATTGACAGGCTGCAGGTTTTACGGGAGCTGATGTGCAGCCAAAATCAACTTCAATCCTTACCAGAAAGCATTGGCAGGCTGCAGGATTTAGAGTTCCTGGGGTGCATGACTAACCAACTCCAATCCTTACCAGAAAGGATTGGCGGGCTGCGGGCTTTACAGCAGTTGATTTGCTCTGATAATGCACTCAAATCCTTACCAGAAAGTATTGACAAGCTAAAAGCGCTAAAAATTATATATTGCAACCATAATGAACTCCAATCTTTACCAGAAGGCATTGGCGGAATGCAGGCTTTAGAGAGCCTGCATTGCAACCATAATGAACTCCAATCTTTACCAGAAAGCATTGGCGGGTTGCAGGCTTTACGGTATTTAGGTTGCGGCCATAATAAACTCCAATCTTTACCAGAAAGCATTGGCAGGCTGCAGACTTTAGAGAGCCTGCATTGCGACCATAATGAACTCCAATTTTTACCAGAAAGCATTGGCGGGCTGCGAGCTTTAAGATTCCTGTACTGCGACCATAATCAACTCCAATCTTTACCAGAAAGCATTGGCAGTCTGCAGGCTTTAATGGGTTTAAGTTGCGGCAATAATCAACTCCAATCCTTACCAGAAACCCTCAAGAGGCGTTTTGGTTACAGATGGGCCAGCGATACCCTGCGCATCCAACGACAAACGTATCCTGAACGAGACTTCCCTACAACCTGGCTTCCTTCTTTTACTCAACAAAGAGCGCAAAGGGGCTCTACTTTGCAAGATGTAAGTGAACTGGAACGTATAAGATATGATTTTTGTAGTCTACTTTAGATATTCAAAGCCATGAAAAAAAGATGAGTAGTAATGGTGCATCAGGTGATATAGAAAAGAGTCGAAGTGTTAAAATAATCTATAGATTAGCTAAATATCATTGCTTTTGAACTTAAGAGCAAGAAATATTTTACGGCAGTAATTTTACTGTGCTTATTTAAAATAATGACGATATTTTATTAACTTTTATAAAGGCGATAGCGATGAAGCGTGGTGCACGAGGTGATATAGGTAAAAAGCGAATAGTTAAAAAACCACGGGTAGGTGTACGTGAATTACCGCCAGAATTGTGGGTCGAAATTGCCAAGTATCTCGATGTAAAAGAACTCGCAAGTTTGCAGCGTACCTCGCAGCTTATTAATTCATCTCTTATATCACCTGAAAGCGAACATTTTGTATGGCAACCTCTATTGGAACGCTTACACACAATGGATGCTAGGATTGATGCAACAGTGCTTCGTGGACGTACTTTACGAGAAACTTTTATTCAAAATTTCATTGAACTGCAAGAAAGATGTAAAGTTGAAGCGAGCTCACTGCGTTATTACTGTCAGATCACTGAACAATTTCCACTTCTTCAAGCTTTTAATCTTGAAAAGTCTCTTTCCTTAAATGAGCTTGAAGCTTTAAATGCAGAGCTTGATGCTTTTAATGCTCTTAACATTGTACTTCGTATTGAAGAAGCGATCGCTGAGCAACGTACGGAATTAGTCATTGGTAACTTGGGATTAACAAGGATCCCAGAGGCACTTTTTGCTGTACCGGAATACCAAGATTTTTGGCAAAAGCTTAAAAGATTGGATTGTTCATTTAATTCCCTCACATGTTTACCAGAAGGCATTGGCGGGCTGCTGGCTTTAGAGAGCCTGCATTGCCGCTATAATAAACTCCAATCTTTACCTGAAAGCATTGGCAGGCTGCAAGCTTTACGAAAGTTGGCTTGCAGTAGAAATCGACTCCAATCTTTGCCAGAAAGCATAAAAAAGAAATTCGGTGAGGCTTGGGTTAAAGATACTCTTGCCGCCCAGCAAAAAACTGCTGAACCTGAGCAATCTGCAACTTACATTCCTGCCTTTGCACAGCAAAGCACACAATTGGTCTCAGAGGTTGTTCAGACAAATGCCGCTCAACATTCAAAGCTGCTAAAACGATGATTTAAGCATGTCGGAATAGCCAAGACTATCCCGACATTGGCGTCGGAATAGTCAGCAAAAAATTAAACGGCAAAAACAGTGTTTAACTTTTTAGCCACCGTTTCAAGTGGTAAAGTCACATATTGTGGCAAACCATTTTCATAAGGTGGGTAAGCTTCGCCTGCAATCAAAGGTAATAGATACTCTTTGCAAGCTTCGGTGATGCCATAGCCATCTTCAGTGATAAATTCGCGCGGCAGTGTTTTTTCAACATTCGCCACTTTAGATAATTCCACACTGTCGATATGCCAACGATAAGGTGAGCTGCTATCGCGCACCACAATAGGCATGACGGCATTTTTCCCGGCAATAGCAAGTTCTACAGCACTTTTACCAAGCGCATAAGCTTGCTCTACATCGGTAGTAGATGAAATATGCCGCGCAGCGCGTTGTAAGTAATCAGCTACGGCCCAGTGATTTTTTAAACCTAATTCAGATTTAACCATCTGTGCTAGGAAAGGCGCGACGCCACCTAATTGCGCATGACCAAAAGCATCTTTTAAACCAGATTCAGCTAAAAATTTACCATCCGGATGATGCGTGCCTTCTGACACCACAATCACGCAATAGCCTTTTTCTTTAACCGTGTTTTGCACTTTGCGTAAAAAGTTGGCTTGGTCAAAAGCAATTTCAGGAAACAAAATAATATGGGGTGCGCCATTGGCTGCGCTTTGTGCCAGTCCACCTGCGGCAGCAATCCAGCCTGCATGACGGCCCATCACTTCTAAAATAAAGACTTTAGTGGAGCTGGCGGCCATGGAAGCTACATCTAGGCTTGCCTCTAAAGTGGATACTGCAATATATTTAGCTACCGAACCAAACCCGGGGCAGCTGTCAGTAAAGGGCAGATCATTATCGACGGTTTTGGGGATCCCAATGCACGTGATAGGATAGCCCATTTCTTGGCTTATTTGAGAAACTTTATTGGCAGTGTCTTGAGAATCGCCGCCGCCGTTATAGAAGAAGTAACCAATATCATGCGCTTCAAACACAGCGATTAAGCGCTCATATTCTTCACGGTTCTCTTTAAGACCTTTGAGCTTATAGCGACAAGAGCCAAAGGCACCTGCAGGGGTATGACGTAATTGTGCTATTTGTGCTGCGCTAAATAGCGAAGTATCGATTAATTCTTCTTTAAGGGCACCGATGATACCGTTCTTACCCGCAAACACTTTACCGATTTTAGTAGGGTGTAGGCGCGCAGTTTCTAGCACACCACAAGCCGAGGCATTAATAACGGCGGTAACACCGCCAGATTGAGCATAAAACGCATTTTTAGGGGCCATAATATTTTTACCTTTGTAGCCAAAATAAAGCGTTAGCAGGTTACAAGTTTTGGATCATAATTGCTAGTGGCATTGAGTTAAAGAACTAAATGGAAAGAGTATAAGGAGTAGGTAATGCATATTCATATTCTTGGAATTTGTGGCACTTTTATGGGTGGGATTGCCTCGCTTGCTATTGAACGTGGGTTTAAAGTCACCGGCCAAGATGAAAATGTCTACCCACCAATGAGTACCCAGCTTGAAAGCTTAGGCATCAAATTACAAGAAGGTTATAAACGCGATGCCATTATCCAAGATCGCCCAGATGTGGTGGTGATTGGCAATGCTTTAAAACGCGGGATTGATGCGGTGGAATATGTCTTAGATGAAGGCATTAAATATCAATCAGGGCCACAATGGTTAGCAGAAAATTTATTAAAAGACAGATGGGTGATAGGAGTTGCAGGCACCCATGGTAAAACGACAACCTCCAGTATGGTGGCATGGATTTTAGAATATGCCGGATTTAACCCAGGCTTTTTAATTGGTGGGATCCCCTCTAACTTTGGAGTATCGGCCAAGTGGGGGAATGATCCGTATTTTGTCGTCGAAGCTGATGAATATGACAGCGCATTTTTCGATAAGCGCTCTAAATTTGTGCATTATCATCCCAAAACCTGTGTCATGAATAATCTAGAATTTGATCACGCTGATATTTTCAAAAATTTAGATGAGATCAAAAAGCAGTTTCACCATTTAGTGCGCACAGTGCCAAGCAAAGGGGCGCTAATTGTGCCCAAGCAAGATCAAGCGCTTCAAGAAGTGCTGGCGATGGGTGCTTGGAGTGAAGTGATTTCTTTTGGGAAAGAAGGGCAGTGGCAAGCGGTTTTAAAATCAACCGATGGCTCCAGTTTTGATGTTATTTATCAAGGCAAAGCGCAAGGTCAAGTGAATTGGTCACTGATTGGCGAGCATAATGTCAATAATGCTTTAGCCGCAATCAGTGCTGCTGCGCATGCCGGGATTAAGCCCGCCGTTGCCATAGAAGCGCTAGCGAGCTTTAAATCTGTCAAAAGACGTATGGAAATACGTGGACAAGTAAATGGGGTTACCGTTTACGATGATTTTGCGCATCACCCTACCGCTATTGCAACCACCATTGCTGGTTTAAGAGCTAAAATTGGTCAAAAACGCTTAATTGCGGTTTTAGATATTCGCTCTAACACCATGTGTATGGGATCGCATCAACAGGAATTTCCTGGTGCTTTGCAAGAAGCAGATGCCGTATATGTCTATCAATCGCCTAAAGTTATTTGGAATGTCAAAGACACACTTGCCAAGGTGAACAAACCGCTTTTGGTTGCCCAAGATACGCAACAGATTATTGATGGTATTGTGAATATCGCAACTAAAGATGATCACATTTTAGTGATGAGTAATGGTGGCTTTGATAATTTGCACCAACGATTGCTTAATGCTTTATCATTGACTGAGCTTACCGCATGAACGAAAAAGAAATTACCCTTGCATTTTCTGGTGCCTCTGGCGCAGCCTATGGCTTGCGCCTTTTAGAGCAATTGTTGCTTGAGGACTATAAAATTCACTTGGTATTTTCAACGGCCGGGTTAATGGTGGTGAATGATGAAACTTCACTGAAATTATCTGGCAATGTGCAAAAAATTAATGAACTCTTAAGTGAACAGTATAAGGCCAAGCCTAATCAATTAACAGTTTATGGTAAAGATGATTGGTATTCTAAATTGGCCAGTGGTTCAAGCGCACCTAAAACCATGGTCGTTTGTCCTTGCAGTGTGGGCTGTTTAGCGGCAATTGCTTTGGGCAGTAGTGATAACTTACTTGAGCGCGCTGCGGATGTGGTTATCAAAGAGCAAGGCAAATTAGTGTTAGTGGTGCGTGAAATGCCGCTTTCTGCAATTCATCTTGAGCATATGCTTAAATTAGCGCGTTTAGGCGTTTGTGTGATGCCGGCAAGCCCCGGATTTTATTTTAATCCACAATCGGTAGATGAAATTGTTGATTTTGTGGTGGCCAGAATTTTAGAAAATATCGGTGTTACACCCAAAATAGGTAAAAAATGGGGAGAAAAAGCATGAAAAGGATAGCACTTTTTTTAGCATTAGGATTTTCAACAGCAGCAATCGCAGCATTACCGCCAACCGCTGAAAGTATGCGCCGTATTAAAGCGGTGATGGATTCTCATGATGTGTACGATAAATTAGGCTCGGTGAATTGGATTGTTTCGGTAAAGCAAACGCAGGATGGCTATGAGTTGGCATCAGAAAAATGTACTTTGCAAGTAAGTGTTGTTGAAGCAGAGCAAAGCGCCGAGCCAAAAATAATTGGGCCAAGACAGTTGCAAGTGAAGGTGGGGGAGATGAAGTGTAAATGATCCAAAACCCCCCTTAATCCCCCCTTTGATTCCAAAGGGGGGAAATCACACTTCAAAGAATGCTAACAAATTTTCGGTACTCAAACTTTTCCTGGTATCACCCGTCATATCCCGCACCACTTCTCCATGATAAAGCATAATAGTTCTTGAGCCATAGTGCAGCGCTTGACTCATGCTATGGGTAATCATCAGCGTGGTTAATTTACGCGCTTTTACGATATTGTTGGTAATTTCCATAATGGTATTCGCAATTTTGGGATCTAAGGCTGCGGTATGTTCATCAAGTAATAATAATTCGCACTCTTGCAAGGTGGCCATCACTAAACTTAAGGCTTGGCGTTGCCCCCCTGAAAGCGAAGATACTTTATCCAGAAGGCGGTTTTCCAGATTCATGTTCAACACACTGAGTGCTTCACGAAATTTTTGTCTTAACGCGCCAGAGGTAGATAAAGCAAATCCACGGCGTTTGCCACGCTGATGCGCCAAGCTTAAATTTTCTTCAATGGTAAGCTCGGAAAATGTTCCTAGCATCGGGTCTTGAAAAATGCGCGCAACAAGGGGCGATCTTTTTTCGGTAGGCCAAGTGGTAATATCCTTATTTTCAATAAATAGGCTTCCTTGATGGGGGAGCAGATCTCCTGCCAGAATATTCATTAAGGTGGATTTACCGGCGCCGTTGCCACCAATAATGGTCACAAATTCACCTTTTTCAATGGTTAAATTAATGCCTTTTAATACATGATTTTCTAATTGTGTACCTTGGTTAAAAATTACCTGAATATCGTTGAGCTTAATCATGACGCTGGCCCTTCTTTATTTTGGGAATAATCATGGTCATGATCACTAAGAGGGCGGTTAACAGATTAACGTCAGTAGGCGCTAATCCCAATTGATGAGAGCTTAACGCTAAGCCTATCGCGATGCGATAAAGGATAGAGCCGAGGATGCAAGCAATTAAGGCGAGCGCAATTTTTTTAGGGCTCAATAATGATTCGCCAATAATGACTGACGCTAAACCGATAATAATGGTGCCAGTTCCCATGGAAATATCAGCAAAGCCTTGCGATTGGCAAAACAGAGC
>JAFECS010000045.1:0-4582 GCA_018241965.1 Pseudomonadota bacterium | reverse complement strand
CCCACGTTAATGCCATAGGCGCGGCTTACGCGTGGGTTAATACCAACGGCTCTGATGCTAAGGCCTAAATCGGTGGCAAATAAGCCGATTAGCAACAAGGTACAAATACCCACCACGCCAATAAGAACCATAATGATATTATCTGAAAACAGGGTGGAGTCATTCATCAGTGCAATATTGGGTTTACCCATAATCCGTAAATTAATGGAATACAAACTGCTCATTACCAAAATAGAAGCCAGTAACCCCAGTATTTTCCAGCGAACATGCAGATAGCCGGTTACCAGGCCGGCGAGTGCGCCCGCCAAGCAGGCAATAAGCGTAGCGAATAAAGGAGGATAGCCTCCCACAATAAGGGCAGCTGTGGTTGCCGCACCCAAAGTAAAGCTCCCATCCACAGTCAGATCGGGAAAATCGATAAGCCTAAAGCTGATATAAACCCCAATGGCAACCAGCGCATACAGCAACCCCATTTCCATAGCGCCCAATAGTGCTAAAGCATTCATGATTGTGCGCCTTTTGGGTTATAAGTATTTGAACGTGTATGAGGTTTTAAGCGAATCAGTAGGGAAGAATAGGGAAGGTTATCTCTGCTGTGCTGGGTTCTCGTTTGGTGGTTCATGGCTTTCTCTGTTCAGTTTGGTTTTAGTAAGACTTTGTAAAAGTGAAAACATTGCAAATCGATAGCCTGTAAAGCTATAGGCACGATAGGGTCTAAAACCAAATAGAGAAACGGAATTCATTGTTGCCATGAGATTGAGTTGCTCAAATTAATTACAATCTATTTTTAATATATAGCAAGTTATAATTACTGTAAACAACCGTTTAGCCGTTTAATGCAACACTTCACAAGGTTTGTTTTGCTTGAGAGCGCGTAATTCGCTGGCTGCACAGGCTCTTGCCTGAGTACCCTCTTTCAAGGCATTGAACTTGATATCATCAGCATTATGGAAAATAGCATATAATGCGTTGTTGATTTTGCCTAGGGTTTCGCTTAAATCAGGGGCAACGCTAATCATCGCAATAATCTCAATGGCTCTGTCAGCAAAAGCACTTGAGTCTAATCCTTCACCTTCTTCAAGCATACTGGCAAATTTTTCTATTAACTGATCTGGGCATACAGACATTTTCAAACCCCACGACTCTTTATTTTTGAATAAGTCGATTCTATCCAAAAATAAACATGAAGGTACGGTTTTAGCGGGATTTGCGATAAGAGGATTTAAAGTGATGATAGAAGGTTATGAGTCAGAGGTCTAATACTATCAACTATCTACTAAAGACTCTGTAGGCGCATCAGTCACTTTATTGAATTTATAAATCTTAGAAAAAGCAATGGTAAAAAAACCGTTCCCCGTCACATTGGTCGCTGTACCAAAGGGATCAAACAGCATATAAATGGCGGTGATCAGTCCAATCATTTCACTGGAAAAGTGCAGATAAGCTTCTAACAACGGAGTAACCACAATAATGGCCCCACCGGGGACTGCTGCCACAGCGAATTTTGCTAAGGCATAAAGAAAGCCAAATTCAACAAATTCAGTTAGCGTTGGTAAGTGGTGCCCAAAAGCCAGTAAGGTGGTTAACGAGAGAATGGTGATCCCTAATGCGCTACCCAGCGTATGGGTGTTAATGGTTGCTGGTATAACAATTTCAGCCACTTCAGGATCTTTTAAATTCTTTTCGGTGCATAAAATTAGCACTGGCATGGTCGCAGCAGAAGATAATGTACTAAAGCCGGTGATAGTGGCAGGAAGAACATTTTTGAGGTAAGTGAGAAAACGTTTAAAGGAGAAATTGGCCACAATAAAATAAAGCAACAACATGTAACAAACTTGCGTGCTTACCACAATCAAACAGACAGGCCCGTAAGTTTTTAAGGCTTTGGCTAATAGGTGATCATGCTCAAGCTTAAAGACAAAACCCAAAATAAAAATCGGTAAAAGGGGAATAAACACTTTCTTTAAAAATAAGATAGCGTAGTGGTGTAATGTTTTTGCTACTGTTGCTGCAGTGGCATTTCTTTTAAATGAAAAAATAATTCCCAGCGCAAATCCAATAATAAGTGCATATTGATTACCAATCAGTTTGGGTAATTTGATTGACCACAGCGGCATTAGCGCTGTTTGTGGATCAGTCGGTATATGGGCAGGGATGCTGAGCTTTGTCAGCGTTAAGCTGCCAACCGTAAAGCCGGTAAAGATGGCGGTGCAGTTGGAAACAAAAATCATTCCCACCAAAGTCAAAATAAATTTTAAAACCCCAGATTTAAGGTTTAATAAGGAAGAAAAGATAAAACTGAAAATGATAAAGGGTAAGAGAAATAATAAAATTTCTTTGATAGTTAAGCTAATTGAATACAGTGTTGCTTTGGCTTGTACGGAAACAAAAGGCCCTAAATAAAGGGGCAGCACTAAGATGAGTAACAAAAATAGGGGTAAGCCGACTCGTTTAAGAACAGTTCTAAGAGTGTTCAATAAGCCGCTTTGTGCCATGATTGCCTATTCTGTTTCATGAATGATAACCAACTAGTATAGATGTAAGTTAGTACTTAATTATAAGTTTTTTTATGACTCAATGCTAGTGAATGTAAGTACACGCTGTCGGGACGACACAGGGATCGTCCCCTACTTGAAAACCTTGCCCCCCATCCCCATCTAGTAATTGTGCACAGACAAAATCATTAATCACTGTATAAAGGCCTGGAGGCAATTATGAGTTATTGTTACAAACCATCGTTAATTCGTGAATTACAAAGTGAACTATTCCCACTCATGGGGTTGCATTCGCCCACCCAAACCCAAGCAATGGAATCGGCATGGGCACCTAAAGTGGATATTAAAGAAGAAGGGGATGAATTTGTGGTGTATGCAGATATACCAGGCGTTGATCCCAAAGATATAGAAATTAAAATGGAAAATAATACTTTGATTGTGCAAGGAGAAAAGAAAACAGTCAAAGAAGAAAAGGAAAAAAATTATTATCGCATGGAGCGCACAGCAGGAAAATTTTATCGCCAGTTTACGCTGCCTGAAACAGTAGATGGCAATAAAATTACGGCAAAATCAAAACATGGCGTACTGGCCATTCATTTGCCTAAAACCAAAGAAGCGAATTTGCAACGTAAAATCGAAGTCAAAGAAGTGGAATAAGGCAAAAAAAAAGCCGGCGATTGCCGGCTTTCTTTTTTTAGTCGTCGCTGCTGCCTCTTTTACTTGGGCTTGGGCTTCTGCTTTTGTGTTGTACAACCTCACCATCACTACTAACAACATCGCGCCCTCTGCCACGTTCTTCAGTTTGAAGTTCAGAAGATGTAGCTGCAGCAGCTGCTGGGCCTGTTGGAATTTGAGCGCCAGCATCATGGGAACGGGTATGATCAGCGGGTGAATCTTGTCTTTGCTCTTCTTGTCTAGGATGTGCTTTGCCTTTGCCCATCCATCTTTCTCTGGTAAAGGTATTTCTATCTGGCAAGCCATGTCTACGTGCGCCAACCAATGCAGCACCACCAGCAACTGCCACTGCAGCTGTTAATAAAAGCGTTTTTGTTTCTGGTAAATAATCAGCTGCAGCAGATAAACCATTTTTTGCACTTTCCCAGGCAAGGTTTCTTGCGGTTTCATTGTTAAAAAATTGTGTCAAAGCATCCAACGACATAGTCAATTTCCTTCTTGCATAGTTACATCTAGTAAATCTTCTCAACCCAAAGAGAAGATGAGGCTTTTTATCACAGTTAGGTGTTAAAAGAAAACAACAACCCGATAAAATGGCTGTTAACTCAAGCAATACTGTGTAAATTTTACCTTAAAGACGTTGTTGTTTAGCTAAAAAAGTCTGCAAAATGGCATGTGCATAAGGATTTTGCTAAGTTTCTTAAATGGTCTAATTAAGAATTTTTATGGCATACACAATGAAAAACATATTACTTGGTATTTTAACTTCAATATATATTTGTGGTGCGCAAGCCTCCACTGTAGAGGTAGATTTTTTAGGCAAATTAGACACTATCGAAGAGCATGTGGCTGATCCGGTGAAAAGATTGCAAGGCAAATATACCATTATCGAAATGATGGCAAATTGCGAATTTGATGAACAATGCGAATTAAACATGAGAGAGGAACTTGAAAAGCGAGCAAAGGAAGAAAAAAATTTAATGTATGTCGCATTTTTAAAATATCTTGATTGGGAAAAAGCGGATCTAGAATATAACATCAAGCACTGCCAAATTGAAGATAAAAAGGCAGTGAGAAAAATCTATGCAAAATGTTATAAAGCCTGGGTAGAGCAGGAAAAAAACCATCCTCCCAAAAATAGACAAGAAATTGATAAAATCGAAAATGATCGTAATTTGTGCTTACAAGAAAATGAATTACCCTTGGCCGAGCAAGGTAATATTTTTGCCCAAGCTGATCTCTTAAATTTAGCCGAGCATTTTAAAATGCCCGGTGATATGAGTAAGTGGGAAGCAAAAGTGAATGCGTTTAAGGGGACGAAGAAGTACGAACAGTATATGCAATGTTCGGAAATCCCCTAAATATTCTTAAATCTTTGTAGGGGCGCATCCTGTATGCGCCCATCAAATCTT
>JAFECS010000044.1 GCA_018241965.1 Pseudomonadota bacterium | reverse complement strand
GCGATACTCGTAAGTACTTGACCTGTTGATACGCTAGATACCCCCATATAGGTCGGCAATATTTCACCTATCGCCCAAGGCTGACGCCCATACTCTGCAACTATCCAACCACATTCAGCGGCAATCCAGGGTAAGGGAATACTGAGCAGCGCAAACCGCAATAACCATTTTCGTTGCTGTAGCTTACCTTTAATATTGTAGTAAAAAGCTAAGACAAATAATAACAACATTAAAAACCCAGCGCCGACCATAATTCTAAATGACCAAAACATGGGAGCTACCCGTGGAAAACCTTGTATTGCTGCAATATGAATATCATTATCGGTTGCATCGTTAACGTTGGGTACATAACGTTTTAACAACAAGGCATAACCCAAATATTTTTTAACCTCATCAAATTCTTTTAACATTTGTGGATCTTTAGTTTGGGATTTCTTAATTTCGTCTAATAAATTTTGCGCCTTAACACCCAAACGTATTTTATCTTCATGATCTTTGACTAGATCATTTAAACCAATAACGGGCTCATCTAAAGAACGTGTCGCGATAATACCGAGCATATAAGGGATCTGCACGGCATAATCCATTCGCCTTTCTTTATCATTAGGGATCCCAAACAAAGTAAATGCAGCAGGCGGCTCTCTGGTTTCCCATTCCCCTTCAATTGCTGCTAGTTTTACTTTTTGGACTTCACCAACCGTATAACCACTTTCATCTCCCAGTACAATCACAGATAAAATGGAAGCTAAACCAAAACCTGCAGCAATCGCAAACGAACGTCTGGCAAAATGGACATCACGATGTCTGAGCAAGTAATAAGCACTGATGCCTAAAACAAAAATAGCCCCAGTCACATATCCTGAAGCCACCGTATGAACAAATTTTACCTGGGCAACAGGATTAAAGAAGAGATCGGCAAAACTATGAAGCTCCATGCGCATGGTTTCATAATTAAATTCTGCGCCCGTGGGGAATTGCATCCAACCATTGGCTATTAATATCCACAAAGCAGAAAGATTGGCCCCAATAGCCGTTAACCAGGTCACCGCTAAATGTTGCGCTTTACTTAATCTATCCCAGCCGAAGAAAAATAACCCAATAAGGGTGGACTCTAAAAAGAAGGCCATAAACCCTTCAATGGCCAGAGGGACACCAAAAATATCCCCCACAAAATAAGAATAGTACGCCCAGTTGGTACCAAACTGAAACTCCATGGTGATCCCCGTGGCAACACCCATAGCAAAGTTAATACCAAACAGTTTCCCCCAGAACCGCGTCATGTCTTTATAGATTTGATTACCTGTTAAGACATAAACCGATTCCATGATGGCAAGTATAAAACCCAAACCTAATGTTAGCGGCACAAATAAGAAATGATATAAAGCAGTAATTGCAAATTGCAGACGAGAAAGCTCAATAACGGTTTCATTTACCATTCTTATTCTCCAGGGAAGATGAAAATATTGCCTGAACACCCAATTGACGGTCATTGTGTGTCAAAGGATGACTAAAAGAAATTTTCCAAAAAAAGATTAGAAATAAAACTTTAAGAAAAAGTATTAAACTTATACTGCGTATAAGTGATTGTTTTTTCATTGAGACACACTATATTGCTGTAAGGTTACTAACACATCCTGTGCCTATATCGCATTGAATACTACAGTGTGAACTAATTTACTTACAAGGTCTACGGCTATGGACCTCTTTCTAAGTGCGCGCTTTTAAATATTTTCTTTATAAGAACTTTCTTACAAACGCTGCAAAGGGCCTTAAAGTTTTTCCCACCACTTATCAGATAGATAAAAGGCAACTACCAAATAATTCCATATAAATCTGTTGGTTATCTATTTAAAGCGCTCTAGCTCCCCATTGAGGTAGATATTTTATGGCAGTACTTTTTGTATGTTAGTTATATTATATACATTATCAGCTAAATTTATACTTTTTCTGGAGATCTTATGCCTGGGATATACATAAAAAATAAACTTATCAAAATGGCGTATAATGCTATTTTTGGCTTAGATGTTGAAGATAAAGAAAGCAAAGAAGCTGATCTCAAAAACCTCGTGTTATTAGATAAAATTACTGTTCTTGAATCTTTTAAAGAGCAAGTATTAATTGATGCTTTACAATTAATCCATGAATCTACTGATTCAATTTACCCTCAGCGTGAATTTAGCAAACTGTTCTATGCCATACTTGTCGCTAAAAGTGAACATAAGAAAAAAATTATACAAGAATCGATTACCAAAAAACCAACAAAAGGGATCCTTATTGCCCCCCCAAAAGAGCATAAACCTTCAACACAAAAGCAAGTAAGATTTATCGATAAAGAAGATGACGAAGTAACCTATTTCGTTAGCACCTCTCCTACAGCCTCAGCAAAAGATTATAGAAAAAGCGATAAAGATGATTATAAAACAAAACGTACTGCGGGAATTCTTGATCTCTATTTTAACAATCCCCCTTCCTCAATTGACTTGGAAACTGATGATTTCAAGGTTATTAAACAATATTTCAAACAACACAAAAAAGAAAATTGTATGTTTACAAAATCTAAAGATAAAAGGAATGTTTTTATTGTCACTTATAACAATACAGCTTCAAAGGAACGTAACTTTAAGAAAAGGGAATATAGCAAAAAAGAGCTTAGGGAAATAATTTTCGGATTTCAATTACAAAAAATATTATCAGTTGCCATAGGTCAACCCCTGGTATTTACGTATTATGGTCAAGAAAGTTATGCAAGCTTTACCTTAGACCATGACACGGCACAAATGAAAGCTTTAATAACAGCAATGAATTTGATGGGATTTTATGCTGAGCAAAATGAAACAGATAACGGATTAGATTTTGATTGCGAACAATTAAGAGAAGCATTTAATAAAGATACAGATATTATCAACAAATTAGTTTCTGTTTTTAAAGAATGTTTAGAAAAAGAACAAAAACCAGAACCAGAAATTAGAATGGAACTACGTAGATCTACTCTAAAAATACAAGCCTAGCGCCACTGTAATTATATATAGAAGATAATACATAATGTGCTTTTAGTTACTCAGTGTTCTAGATTTCATATAGAGAAGTCTTTTATATAATATGGTCAATGGAACAAAGCACTGTCTATCAACAGGGTTTAACCTCACTTGAAGCATCAAAGCGCTTAGCATCCGATGGCCCTAATGCTTTGCCAACGAAAAAGCCAAGAAATTTCCTGTTAATAATGCTAGATACCGCAAAAGAACCCATGTTTCTTTTGCTCATTGTGGCAAGCAGTATTTATTTATTTATTGGTGAGCTTAAAGAAGGATTAAGTTTATTTGTCTTTGTAAACCTCATTATTTTTATCAAATTATACCAAGAAGGTAAGACAGAAAAAGCTTTAAGTGCCCTACGAGAACTTTCATCCCCTCAATCACATGTTATTCGCGATAATAACATTATTCAAATAAATAGCCTTGAAATTGTCAAAGGGGATGTTCTACTCATCAAAGAAGGCGACCGGATCCCAGCTGATGGTTATCTAATAGAGGTGAATAATTTACGCGTGGATGAGTCATTGTTAACAGGTGAATCATTTCCAATTAATAAATATGTAACTTCAGAAAAAAATCTAAACTTGGTTTATGCAGGAACACTGGTGATCCAAGGACAAGGAGTAGTCAAGGTAGATGCCACAGGTATTCACACCCAAATGGGGAAAATTGGTGTTGAACTTGAATCTATCACAACTGAAAAATCACCTTTATTAAAACAAATTGAATTACTCGTTAAAATTATTGCCATTTTTAGCTTATTATTTTGCGCTTCATTAATTGTGATAGATGGTCTGTTGCATCAAGATTGGCTACAGGCCACACTATTGGGAATAGCGCTAATAATGTCAATTATTCCTGAAGAATTCCCTGTTGTATTAACCATTTTTCCTGCCCTGGGCGCATGGCGTCTTGCTAAAAAAAATGTACTCACACGCCATATATTAGCAATCGAAACGCTAGGAACAACTACCGCGCTTTGTGTTGATAAAACAGGTACAATCACCGAAAATAAAATGATAGTCTCCTGCTTGTGGGCAGATAAAAAGTTCTTTTTTGTAGAAGATTTACAGCGGGGCTTATCTGCTTTTGAAGCAGAGCTTATTGAGTATGCGATATTAGCAAGTCAAAAACACGCATTTGACCCCATGGAAAAAGCATTTCATCAACTGGGGCAAAGTCATTTAAAAGAACGCATTATATCGCATAAGAACTGGCAACTTACCAACGAAATACCATTGAGTGCACAAGTGCCAGCCATGACACATTTTTGGAAAATATCTGACAATGAGAAATATCTTGTTGCAACAAAAGGTTCGCCTGAAACAATAATGAAGTTGTGCCACTTAAATGATAAATCAATACAAGAAATATCAGCAGCACTTAGCATCATGGCCCAAAAGGGGCTGCGTATTCTAGCTGTGGCAAAAGGACACTGTGATCAAACGAACATACCCCAAACACATGATGACTTAACACTTAACTTCATTGGGTTAATTGGTTTAAGCGATCCATTACGTGCAAATATTCCCGAATCGGTGAAGGAATGTCATGAAGCTGGTATTAAAGTGGTTATGATCACGGGGGATTATCCACTTACTGCTATCACTATCGGTAAACAAGCAGGACTATCCGTTTCTTCACTCCTGACTGGTGAAGATCTTAATTTACTAAGTGAAAGCGAACTCAAAGAGAAAATGCTGCATACAGAAATTTGTGCCAGAGTATCACCACATCAAAAATACCAAATTGTTAAAGCACTTAAAGAGTCTAATCATATTGTTGCGATGACGGGTGATGGTGTTAACGATGCCCCTGCCCTTAAGTCAGCGCATGTTAGTATTGCGATGGGTCAAAGAGGAACTGAGGTTGCCCGTGAAACATCTTCTTTGATATTACTTGATGATAATTTTAATTCCATTGTTAATGCCATCCGCTCAGGCAGGCTTATTTTTGCAAACATGCAAAAATCGATGGCATTTATTCTGGCAGTACATATTCCCATTGCTGGGTTGGCCTTTTTCCCCATTATTTCCAATTTGCCACCCATATTCTACCCACTGCATATTGCTTTAATAGAATTAATTATTGACCCTACCTGTTCTATAGCCTTTGAAAATGAACCACCTGAAAAAGATTTAATGAAACATCCTCCCAGAGGTTTAAATGAATACATTCTCAACAAAAAAATAGTGATCTCTTCAGTCTTGCAAGGATTTGGCGTCCTCGTTATAGTGTATTTAGCTTATTTCTTTTCACTAGATATAATGAATGCAGATGAATCAAGAACACTTGCGTTCACCTCTCTATGCCTTGCAAATTTACTACTTATCTTTGCAAATCGTTCGAAGACACAATCCATTTTAAAATCATTTATGGTCCCTAATAAAATATTGTTTTTTATCATATTAACTACATTAATGATATTATTTTCTCTGATCACTATTCCATTTTTTGCAAGTATTTTACATTTTGCACCACCTACGCAGGAACACTTGTTAATATGCCTTGGATCTGTCGTTCTATTTATAATGTGGTTTGAAGTTATTAAAATGAGTATAAAAACATGACTAAATTAACTTTTCTTGGCGCCACCCAAACCGTTACTGGTTCAAAGTATCTTTTAGAATTCGATGCTAAAAGAGTCCTCGTTGATTGTGGTTTATTTCAAGGATATAAAGAGCTTC
>JAFECS010000043.1 GCA_018241965.1 Pseudomonadota bacterium | reverse complement strand
TTCAGGAGAGGGAAGGCCAACTGATTTTCTAAAGCTAGACAGAGCAATTAACAAATCATCAGGAACTGGGATTTCTCGTAATTTTTTCCCTTTACCAATTACTCGTAAAAACCAATTGTCTTCACGTTGAATAAAATTTCCCATCGTATGTGCTGTTGCTTCTGCAATGCGAAGACCTGTATAGAATAATAATAAAATAATGTATCGTGCACGGATTACATGAAATGAATCATTCTCATTTTTATGTACATAATGTGATAAAGCTTTTAATACCGCATAAATCTCATCAATATCCAAATAGCGATCAATTAATTGGGGTTTTGATTTATTACGTTTTTTGCGTCTTCGATCAACCGCCAATGGATTGCCTGTTAAATAATTGGTTTGTACTAAATAATTAAAAAACGAATCTAAAATCGTGATTACTTTATTAATTGTTGTTGCGCTTAATGCTTTCCCAAATGGTCGCCAATTTGGATTTGCTGATCCATCTGCTAATTGCCGTTTTACTTTTGCACCAACCCATACATTTTTAGGTTCTGGATTCTTTAAAAAATCTTGATAAGCCATTAAATGATTGCGTCTTAAACTTGAAATATTTAGTTTAGCAATATGAATACACCAAAGTAGTAAACGCTCAATTTCTTTTGAATATGATATTAATGTGAGTGGTGCATCACGAAATTCTAATAAAAAAGATGAGATCGCTTGCGCATCATTTTTTGCATCGATTAACGATGCACCAATAGCTTTGTTATAATCATCTTTTGCAAATGTAATAATGTGATTACCAATATTTTTGCTGTCATCCAGCATTAAGAATAATGGTTTTATTGGAGCAGCATTATTTTTTGATTTCTTTATCGCCATTTTAATCCACCAATAAATTAACGATTAAACGAATCATTAATTCTTTTTGTGATGGATTACTTTCTGCAATGAGAAGTGCTAATGCGACAAGACCGTTATCGTTTAATTTAATACAAATGTTTTGTCTCTTTGCATACAATATAAAAATAAAACATCCGATGCGTTTATTGCCATCACTAAATGGATGATCTTTGATAATGAAGTAGAGTAGGTTGGCTGCGCGTTCTTCAGCCGTTTTATATAATGGCTCACCGCCAAATGTTTGCTCAATATTTCCTAAAATGCCTTGAAAACTATGATCGCGTTCGTTACCAAATAAAGCAGTAGTTTCTTTTTTTTCACACAAATCATCTTTGAGTGCAGCTATCGATTTTACTGCATCATGATAATCCAAAGATGACAATGGTGGTTTTCCTATTTCAGGTAGTACTAAATTGTCTTCGTCGTATGCAAGCAATAAATGCCACGTCTTAGCGTAACTCATAATGACTTGAATCGTTTCAGCGCCAATATCGTTGACCAATTCATTTGAAATAAGTGTCTTTTGCAGCAAAGCAATAGATTGTTGCAATTCCTTGACGCCATGTTCTACAAGGTGTTTTTCACGCAACACATAACCATCAATTAAATATTTTTTCAGTACCTCTGATGACCATTTTCTAAAACGGATGCCTTCTTTGGAATTCACGCGATACCCAAGTGAAATAATGGCATCAAGGTTATAATGGTCAACTTGATAGGTTTTACCGTCAACTGCAGTTGTTGCAAAATTTGCAACAACTGCATTTTTCTCCAATTCATTGTTTTTAAATATATTCGCCAGATGGCGTGAAATAACGGATTTATCACGACCAAACAATTCTGCCATTTGATTAAGTGACAACCAGACTGTTTCGTTGGATAATTGTACATCGATCTCAACATGCCCATCTTTTGCTTTATAAATGACGATTTCTGACATGAAAGTTGATTCCTGAAATCCCTATAAGAGCCCCTACTCTACCATAAATTTTATATACTTAGAATAAGGGTACTAAGAAATTATAGATATCTTATACCCTACTGTTACATAAAATTATGTCGAGAAGGAAAGATTAGAATCACCCATTTTAGGCAAAAACCTGCTAACAAATCTTTCTTAAATTTGGCTAGGATACTGGTTTTGAAGGTGGCTTAGGTTTGCGAACGGGAAATTCCGGCGCTTATGTAGAATCACCCTTCTTTTAGATAATTTAATATTTCTTTTTGAAGAGATTTATCAAGCTTACGTAATTCTTTGCGGGCGCGGTCATCCAGTTCAACGATCCAAGTCAATTTCGTGCTCCAATTCATCTAATGTCCAACGCTTAGCAGGTTTTTCTAATCTGTCTAAAGACAGAAAAATGTCCTCTAAATGTTCAATATGCTCAACGAGAGCCTCACGTACATAATACGTTTTAGTTCTTCCCGTTTTTTTAGCAAGAATATCTAATCGTTTATCGATATCGGGAGATAATCTGACTGATAACATACTTAACCTCTTTTATGAAATACATGTAATTTATTTGTAATACAAGTATATCATATAAAAGCGTGATGCGGGTAATTTTTATAGAACCTGTAGAAATTACTCTTTCTACATGTTTCCTTTAAATATAAGGCTCTAGCGCCATACACCCTAGTGACAAATAAACAAAATATGTTAATAATACTCAATAACTTCAATTTCTATTCACTACAGGACAATTTTGATTGCTTTTACAGCCATAGTTATTTATTTGGGTTGTAACCGAGAAACCGCGAAATTTCCGTCAAAGATTCCACTTAATAAAAATCATTTACTTATATTGTTAACATCGAAGTTGTTAAATCAACAACCACTGAAGGTTTATCTTTGGCCTTTTTCAATTCCACATCAAAGCCTGTTTTTTGTAACTGTTCAGCGAAAGCTTTTGCCTGTGCAGTTTCAGTAGCTGCCATAGTAAAAAAGCGCACTTGGTGCCCTATATATTTTCCAACTAGTCCTGCTTCAGGATATTTTTTCCATTGTGTATTTGTTTGACTACCAAAAAAATATAATGTTTTATTCTGTAATTTTTTTTCAATTTCTTCAGTTCTTTGAGGTTCAATGTTAGATTTAATAGGTGAATTTTTAGAAGCAGTTTCTAGGGTTCTCTCCATTTTTTTTGTTGAGGGTGTTAAATTAGTATCAGTTGTATACTGAACAGGTAATTTTTGCATTAAATTAATAAGTTTAATCAGCTGGTTATCAGGATCAGAATTTACTTGTTCATCTGAGAAATATTCTTCTTCATCAGAATTATACGAGGAATTATTTGCCTCTTCAGAACCATGGTTGCGCTCCATTTCCTTTAATTTAGCTGATAATCTCTCTAATTCTTGTAGCCTTGCATGCTTAATTTCTTCAGTTTCTTCATGTCTATACTCAACTAATTGGCTAAGTTTGACAGCAAAATCAGAAAGCTGGTTCTCTTTTTTTGTGATAATTTCTCCTTGTTTATTAAATAATACAGGTTGTTTAATTGCAGAATGATTTCTCCAATAACTATTTCCATATGAAAATCCAATAATCTCATTCTTTTTAATATCGCGCATTGCTATCATAGCAATAAGTTCAACACCATTTATTTTGACTATCTTATAAAAAATATTGCTATCAGCCACCGATTTCTGAATATCGGTTTTCAAATCAGCTATTTGATAGTAATCAAATTTTTCTGGGCAATTTTCTGCGATATAGAAAGTCATTCGAAGCTCATTTTGGATAGAGTCTTTATCTTCAATCCTTTTTTCTGCTTCAGCCTCTCCTATATCATTCAGCATAGAATATAAATTAGAATTGCGCGTGCTTTGGCATAAGAAATTAGCATAGGTATAAGGTATTATAGGTAGATGCTGCATAAAACGTGCAACACCACCAGTCTTTGTAGCATTAATTTGAGATAAACTATATTCGGATTCATTATTTCCTAAACCATATTCTCCCGAGTAAATACATAAGACTGTTCCTAAGTTGATATCTTCTAAAGTAAATAATCCATAACCTAAATCATTATCCATTTTGCATATGACTAAATAATCAAGTGGATTTATTAAGCGCGTATAAATAGCCCTTTCAAGTGGGGCATTTAGCTGGTTAGGATCAATGGTTCCGTATTTTTCATCTTGTACCTTTACTCCCTCACAGTATTCACAATTAAATTTTTTCTGGAATTCTTCGGGAGTTAAATATTTTATTTCACCTCCTTTAGCAGGTGGGTTTTCCATGTAAGGAATTCTTACCGGGGTTTTAGCTTCAATAATAGTCTTCATATCAAAAGCGCTCCTTAAAGTTTATTTATTGCATCTACCTATATATGTAAATACGTTACGAAGCATGTCTACAAAACGTTCGTTTTACGGAAGATCCATTTCGCTCGTTATTTTTCACAAAATAGCATCAAAAAATGTCCTTTTACTTATCCGTAAATCTAAGTACACTACATCTATATATTTTAAGGCTTTACGGACTATTTTATACTCAAAGAATATTCAAAGGAACATTAATGCTCATCGGTTACGCTCGCATCTCTACCCAAGATCAAAATCTTCACCTACAAAATGATGCGCTTCAAAAAGCAGGCTGTGAAAAAATATTTCATGATATAGCAAGTGGTGCAAAATCAGAAAGACAAGGTTTGACTGAAGCAATTAATTTTTGCAGATCAGGAGATACTCTTGTCGTATGGAAACTCGATAGATTAGGCCGCTCTATCCGAAATTTAATCGATGTTATTAATTTACTTCATCAACATAAGTTAGGCTTTAAAAGCTTACAGGAAAATATTGATACCACCACTAGCGGTGGCAAACTGGTATTTCATATTTTTAGTGCTTTAGCTGAATTTGAAAGAGATATTATTCGCGAACGTACTAAAGCCGGTCTTACGGCTGCACGTGCTCGCGGCAGAATAGGTGGTAGGCCTCGAGCAATGGATAACAAAAAAATTTCCATGGCTAAAACCCTACATCAGGACAATAACAATTCCATCGCTGATATCTGTAAAACCATTGGTATTAAAAAAACTACATTGTATAAGTATCTTAAATTAGCTGGAGCTAAAAAATAGTTTATTTGGAATGCCATGATTTCTTGGATTTTCTAATACACATCCAAATCTTTTAATAACACGTAATAAACCGTTTACAAGACTTTGGGCATTTAATAAATGCTGTCTGATGTAATCAAATCCATAACGGAAAAAACTATAAAGTTTATTGCCATTATTTTTAATATTGATTTTCTTTACCTTGTGGTGCAACCACTCTCCTGTGTAATGCGCCCAACAAAAAGCTAATACTACAATCGCAAGTAATTTATTAATTCTGCTAATTTCACTGATGTGAGTATCTTCAAAACAAAATCCTTTCGTTTTTAATGCACTGAAAAGTGTTTCTATCTGGCTACGATAACGATAAACTCTCAATGCTTCATCCTGTGAACTAGATGTTAAAATTACCAATATATCTCGCCTGTTTAACCGCATTGCGGCAATTCCCACTTTTTGTCCAAGTGCAATAAATCTCCCTCTTGGTGCTATTTCTCTGCCAATTTTTGAATGATAAAAATAATCGTGTATGTGGGTAACTTGCTTGTCTGGCGTTGTGATTAATGTATCTAAATGTCCACGGATAAAAAAATGTATGCGATGCTTTTTTAAAAATGCAAACATCTCGTTACTTGCAAATTCTCCATCAGCAATAAGACCTGCAATTCTTTTTTTACCAAAATTCTTAATAAATTTCTGTAAAAGCTCCAGTCGTTCTTCATTATTTGTCGCACCTCTTTTATTCAAAATTTTCCAATATAAAGGTATTGCAACACCATTATAGATCATAGCTAACATGAGAATTTTCACTGTCTTTTTTCCAACATCCCAATGTGTTGCATCTAGCGAAAGATAATAACCACCAATTCTAGGAAAAAACAAACGTACAATTAATGCTGCTACCATATCAACGTCAAAAGTAAATGAACGTAAAAACCGTTGTATGCGTTTGTACGATGATTGTGGTTTTGCTTTCGAGATAAAAGCTTGTGAGAGCTCAACCAAATTAACAGTCTTAACAGTAAATAATCCGATGATAATTCTTGTCAGACAATCAATTCGTGCTTTATTCCAACCTAGATGTATCTTTAATATATGTGCTAATTCATTAATTGCTTTTGCTCTCATATAGGTTCCTCCATGAACTAGTGAGTAGATAATCTTATCTCATTATAATCTGTGCAAATAATTGTCCTGTAGTGAGCAATTTCTACATATTTTAAGGTTACACTATGCCGCGCGAAGGAAAAGCCAAAGTTCTTACCGAAAACGAATTTAAACGTCTTCTAAAAATCGTCTTAAGCGGAAAAAATGCCAAACGTAACACCGCCCTACTCTATTTTTCTTTTGGTCTTGGTCTTCGTGCCAAAGAAATGTCTCTCTTAAAAATTAATCATGTCCTAAACGAATCTAATGATTCTCTTTTTGAAGAAATAAATTTAACTGGCAACATGACCAAAGGTGATAAACAACGTCACATCTACTTAACCAATCCCAAAGTTCAAAAAGTATTGCTTGATTACATTGAAGAGCGAAAAGAAAATAAAAAAATTTCTTTTAATTACAGTTCTCCCCTATTTCTTTCGCAAAAAGGAGGAAAATTTTCACCTAATTCTTTACAACAGCTTTTTAGTCAATTGTATAAACAAGCAGGTATTATTGGCGCTAGCTCACATTCTGGTAGGAGATCCTTTGCAACAAAATTAATTGAGCGAGGCGTGGATATTAAAGCAGTGTCTCGTTTGATGGGGCACGCTAGTATTTCTATGACAGCACAATATGTCGAAGATAATCCAGTCAGATTAAAACGAATTGCTGAGGAACTAGTTTTTTAAATATTTTTACAGTATGTTTTAATACTTTATCCAGCAATTTAATGCAAATTATAAGATTATTAACTGAGCTGTAATACCAATTACACTTTCAAATAATTTAAAGCACATAGAGCTTCACTTACATTAGAGTTAATATCATAATTAAATTCAGTTTGCGGGTTTTTATCCTCTTTATCTTGCGCGCCCCCACCTGTATTAGAAAATGCGGTGTAATTTGCACAATGCACTTTAGATTGCGGAAATATGCGAACAAAATCACGTATTTGTTCACATTTTGGATAATCTTTATAATTTAACTGCTTACGAATTTTTTTATTATACTCTTTCATGTATTTGTTATCTTCATCATCAGCAAATGGAGTGCTTTTTCCATTATCATTATAGTTACGATCAGGCGGTAGATGGAAAAGTATTTTAATAGGATGAATCTTTATATCATGTGGAGGATTAATTACTAGCGATGCTCTCGGTAAGCCTTCACCTTCTTTATAATTATCAAAACCATTTAACCCACTTGCACGTATAATTAATTTAAGTTTTGGACAATTATCGCCTATCATTCTCCCTTTAATTCCATCACAAACATTCTTCTGTGGTAATATACAGCCTTCTTTTAATAAAGCTTGCTCCATTCTTTCTAAGAAACTATCAGTTTTATCCTTAGATTTATCCTTATATTGTAGGTTATGAAGTTCATTTTGACAGTCTGCACAAATTTCATTAGTGGAATGAATATCAAGCACAAGCGCATAAATTTTATGTCCTCTAATAATTTTATTTTTTTCTTTTAACATGTTAACTATTAAGTCAGATTTTTCTTTAAGAAAATCACACATTAAAGATTCTGAATGAGTTCTATCATCCTTTGGTTTCGGAAATGCTTTTATCACAAAGTTATCAATTTTGAAAGGAAACGTAATAAATATTGGCTTATGATTTAAATCACTTTTTGGATTATCAGATATAATAAAGCCAATATTTAAAACGACGAGATTGCTTGATTCAAATTTTTTATTAAGAGATGTATTAGAATAAGGGTATTTATTTTTATATTTCATCTCAATAATACATTGACGTTGATGCAAAGTTAAGCTTGCGTTATCAAGCTTATTTGATGCAGGATCTGAATCTGGTATCTCACATATTTTATGTGGTTTACTACTCGATCTAAATAAATAAAGATTAGTTACATATTTTCTTCCAGGATACAAATATTGCCCTCTACTTTCGAATAATTTTATAAAATCTCTGGCTCTATCTCTATTTCTGCCATTCTCTACGAGTATTTCTGCAGGCAATTCACCTTTTTTATTGACAGTATGGTATGGAAAGCTTTGACTCACCATCAATTTAACCAGATTGTAACAGTATTTTGTATACTCCAGCTTTTCTTTATTTCTCAACTTTATATGTTCTTCTTCCTTTTTATCAATTTGTTCTAACTTATCTTTAAGGCCTTGTATCGCTATATGAATTAGAGAATCACCAGTTAGTCTATCGAAATAGTAATGCCATCTATTAGAATCTCTATTAGATAATATATTTTCAGCGTTAATGAAATCAGCTTTTTTTAAATTCGAAATAAAAATTTGCAGATCAACATCATTTGAGTTTTCCATAATCTTATTTCCTTATACAACTTTTCTTAACAACTATACGTACATTACATAATTCTTTTACAAATTATGCTTTTCTATTATCAATTTCAATAATTTTTGTCTTTTAAATATACTTTCATTTTTTATACCAAAGCACTTAACCCTTTCTCTGCCAAGATATTTAATAATTTTAAGGCTGGTCCAGTTGGATGTTTTTCGCCAGTCTCCCATTTTTTAACAGTTGAAGAACTTGCATTTAGGTACTCTGCGAATGCTGGTTGGCTTAATTTTTCACGTAATCTAATGCGTTTAATTTCTTGGGGACTTAGTTCACGTACAGGTGGTAAACAAAGCGCATTAAAGATACGCATTGTTTCTATATTCATTAGATTTGCATCATATAAATCTTTTGCTGATTCATGTACAATTTTAAGGATAGATTTATTCATATTATTACTTCTATAAAATTTAACAGCATTTTATGACAATAAAATCTTCTGCTTCAGATGAATTATAAATAATTATCTCGAAGAAGCGTGTTTCTTTTTTTCATGGCTGTTTACATAAGAACGCAAAACTGCATTCATACGTGATTGGTATCCCCTGCCCTCTTCTTTAAAATAATCCACAATGTCTTCATCAAGACGAACAGATATGTGTACTTTATGTTTTGGCATTACTACATGAGCATCTGCCCAGAATTTTGCGTCTGTTTCAGAAATATCATCATAATTAATATCAGCATCATTTTCTTGATGTAATTTTTTCCAATTAGTTCTGCTTACCGAACTGTGTTTCATAAATTTTTCGTTCATTGCGATTTCCCCTCCTAACTGAAATTATGCGAATTACATCTTTGCGAACCGTATAAACCACAACCACCACTACTCCATCGAGCTTACCTAAACTTATCCATCTTTCTTCACCATAATCTTTACGATTATCGATTCGTTTAAGCATCGGGTTATCAAAGACCATATATACATCATTAAAATCAATTTCATGATGTTCAATATTTAATTGATTTTTTTGTTCATCCCATTCGAATTTCATAGATTTCCTTACATTTCTTAAATTAATTATATACAAATGTATATACAATTTCCAGTTTTTTCTTTCTAACCTGGAAACAAACATCAACAATGTTATAAAAAAGATATTTTTTCCACTAACTTAAGAAAACCATTGCGTTATTGCGTAATTGCATCGCAGAACGATGCTCGGTGGAAACTCAAAATTGTGAAGCAATTTTCAGGGCTTTTTGTGTTACAAATGGCGGCGAAGCAACATTTTGTAATACAAAAAGCCTATCCCGCATTTACTCTTTTTGTTACCTTCTTAGATTAAGTATCGCCCTATTTTGTAATAACGAGATTCTCGAGACAGCACTAATAAAATTAAAAATTGTATATTGCATTAATTTATTTGTGGTTTATTATTGAACACCAAAAATCATCATTACTTAAACCAGTTTCTTAAAGGAATACCTAATGGATGCAAAAATTACTGCTGCGGAAACAGCTGAGCTACTCGGAATCACCCTACAAGGAGTTCATAAGCAGCTTAAAACAAGTGGTTTAGCTTATGAAAAATCGCAAAACCGTGTTTATTTCGGGCATGAAACCGCCAAATATCTATTCAAAATACCATTTAAACAAAAGATCGCAGCTATCCAAATTGTGAAAGGTGGTACGGGTAAAACATCTCTTACACACTCTATTGCAATAAGAGCCAACCTTTATGGAGCAAGAGTTCTTTGTATCGATTTAGACCAACAAGGCAATTTAACCCAAGCTTTTCAGATTAATCCTGAAGAAAACCCCGTAATGATTGATGTTTTGAAGGAAAATATCGACATAAAAGACGCAATTATAAACTTTTCACCTGGTTTAGACATCATTCCAAGTCGTATAGAAAATGCCGTGTTAGATAGTACTCTTATGATAGGTAGGTATGCTTTAGATAGAGTTTATAAAGATAAATTAGAAACTCTTAAAAAGCATTATGACTTAATTATTCTTGATTGCCCCCCTGCCCTCGGCCAGTCAGTGGCAGCAGCTACATTAGCCTCTGATGTTATTATTGCTCCTGTAACCCCAGAGAAATTTTGTTTATCTGGTTTAAAGATCACAAGCCAAGAATTAAGCAGTTTAGAAAATAATTACCATAAGAAAATACCAATGCGAGTTGTTCTTAATAAATTTGATAGCCGCACTTCCCTTTCCCACGAAGTACTTAGTACGTTAATTAAACATCCTATTTATGGTGAAAATATTTATAAAAGTTATATTAGGGCTAGCCAAGAATTTCCTAATGCAATAGCTAAAGGACAATCTATTTTTGACAGTCTGAAAAGTACCATAGCGAAAGAAGATATCGATTTATTAACTAGAGAAATTTTGGAGATTAAAGAGCCTTCCACTAAACGTGTAGAAATATCACTTGGTAGGTTGGAAGAAGCAGTAGCTTAAATGGTTTTAGACAAGGAATTAAAAAATGCCTCGCATTGATGATACAAGTCTCTTAAAAAAGAAACCATTTAAAAAGAAATCATATCGTCCATGGAACTTACTAGATGATAGCACTGCCCTTATAACAAAAAATGAAACAGCTAACTTAGAAAATGATGTTATTAATTCCAATCAAAAACTGGCAACAAACCGACAACAAACCGACAACAAACTGGCAACAAACCGACAACAAAGTGACAACATAATTGCCATAAATAAAATCCAGAAAAAAGAAACTGGCAACAAAGTGGCAACTAAACCGGCAACAGAAGTGACAACAAACTGGCAACAAACCGACAACAAACCGACAACAAACACCTCATTTTCAAGTTTAATTGGATTACAACGATCAATCGTAATTTTTATATATCAAGAATGTAAAACAACACGTTCAAAAATTTCAGATCCAATTACTCTAGAACACATATCTACTCACCTAAAATGCAGTGCAGGTACAGCAAAGACAACGCTTCAGCGCTTAGAAGCAAAAAGATATATTATTCGTAAAGAATTCAAAAATGGGCGAGGCGGTTGGTCTCGATATGAATTACCAGAAAAGCTATTTCACGAGTTACTTCAAAATGAAACCGGCAACAAACTGGCAACAAACCGACAACAAACCGATAACAAAGTGGCAACTAAACCGGCAACAGAACCGACAACAAGCGTTCCTAGTAGTAGTAGTGTTATAAATAATAAAAATACTACTACTAGTAAACCATCTGAGAATGATAGTGAATGTTTCCTTTCTGAAGAATGGCAAGTAATTAATATAGAACCGCTTGCTGATATAGGATTTTCAAAACACCATCTGAAACAAATCGCTAATCAAAATAAAATTTCTACTGCACTTGTTCAAGAATCTATAAACGCCTTTGCATTTGATTTAAAACAAAATGGGAAAGGCAAAACCTTAAAGACAAGCCCTATTAATTATTTAATGGGCATCTTACGTAATGGAATTCCTTATTCGCCGCCACCTAATTACGAATCAGAAGAGAGTAGGGCAATGAGAATTTATTTGGAAAGAAAGCGAGATATTGAACAAAAGCAAATTGAATTAGAAGAAGAATTATTAAAAGCAGAGTTTAATGATTGGCAAAATATATTAACCAATGAGCAAATTGATAAAATTTTGCCAGAAGATATTAAAAATAGTAATTTAGCTCCCGCGAAAACTGCGGCTTTAAGAACATATTTTAGGAATGAAATTTGGCCAATAAAGCGTCAAGAAATTATTAACATGAAATGTGTAGAATAGAAAGTGTAAAAATATGTCGAAGCTAGAAAAATTTATCAGTAAGATTGATCATAAAATAAAGTTTTTAAATCAAATTAAATCAGTCTTAAAAAAACAATTTAAACTATTAAAATCGTTGAGCAACGTTAAGACTAATATTCCTAATGAAATTAAGGGCAATACAAGCGCTTACTTACGTGTATTTGAAAAGTTTGATCCAGAGTATAACGAATTTTTACAAGAGGCTAAAAAGCAAAATAAATATCAGCATGATAAATTTTTTATGCAGATTGAAGAAAATTATACTAATTTGCAGTTGTTTAAAGAACAATTACTTAAAGAACCTGTTGTTAGTGATATTTCTGTAGAGACTAATGATAGTGATTTTGAAATGGATAGAGTTTATAACAATAGAATTAAATTACCGTTTTGGAAAAAAGTATTATTCTGTGGTTGTAGTGCTCAAACAGATGAAAAACTAATTGAAATGACAGAACATACAAGTAATTTAACACCCTCATAAACATAATATATTATCTGGCATAATTTACAAAAAATAGCTTTTAAGAATACTTTTAACAGTATTTTTTGATATAGCTGCTGTAACATTTTTGAGATTTGTTTATCTTTATTATTGATAATATAGATAACGTTTAGGTCAAAATCGGCTCCATAGTTAATACATCATCACAACCATTACCCTGTAATGATAATAAAACCAAGGCATGATTACGGGGTAGGGTACGAAAAAATTGCCCATCTAATACGGGCTTATCATGCGTTGTTAAGCTGGTTGAGCGTCCCTGATGAGTACCTGAATTGCCTTTGAAAGAATCAGAAGAAGAGGAACCATAATTTTCACTAGTCGTTACGCGGGTAATTTCAACAGTTCCCAAAAGACTATTGATTAAATTAATGGTAATTTGATCTTCTGTTCTAAAACAAATTTTTTGCCTGAAATTTTGCAATAAAGCATTGGCCATGTCTCTATCGCCAATTGCAGCATAAAAACTGCTGACTGATTGTGTGGAAATAATACCAATTGTTTTTGAACTACGTGATTTATCCCAAAAGTTTAAATCGGATAAACCGTCTTTGTTGCTACTTACAATTTCCTGATATTCATCACATAAGAAAAATACATAATTTTCTTGGTTCCATTCTGGCCTTATTACTCTGCTTTGCATAATGTTAAAAAACCTTAATTTAAGGAAGTTATAAACAACTTTTCCTCCTAATCCCCAGCGGGAGAGGGGCATATTAATTAAAAATATTGTGCCCCGGAGCACCTCTTCTAAATTAACGCTATCAGGATGCTCAGTACAAAAAGCATCAATTAATTCTGGATGATTAAATGGCGCTAATACTTGAGCAATGGTCGCTTTAACACCAGCTTGTACTTTTTCATCAAAGGTTGAAAAGATATTGGTTTGATAAGCCAAATAAGTATTCAGTAACCGTTTTTCATTTATTTCAAGGGTTTTAATAGTTTCATCTATGTGTTCATGTATTTCATTAGCAAAATCTTCATCAAAAAGATAAGTATATAAATTATTCAAACTGTAATATTGGGGCAGAAATGAAAGCACGCCTAAAACATTGCGACACAATTCAGTAGCGGTATCAATCCAAAAGCTATCATGACGTTGGCTGCCATTAACCAAAAAAGCCGATTTGAGGAACGATGACGCGATTTCAGGGGATAACCCTGCCAAAAGATTAAACGGCCTGTCATGAGCTCCTATGACGGTATAAACGCGATTTGTATAGCTACCCAGCTTAGCTACCGTTTGATGAAAGTCACCTTTGATATCAAAAATTAGCCCACCACATTGTTGTTCGAATAATTGAAGCAATAATGGTTGTACTGCTGAAGTTGTTTTTCCTGAGCCAGTTGCGCCTAAGATTAAGATATTTTGAGCAGCATCATCACCAAATAAAGCGACCTGTTGATTAGAAGCCATACCAACGCCATGGGAGAGAGAAGATAACCAGCCCGTTGATTCACCTAACCATAAGCCAAAAGGGGTATTTTTAACATTTGCTAAAGCTTTTTTATCTAAATTCTTAGTTTGATTAGTATTTGTTTCTTTAGAAATCGCTCTTTTGGTTGCAATAGGTGTAAAAATACAGAGCATTAAACTTAAAATACCCCAGAGCATCCATTTAGCAAATTCGTTTAATTCAATTAAACCATTTAACCCAATATTACTAGATAAAGGTGCTGTGGGTGGATTATCACTCTCTTGTGAATGAGCATTAGGGAAAAAAAGGGTATTGTTAGCATTTGAACTAACATCATTTTGCTTAATATGCTTAACATGCTGATGATATTCACTTCTTTGTTGCCAAAAATGATTAATGGTTGTTGAGATAATAGGAGATGGTGTTATTACATGAAGTTGAGCAGCAAATATATAAATTTGATTAATGATGCCAACTAATAAAAACGCAACAGAAATATTGGCAATAGTTTTTTCAGAAGCAGAATAAAATTGCCAATGATAAAAGTTTGGTTTTTGTTTATGTTTTAGGGCGTAATAAAGCATTTTTATGTAAGGCAAAGTTAAGGTAGCAAAGAAGATAATCCAAGCTATATCGCTTGCTTGAGAGATAGCTTTTGCATTACTTATAAAATGTTTGAGAAGAAAATATTCTAAAGAAAATACAATAAGCCAAGCAATGAGTGCAAAGATAATGGCAGCGCCGATTAATCCTAAAGCATTGATGTTTTCATTAAATGAAACATTAGGTTTGGAGCCATAACAAATTCCATTACTGGCTAGAGCGCGGCGATATTTAAGATTTGAAATAAATTCTGCATCCATGCATTTTTCCTTTGGTCTTGGCCAAAACAATAAGATCCTATCAATATTTTACAACAAGTATTCTGTTTACGCTCTGCAACTCATTATTAACTGTACGGAATAAATCTTTGATTTTAGGTAGCATGTTAATTGTGATATTTATTTAAACAATTTCTTAAGGGAGATAATTGGCCAGCGGGATTTAGTAGGTAAGATATTTTTAAGCTCTTTGTTAATTATATGCTCTGTAACTTTTTTTAAAGTATTTACACTGCTAGCTATCTTAACAACATTAAACGTATCAGTCGTTGCAATAGTGGTACTAAAACACAATTGTGTTTGATTGAATTGATTATGAAGAATGTTATAGTCATTGGAAGGGTTAAGTGGTGAAGGTGGTAGTAAAGGCTTTGAATAAGGTTTATTCGATAATGATGATTTATCTCTTGGATTGGCGTTATGAGTTCTTTTTCTTTCAAGGTGCTCTTGTTTTGACAGAATTTCTTTAGCATTTAAAAGCTTTTTGGCATATTCTGCTTGTTTTTTAGTAACTTTATCTACTGTCTTACCTTCTAAGTCAATTCTATCAGCGCCTTCTAGCAGAGTTTTTAGGTATGCTTTACCTTTAGTGTAAAATCCGATTGCTTTACTCAAGGTTCTTGGTGTAAAGCGCTCATCTTGCCTATAGTAGTTTAATACGTCTTTATGAATATCTATTTTTAACGGCTGTTTAAAGCCTGCTCGTTTAAAGCATAGGGGCAATTCTTGCTTTAAAATTTCAAGTACAGTGTCATGAAAATAAAAGGAAGTTTTAGAGGTCATGTTAAGAAAAAACCATCTTAAAAAATGAATTAAGGCCTAAGATAAATGAAGCTAAACAACCAATTAAAACAACCATATCTAGATTTAGATATCCGATTTAAGCTCTTATTCAAATAGCTTTCTGACACTATTTCTGGTGAGATAATCATCCATTAATATGTTCAAATCAGCTAATTAAATGGTACTGCAAGTTGAGTGATAAACTTTGCTGCTTTGTTTTCAGGTTTTCTATTATTAAAAGTTATCTAAACGTGCTTAATAATAATGGTTAAGTGTATTAATCCTATCATTGAATAGCTTATGACTTACGATAAAATGAGCAAATGACGCTATTTTTGTTGTTAAGCTATGTATAAATTAACCAACTTGGTTAACTTGCTACAGGATGTATCAAGATGAGTTACTTAATTGCGACGTTAGTTTTATTAACTCTGATAGGGATGGTGTTTTTAGCTGCATTATGGACAGTAAAGATAGCTAAAACTATTCCTCGTATGGATGCCACAATAGGTAAGAGTAATTGGAAGTTTCCTTACCTACTCCTCTAACTTCCTTCTAAAGATACATTTAAGCACCGCTCCAGGCAAAAAATCCCCATTTTTGTGAAAATGGGGATTTTAATTGAAACGGTTAACAAATTCTCATTTATTAACAAAGCAGTACTATTTTCTATTATTTAAGAGGTAGATCAAATAATTTTCTATCGCTATGTCGTGTTAAATAGTCATCCATCAATTTTTTAATGTCATCAAATTTATTTTCCTTGTATGCCTTATCTAAGAAATAAGAACCAACTAAGATCTTACGTCTAGTCTCTTGTTTACGTTCTACTTGTTTGTTGCGATTCTCACACTTTTGAATGCGAGCTTCTAAAACTTGTTTTTGCTTTTTGAGTTTTTCTAACATCGTTGTATTTTTGGCTGTATGTTTAGTTTTAACAGTATTTTTAATTGAAGAAGAGGGCATAGATTTCCTTTAATTTTCAAAGTTAATAAATAAAAAACAAAATTTCCTACATGCACTATGTAATATACAAAAGCCATAAGCGCAATGAGCAAACAATGAAATTAAGCAAGAGTAAAGATTAATGAAAAATAGAAAATAAAAGGAATATAAATCCTTTAAGCAGCGATGGCTTGGGTAGATAGTAATAAATATTGAACCAAAGCTTCTTTAGCGTCAGGAGTTAGAATATAAACCATGCTATTAGCATAATTGCTTAAACGCTCAAGAGATAGATTCATACGATTAGAATCATCTTGGCTTAATAGAAGAGCATGAAAGGTTTTTTGTGCATGGGTTTTATAAACCTGTAATGCTGCCTTGAGGTTTAAGATCCAAGCATTAGCATCTTGTCTATAACGTTCATCGATAGCATCCATATCAAGTTCAAGTAAATAATGGGACGCTTTAAGCGCATTGGTGTTATTAATTAATGAATGAGTCATATAGCGTAGGTCCTTATAAAATCTAAAATAGTTTTTTAGTTATCAATCTACTATGAGATTTGATTACTGATTCGGGGGAGGGGTTTGCCAAATGCTGTATTAAATCTTGTTTACCTTGAATGGTTAAAATCTGAAACATATTTTTAGCATATTGACTAAGCGCTAATAGACTTTCGTCAATTTCTTCACTGAAAGTTTTGTTTGAAGAGGTGTGGACAATCTTGCCGTTAAGTAAAGACGGATAATATTCTAAAGCATGCTTAACATTAAAAGTCCAAAGGATAGCATCTTGTTGGTATTGTTCATCAATGAAAGATTTATCAAGGCTCAACATAAATTGAGCAGCGATAACAGCATTACTGGAATTGATATTACAATCAGTCATAAATAGCTACTTCTAGATAAGAATAATTAAAAAAATAGTTTTAGAGTAGTTAAAGTTAAGAGTTTAGTTTATTGATTATTAGATAAGACAAAGTCTTTAACTTCATCGACTAGAAGCCATCTAGTTTTTTTGCCACGATAAAGTGGAAAAGTTTGGCCTGCTTTGATGTTTTTTTGGTAGGCAAAATTTACAGTAGGGCAGTAAATTCCATCTTGGCGACAAATAAAAATGTCAGTTAAGTTATTGTTGTGTTTATGTTTTTTGAAATACCTATCATTAACTCCTTGCATAAAAAACTCCCTTTAAATGTAAGTTAAAAAAGCGGCGCTAGTGTACTAAATTTGCAAATTAAAGTCAATCAATATTGAGGCACGGTAGAGACCCACTGTCGTTTTAAGTGCGCGCTTATACGTTGCTTTGAAACGCGCGCTTTGATATACTTGAATAGTTGAATTAATTTTATGCCATTTTGGAAATTGAATTTAAAAAAAATAAAAAATGGAAAGGTTAAAAAATTAAATAGGAAAAAATGCCAAATGGCAATTTATCATTTTAGTGCACAAACAATTTCTAGAAGCCAAGGGCGTAGTGCTGTTGGATGTAGTGCTTATCGATCGGCAGCGGAATTATTTGATGAGCGCTATGGTAAAACTCATGACTATACTGGTAAGCAAGATGTGGTTTATTCAGAAATCATGTTACCTAGTAATGCATTATTGTGGATGGGTGACAGGGAAAAGTTATGGAATGCTGTTGAGGCAAATGAAAAAAGAAAGGATGCGCAGCTTGCCAGAGAAATTCAAGTTTCACTTCCAAGAGAATTAACGCTTGCTGAAAATATTGAACTCATAAAAGAATTCGTTCAAAAAGAATTTGTCGATAAAGGAATGATAGCCGATGTTGCTGTTCATTTAGATAAATCATCTGATGGAGATTTACAACCTCATGCGCATGTGATGTTAACGATGCGCGAAATAACTCCAGAAGGATTTGGCCAAAAGGTACGAGAGTGGAATTCAAAAGAACATTTACTAATGTGGCGAGAAAATTGGGCTGAAGTTTCAAATAGGCATTTAGCATTAAACGGGCATGACTTAACAATTGATCATCGTTCTAATTTTGAAAGGGGCATTAATTTAGAGCCGCAACATAAAATAGGCACATCAGCTTCACGTCACCAACTCGATAGATTAGCTGATCATCAGCGCATTGCATTTGAGAATGGAGAAAAGATTTATCGTAATCCTGGGCTTGCTTTAGATGTTTTGACAAGGCAGCAATCAACTTTTACTCATCAAGACTTAGCCAGATTTATCAATAGACATACAAAAGATGCTGAGCAGTTTGAGAGGGTATATGAAAAGGTAAAAGCAAATGAGCAAATTATCTCTTTAGGATTTGATGAAAAAGGCAGAGAACGTTTTACTACAAAGGAAATGTTAGAAGTAGAAAAAAAGATGATGCAACACAGTTCTAAATTAATTAATAAAATGGGGCATGGTATTTATCCAAAATCTTATGATGAGGGTTTAAGGAATCGAAAATTAAGCAATGAGCAACGTATTGCTTATGATCATTTATTAGCATTTGGAGATTTAAAGTGCGTTATAGGCTATGCAGGAACTGGAAAGAGTTATTTGCTAGGGGCTGCTCGTGAAGCTTGGGAGCATGATGGCTATCAAGTTTTGGGGGCAACTCTTGCTGGGATTGCAGCTGAGAATTTACAGGCAAGTAGTGGCATAGAAAGCCGAACGTTAGCAAGCCGCCTGTATTATTGGGAAAGGGGTGAACAATTATTAACGTCTACTGATATTTTAGTTATTGATGAAGCTGGAATGCTTGGCTCAAGACAAATGGAGCAATTATTAAAATATGTACAAGAGGCGCAAGCAAAGGTTGTATTAATTGGCGATCCACAACAATTGCAAGCAATAGAAGCAGGAGCAGCCTTTAGAGCAATCACCCAACAAGTTGGGTTTGTTGAATTAACTGAAATTAGGCGTCAAGAACATGAATGGCATCGATGCGCGACTAAAGAATTTGCAAGAGGCAAAATTGAAGCAGGCTTAAATTATTATCAAACGCACGATAATATCCATGAATTTGAAACGCAGGCGGTTGCTAAAAAAGCGATGGTTGAATTATGGAACGATGCGCGCATGACAGATAAAGATCCCATACAAATTATGCTTTCTTATACCCGAAAAGATGCAGCAGAATTAAATGAGATGGCACGTAGTATCAGAAAAAGCCAACATGAGTTAGGTGAAGATTGTGTATTAAAGACAGTCAAAGGGCATAAAGAATTTGCTGAAAAAGATAGAATTTATTTCTTAAAAAATGATAGGGAGTTAGGTGTTAAAAATGGCAGTTTGGGCACTATCGAAAAAATTGAAGGTAATCAATTAACTATTAAGCTAGATAAAGACAATGCTCACTCATCTCAAAACTCACGCGTTAGCTTTAATTTAGATCAATATAATCATATTGATCATGGTTATGCTGCAACTATCCATAAGGCGCAAGGCGTGACGGTTAATAGGACTTATTTATTCGCTTCTAAACATATGGATAGCCATGCTACTTATGTTGCAATGAGTCGTCATAGGCAAAGTGCTGATTTATTTTATAGCCGTGAGGAATTTAATAACGAAAAGGCATTAACTGAAGTTTTAGGGCGTGAGCGGACGAAAGATGTCACGATAGATTACAGCTTTAATCAAATTAAGGATAAGTTCGCTGAAAATCGTAATATTGAAGTCAGTGTTAATTTAGCAAAACAAGTTGAAAGAAGTTTGGCATTTGAAAGAATAAATGAACAGACAAATGAAAACATACATAAAAATATAGATGAAAAGAATTATGAAAAAATAAGTGAAAGGAAGAATGAAAAAGTAATTAGTGAACGCCAAACTAAAGGTAATGATCGAGATCCTAATCATCCTAAGCATTTTTCTCAAAAAGAAAACGATGTTAATTTAGAAAAGCTCAAAAATTTGAGTTTTGAGGGTCAGTATGAAAAACAAAGACAAAAAGATATTGATGAGTTAATGGCATTTAAAAAGCAGTTTGAAAAAGAAAATCCGGAACTTGCGCTAAAACTGTCTGATGAAATGTTGCCTGAGCCACAAAGAAAAGCATTGTTAGTTCAAAAAGCGATAAGACACTTAAGTGAACAAATAAAACAAAACCCGAGGGATTATAAGTCAAAAGAGGAATTAGGTAACCTGGTATCAAGGGTTGCTAAAGACAAGCAATTAATGGAAAATTTAAACGAGATAGCGCCAGCCTTGACTTCACAAATTAAGGTAAAGGCAAAACAATTAGAAAAAGAAATGAATATATGTAGAAGTTTATAATTATTTATAATTAACAAGGTTAATAAAAATGACAACAATGAAAGAAGAAGAAAATAATGCATTAAATATTGACGATCGTTTAAAAGGAATTGCTTATCAATTTTTAAAGTTATATGAAAGATGGTCAGAAGACCGGCAGGTTTTGAATAAAAACATGGCCGTTTTGGAAGAAATGCTTAAAGTTTTTATTACTCAAATAAAAGAGTTTGAAAAGCTTGAAGTTAGAGCTAACAATCAAATATTGATTAGCGCAGAAAAAGCGGTGAAGCAGGTCTGTTCTGAAATTGGTGGAGTGGTGGGTAAATCACTTACGCGTGAAGTTGATTTATCGGTAGTAGAATTAAAAAAGAGTGTTAATGAGACAACCACAATATTAAAACATTATCAGGCTGAAATTAAAAATAGTTTATTATGGACAGTTTGCGCTGCGATTGCTGGTTCGGTCATAACAAGTCTTTTTATCGTATGGTTATTAATGCCTACGCCAAAATTACCGTTAACAGATGATCAATTAAATACCTTTTATAATGGGCAGTTTTTTAATGAGTTTTGGTCAAAATTATCTAAAAAAGAGCAAAATCATTTGAAAGATTTAGCAAAATCATCAGATTCTGCTCAAAAAGATTATTAACTGAAATACAATGTCAATTACTTAAGCAACGTTTGTAGCAGGAGAGAAAAAAAGTATTATTGCTAGAGATTTTGGTATCAATCGAGAAACTTTATATCAATATATAATCATTAAACGTAAAACTCGGTGCTATATATATTGTAGTAACATATACTAAATACAAACTAATCATTTCAGGAATAATTCATATGATGTCAATGAGTAGTCCAAAAAGAACACGTAAATTCCCTATAGGTACGAGTAGTTTTGCTGAACTTGTTTCTCAAAAAAATAATGCTTATGTCCATTATTTTGTTGATAAGACTTTATTTATTCAGCAGTTGATAGAAAGTAGTGGGAAAGTTTTATTATTCCCTCGTTTTAGGCGTTGTGGTAAATCAATGAATTTAGATATGCTCAGGTGTTTTTTTGATGTTCGTGAACGAGAAATTAACCGAAAGCTATTTGAAGGTTTAAAAATTGAAAGAGCGATGGTAAATGAAAATGAATCTTGTATGAATTATCAAGGACAATATCCAGTAATTTTTTTAGACTTTAAGAAACTCTCCCAAAATAATTATAAAGAAATGTTTGAGATGTTTAAGACATTAATACGCAGGCTTTATGAAGAACATGATTATTTGTTGAAAAGCCCTAATTTAACTGAAGCACAAAAAGGTAGGATTAATGCCATTATTAATGAAAAAGCTAATGATGCTTCTTATAAAGATGGGTTAAGAGAGTTAATAGAATTTGTTTATCGTCATTATAATAATAAGAAATTAATTGTACTTATTGATGAATATGATGTGCCCTTTCAACGGGCAATACACCAAGGCCTTTATGGGAAAGAAGATACAGATAAAGAATATTTAAAAGAGATAAAGAGTTTATTTAGTGTATTTCTGGGAGACGCTTTAAAAGGAAACGATAAATATTTGGAAAAATGTGTAATGACAGGTATTGTGCGCATTGCTGGAGCAGGGATATTTTCACAATTGAATAACTTAACAGTCCATACTATTCTAGATAAGCCATTTAGTGGATGTTTTGGATTTACCAAAATGGAAGTAGAACATTTAGTTAAGGAAGTGCTCATAAATTATCCTAAGGTTGAAGAATTTATGACAGCTTTAGAAAAATGGTATAACGGTTATCGATTTGGTGATGAAATAATTTATAATCCTTGGTCTGTCATAAGAGCATGCGATGATTTATTGCAACAAAATATTAAGGATATTAATCACTTAAATTGTTATTGGTTAGACACTAGTAACAACGAATTGATAAGAGACAAGCTACTTAATTGTCGTACGACAGAAGAAGAACGAGAAGTAAATGAATTGATAGCAACATTAATTAGCGGGAAAGAAGCTGAAAAAACTTTAAACTCTAATTTAATTTTTGACAGTAGAATAGAATCTATTGAACATTTGTGGGTGCTGTTGTTGTCAACTGGATATTTAAATATAGTTGCTAATGAGCGCACAGCAGATGATCAGCTTAAATGTAAGCTAACTATTCCTAATCGAGAAGTGAGGGTTATTTACACACAAGTATTTCGGGATTGGGCTAAAAAGAAAGGAATAAGTTCTGACTCTCCCTTAATAAAATATCTATTAGAAGGTAATGCAGAAGATTTTTGCAAAGAATTAGATGGGATATTCAAAAAAATTGTAAGCGTACGAGATACTATTGAAAAACAACCAGGGAAAAAAGGAGCAAAAGAAGAAAAGAAAACTAAGGACGACGAAACGTTTGAAGCTTATTATCATGGTTTCATGGTTGGGATATTGGCGCTGAGTTTAAACGCTAATTATCACAAAGTAATGCTGACTTCAAATCGTGAAAGTGGCTATGGTTTTTATGATTTGTTGTTAGAACCAAAAAGTGTTAATGACCCGACTTACAATAAAGCAGTTATTTTTGAATTTAAACATTGCCATGAAGAAAAAGATCTTGAAAAAGAAGCTAGATTAGCCTTAAAACAAATAAAAGAAAAAGAATATGAAACGAATTTGAAAGAACGTGGTGTAAAAACAATCGTACTCATTGGTGTTGCATTTCATAAGAAAAAACTAAAATATAAACATGAAGAAATAAATACAGATAAGCTGAATTACAAAAAAGTTCAAGTAAGTGCTGCAGTAGTCCCACTGTTGAGTAGTGTTCCATCTCCAATTGCTACTGTGCCTGTTTTACCTAAAATGCCATCACAATTCGCCCAATCAGGTGCACCTTTAAAAATTTCTCACTCGCCAGCAGATTTATTGCCACACAATGAGCCTGTGAAAAAGAGACTGGCGCTTTCTCCATCATCTTTGCCATCTGCAGTTCAACCGGCTCCTCTATTATCTTTGAGTAAACTAGCTGCTGCTGAAAAGAAGCATAAATTAACTGATTTTTTCAAACCAGAAGATAAAACAGAAGGGAAAAAGCAAAAGGTTACACCTCATAAATCAGTAGCAGGTAAAGAGGAAATTGATGATTCTAAAGCAAACGTAAGTGATGATGAGATATTGGTCTCCTCGGATGAGGATAGTAAAAAAACAAATCCTCGATCAGCGAAGTAAATCATCCACGATTTACTTCGGAGGAAATTTACTTAAGATATTATGTGGATAATATCTAAATTAGAACGTTAATTGTTAATTTAGTTGAGAGTTTATAATGACTAGAGGTATTAATAAAGTTATTTTAAATGGCAATTTGGGCTGAGATCCTGAAATTCGCTATATGCCAAGTGATGTGGTTATTGCAAATATAAATATAGCAACATAAGAAGTTTTGAAAGATAAAACTACAGGTCACACGCCCAAGACAAAACAGAATGGCACTGAGTAGTTAAAAAATTGTTATTATCAAAGAATTTAATTTATTGATAGGAGTTTAATTATGCCAGCACCAGTTATTTCGAAAAATCATTGGATTAATAAATACAATATGAAAAAGCACCCGGAAGGAGAAGGTTGCTATTTTGAAGTTACATACCGTTCACCTAATGAAGCACCTATTAAAAGTAGAAATGAAGTTTCTCAAAGTATTAATTCAGCTATTTATTTTATGATGAGTAGTTATGTAACTAAGTCTTATTCTGCTTGGCATCGCATGAGAACATCAGCAGAATCATGGTTTTTTAATTATGGAAATGACATCATTCTTTATTGGATTGATGGAAATGGTAATATTGTCGAAAATAGACTTGGCTTGAGTAATAGTGCCCACTTGCAAGTGCACGTGCCTGCAAATACGTGGTTTTGTGCTGTGGTTGATGGAGATGACCCAGACTGTTATGCATTAGTAAGTTGTTCTTGTAATCCATGTTTTGATTATACTGATTATGAATTGGCTGATAAAAGAGAGCTTATAGCACTCTACCCACAGCATAAAAATTTAATTGAAAAATACTCTATAAGTGAACAGAATTTAAATAAATATGAGGAAAGACTTCTTCAAATAAGTTGGGTGATTTTTCATGATATATTAAATAAACATCTTCAAGAATTAATAAATGAATGTGTGATCAACGAAAGAAATAAATCTGAATTTTTCGCAAGTAATAATCCCATTGCATTACTTAAAAAAGAAATAAATAAAATAGATCAAGACGGAAAAAGCGAACATGAGAAAAAAATAGCAGTCATTAATCTCATCAAAAGAGAAACAATACCTAAGCTCATTTATGCCAAATTGATACAAGCGCTCGATGAAATAATGTTATTACCAATTAATAAGGATTCTATAAATATCAAAGAGCCTTTAATCAAATAAAACAATAATTATAAGACACATTATAATTGATCTATGCCTTTACATAATTAATTTAACGGCTATTTTTGTAAAACCTACGAATTATGTCTTATCGGATTTTTACATGTAAAATATAGCTATTGTGATCTAGTCAACCTTACGGTGATTGAAGATGAAAGAGAAAATTCATCAGTTACAAACTTTAATACAATTTCTTAAGAAAGATGGCTACAAATATTCAATTATCTGCCTGCTTGCAGGAAGAGTTGTCAAAAAGAGATTGGAACAATGTAATTTAGCTTTTGAGAAATCCGATAATTTTGTTGAGAGATGTCTTGCTGTAACTTATATCCAGTGCCAATTTATTAGTTGTTATAAATTAATTTATTTAACCTATGAAATATTGTGCGAACGTTCGTTTATGCAAAAATACCACCCTATAATCAGCACTAAATCTAAATTTTACTTTGGAGAAATTTTTGAAAAATGGTTTTTATTGCCAATGCTTTTTCTGGTCTTTCACAAAAAATGATGGCGAATGGCGTTTGTTTATTTTTAAAAATCATAGACAATTTTTCTGTGCCCCACTCTTATTACAAGCACCAATAAAGTATCATCATAAATGCCACATATAATACGAGCATCTTGTACGCGATAGCGCCATAATCCATGCTTATCGTATGACAGCGGTTTACCAAAGCGCCTAGGATCATCTTTAGTGGCAATACGTTCTTTGGGTGATTCTACATAAGCGCCGGAATTTCCCGTTTGCAACCCTAAGCCACCTTCAAAGCCAGTATCTTGGCCAAATTAAAGAAAGGTTCGTTGGCAGATTTTTGCCTAAAATCGAACTCGCCATGCAAATTCACATGGCTCCACGTCAGTACTGAACCCTCCCTGATCAAAGAAATCATCTCTGCACGTTCTTTTTCATCGGTGCAGTTGGTCAGCAACTGCGATAAATAAAGATAATTCCAAAGCACAATGCTGTTTTGTATGAGCACCTTGCACGCAACCGCTATATTCTGCTCTTCTGGATCAGATTGCTTGAACTCACTATTATTTGCATAGAATATCGCCTTTGCAAATTTATTGGATGATTCAATACGATTTAATTGCTTTTCAATGCGTTGACGCAATTTGACATCATCAAAATAGGTTAAAATAAATAGTGATTTCACAATGCGACCAAATTCTTTGATTGCTTTGTAAAGTGGGTTGTCTTTTGCATATGAACTTAATCGTTTAAATAATTGTGATGCGCTCACTTTATTTAAACGGATCGTTACCATAAATCTCAAAATATCTTCCCAATGTTCAGTAATTAATTTTTGACGAATAGGACGGCAGGGCAGGATTTTGTATCCCAATTTTTCATACGTTTTTTTCGTAGAAAATGCATATATTTTTTGTTTAGCAATATTTTTTATGCGTGGCGCAAATGAGGTGCTTAAAAAATGCATTGTTGCAAAAATTAATTCTGTGTAACCGTGTGTATCAGTTGAATGAATATCTATTTTCGGCACATCCATATTATTAATACCGTCGATCACGTACGCTGCTTCACGCTCTGATGCACTAATAACTGTATGATGAAATAACACTTGCCTGTCATCGATGAAGGAATAAACGCTCACGCCAGAATCCTTACCAAAGTATTTAAAGGAATAAGTGGCCAATAAACATTCCACCGAAACACCAACCTTTCTCCCATCGCTTGAACCATGACGCTGATTTTCAATATCAGCAAAAATATGGGGTAGCATTAATCTATTAATAAATTCTCGAATACGCTCGTTAGCAGCATTAAGTGTTTTTAAGGAGAAGAACCAATTGACAGTGGTGCTTATCGTATTTTGATTAATACCAGAAGATATTTGCGCCATTTTTGGAACGCCAATATTACAACCCAATCCGATAATACCTGCATAAAATGTAGCGGCATCTGCTTTTGTTTTACTATTTTTAACGGAATGATGAGTAAATGATTTTGTAAATTTGGTAACGTGATTAACGTCAGATAATATTTTTAACACCGGTATGTAGCCCAATTGATTCAAAAAGGCTGAAATATGTTTTGTCTCTTTTTCATCAAGTGCGGGTGTGTTTATCTGAATAAAATTCTCACTCTTTTCATCAAATGATAAATAGGGATTAAGATTTTTTGAAACACGCTGGTTCACCGTGTGATATTTTTCATCGAGCAATTTGATGAGTTTTTTCATAACCACATTGTAATCAGAAAACTTTTCTAACCCTGCTAATTTTAAAAGCTCATTTCGCTGGGATTTCCATGTAACTTTATCGACCAAGTAGTCTTGAATAGCAAGATAGCGATAAGATTGTTTAAGATTTAATTTACCGGATTTTATGCCATCAGCGATGTGAATAAACAATAATATCTTATAAAGTGATGTTCTAAATGTTCCGTTTTGACTAATAATGGCTTCTTTCTCATCACTACTTAAAAAATCCTGCGGTGCATTAACGGTAATTTCACCATCCTTGTTTTTATAGTGGTCTACTGCATTTAATAATATTTTATCTGAGTTCTCAGGATTAAAAGAAATGACCTTCAAAATATCAGATACGCGATTTTGTAACTTGCGTGATAGATTCTCTAAAATATCAAAATAATTTTTATCTTTAGCCATTTCATCTAATGATTTTTCAAATTTTTCTATTTGCTTTTGTTCTTTCTCGTTGTCCGCATCAGCGTGTTCTTTCAGTAGTTCGGCAATTTTTTGTACTTTACCTTTGTCAGTTAATACGATTGAATGCGTTACTTCTGTTATCTCATCAATTAACGATTTATAACCCTGTCGTGATTTCGTGAGATGTTTTACAGCAGTGCGTCTTTCACTGCGTGTTAATTGATCTTCATTTTCAAGTTGATGCAATGCTGAGTTTTTTGTTGATCGAACAGAGCGCAGGAAAATATCAACAAAAATGTCTTGTCTTGAATAATACTGATGCTGCAAGAACGCAATCAATCGTAAATATAATTTACGTTCATCTGTAAACTGTTTTAATTGCGATATTTTAACTTTTTTCACCCAAGTTGCATAATACTCACAACACTGTGGTGTGAGCGCTAACGAATTAATAAGCGACCATAACGGAGAAACAAGATCTCTTATTTGCTCAAAAATTCTTACATTCGCTTGTATTGCTTTTGGTTTGAGAGATTGATAAATCGTTTTATAAGAAAGCAGTTTGGTGTCGTATTTATTTTCAGTGCTTGATAACAGTGATTGTAGTATTTGTTTTCGCTGACCATTCATGCCAACTTCAATTTTATCAAGCAGTGTTTTTTCATAGGAAATATAGTGATCAGATATCAATTCTGAAAGCGCATTATAAGTGGGTATTTCAATTTGATGATTGTGCATTTGATGTAGCACATCAAAAAATAGTGCTCTGGGTTCAACAACACGTTCCACTTTTAAAATGATTTCTTTTTCAATCCATGGCCTCTCAGCAAGGTACGATTTACAATTAAAAAGCGCGAGAATTTTTTCTCTGTGTATATCCAATGTGCTGTCTTTATATTTTTGTATTTTTACATCCCGTTTTCTAAAATCCAGTAATTTACACGCGTAATCAACATCTTCTTGTCGGAATCTTTTAATTAAAAAGAAACGTCTGCTGGCTTTAAAATAAGCGTATTGCAATAAAAAGCCCACTTTATTAGTTTCACCACGTAATTTTTTTATTTGTGAATCTAATGCATCATCAATTGCAAAACATACTGCACGTGCTTCCGCAGTCAGTGTTGGGGGGTAATCAAATTCGATCTGCTCTTTATCCGTCAAAATATTTAGTCTCGGCATTTTGATTGCCTCGTTTTCCTTTTTAGATCTGACAATGATAGTGTTCGTGTTGCTTCATGTCGATCAGTTTGTGCAACGTGCCGATAGTGCATGGTAGTGCCTACATCGCTGTGTCCTGCGTTTTCTTGCACAACTTTTAATGGTGCACCAGAGTTCAATAAATACGTGACATAACTATGACGTAACCAGTGGGCAGAGGCTGAGCGTAGTTTAGACGCGCGTCGTGGTTCGTTTTCATCAAATTGTTGTGCTCCTAAATTAAATGCCCATTTAAGTATCTGATCGATACGTCGCGCACTAATCGGTTGTTTTAAATTTTGCATTGGAATTAATGGTGTTTTTTCACGGAACTTTGG
>JAFECS010000042.1 GCA_018241965.1 Pseudomonadota bacterium | reverse complement strand
ACTTTTTTGCGTTATTTGTGGGTTCACCATCAAGGTGAGGGGAACAGGATCTTGATCAGGATAACGCGGATGAGGTGAATCAAAACCATAGACCATCAGCCTATATTCCACGCCAATTTGTGAGGCGGCAAGCCCAACGCCTTTTCGCGCTTTCATGGTTTCAAAAAGGGCATCAATCATTTCATTTAATTGTGCTGATCCGAACAACGCTTGCGGTACTAACTTGGTTATGTGTCTTAACTGAGGGGTGCCAGCTAAAACAATGTTCTTAATCGCCATATTGCTTTGTTCCCTATCAAGTTGGGCTATTATAGCTCAACCACTGGCGATGCTAAATGTTCTTCTTCTTCTTTCTTAAGGCTTAAATCGTCCGCCAACATTAAATACATAGCTGGTACCACAAATAAGGTAAATAACGTGCCAATCGCAATGCCTGAAGCAACCACTAAACCAATACTGTAGCGGCTTACCGCGCCTGCACCAGATGCTGTTATCAAGGGGACAACGCCCAAGACCATGGAAGCGGTGGTCATTAAAATAGGACGTAGGCGAATTGTGGCAGCGCGTTCTATCGCTTTGCGTTTACTTAAACCTTGTTCTTGCAGATCGTTTGCAAATTGCACAATTAAAATACCATGTTTACTGATAAGCCCAATAAGGGTCACTAAACCAACCTCTGTATATATGTTAAGACTTGCTCCTCCAATGCCTAAGCTAATAAAAATCATTGCCCCACAAATAGACATTGGTACACTAATAAGTACGATTAATGGATCGCGAAAGCTTTCAAATAATGCCGCTAAGGTTAAAAAGATAATAATTAACGCAAAGAAAAAAGTTACCACCAAGGCGCTACTTTCTTGCATGTATTGACGTGATTGGCCAGCGGTATCCATGGTATAGCCACTTGGCAACATTTCCTTTCCAAGTTCAGTCAGATAATCCAACACTTGCCCCATGGTGATGCCAGGGAAAGGAACACCCATAATCGTTGCAGAATTAAGTTGTTGAAAATGGTTAACAGATTCAGGCGCAACAGTTGTTTTTAAGCTGGCAATAGTTGATAAGGGCACTGAACTCCCATTAGCTGCCGTGATGTAGTAGTTTAACAATTGTTGATCATTTAGGCGCTCTGTTCTAACCACTTGAGGAATAACTTTATAAGAGCGGCCAGCCATGTTAAAAAAGTTTACATAATTTTGACTTAAGTTAGAGGACAACACATTACCGACATCAGACATGGTTAAGCCTAACTCTGAAGATTTTTCTCTATCTAAAATGATAGAGGTTTGCGGTTTATCAATTTTGAGATCTGTATCTACATAAATAAACATGCCACTGGCTACTACTTTATCGAGCATTGCCTGGGTAACCGCATTTAATCTATCGTAACTTTCTGTTGTTTGAATAACAAATTGTACCGGCAAACCACTACTGCCAGGCAAGGGTGGGGGTTGAAATACCGCCGTACGCGCACCAGCAATTTCATTGAGCTGCTTTTGAATCAGTGGTTGTAGTTGATCTGCAGTACGTTTGCGTTCATCCCAAGGCGTTAACACCATGCCGGCAATGCCTGAATTTAAGCCTGAGATCCCATCTAATTGAAACACGTGATCGGTTTCAGGGTATTTGGCAAAGGTTTCATAAATAAGGCGAGAAAAGAGCTGGGTTTGCCCTAAGCTTGCATTAGGCGCAGTTGTCAGTTGTGAAATTATCACCCCTTGATCTTCTTGGGGGGCAAGTTCCTTTTTGGAGGTGGCATAAAGGTAATAGTTGCTAAATAAAATAATTACTGCAAACACGGCTGTTACTGGTAAAAAGTTAAGTGAGCCATGCAGTAAATTTTCATAATGTTCATCGAGTTGAGCGAATTTTTTGTTGATATACCCAACGAAAGTTGTGCCATGATTATGATTAATTTTAAGAAATTTCGAGCACATCATTGGAGATAAAGTAAGTGCCACAACAGCTGATATGCCTACTGCGGCAGCTAAACTAAAAGCAAATTCAGTAAAAAGGGCGCCAGTTAACCCACCCATAAAGCCAATCGGGATGTAAACGGCAATTAAAACCACAGAAATAGCAATAATGGGGTTTGCAAGCTCTCTGGCACCGATAAGGGCAGCTTGTAGACGTGTCATGCCTTCTTCCATGTGCCTGAAGACATTTTCCACCACAATAATCGCGTCATCTACCACTAAGCCAATGGCCAGTACCAAGGCAAGTAATGTTAGCAGGTTGATGGAATATCCCAATAAAAGCATAATAAAAAAGGTGCCAATCAAAGAAAGTGGAATGGCAATCACAGGTATTAAAACCGAGCGCACAGAGCCCAAAAATAAAAAGATAACTACAGTCACAATAACGATAGCTTCAAGTAAGGATCGGATCACCTCTTTAATTGAGCTATTGACGAATTTAGTAGAATCATAAACAATTTTTCCGTTTAAACCTTCAGGTAATTCGGATTGGACCTCGGGGAATGCTTTGCGAACTTTATCAATCACGGAAAGCAAGTTTGCCGCCGGCGCAACTTGAATGCCGATATAAACTGCTTGTTGCCCATCAAAGCCTACTGAAGTGTCATAATTTTCTGAGCCAAGCGTAACATTGCCCACATCTTTTAGTCTGACAATAGCCCCATTGGTTGATTTAATAATTAAATTTTTAAATTCTTCAACCGTATGTAAACCGGTGTCGGCTATTAAATTGACCGTTACCATTTGGCCATCTGTACGGCCGGCCGCAGAGATAAAATCGTTTGCTGCTAAAGCTTTGGCGATATCATTCCCTGTGACATTAAAAGCAGACATTTTGTCGGGATCTAACCAGGCGCGTAAGGCAAAAGCACGTTTGCCCAAAATTTCTGCATTCTGTACTCCATCTATAGCCTGTAACTTGGGTTGTACCACACGCACCAGGTAATCAGTTATTTTATTGCTGCTTAACACATCACTGTTAAAGCCGATATACATCGCGTCAATAGTTTGGCCTATTGAAACGGTAATGGTGGGTGTTTGCGCTTCTTTAGGCAAGAGATTTAAGACGGCATTCACTTTGGTATTGATCTCTGTCATCGCTTTATCAGGATCATAGTTGAGCTTTAAATTTGCTTGAATGCTACTTGACCCCAGTGTGCTTGAAGAGGTGAGATAATCTATGCCATTGGCTTGGGCAATAGAATTTTCAAGTGGGGTAGTAATGAATCCTGCAATTAAGGCTGGATCTGCCCCGGTATACACAGTGGATACGGTTACGACAGCGTTTTGTGTAAAAGGAAATTGACGTATAGGCAGTAAAGTCATGGCCCGAAACCCGAGGACTAAAATCATTAAACTAACAACAGTGGCCAGTACTGGACGCCGTATAAAGAGATCAGTAAAATTATTCATTAACCACCTTGGGGTTTGGGTTATTGCTGGGCACAACGGTATTATTAATAACTATTTCGCTACCATTTTTAAGCTTTAATTGCCCACTGGTTACCACTGTGTCCCCTGGGTTTATCCCTTTTAACACAGCAACCTGATCGCCGCGCGTTTCCCCAACAGTCACAAATGTTTGTTCAGCGATGAGTATTGGTTTGTTATTATTTTTTTTACTTTTTTCATTAACAGTTTTTTCTTTAACAATATAAGCAATTTCCCCATACGGATTAAAACTTATAGCGGTTTGCGGTAAAGTTAAATATGGCAATGGCTTACCGGTAGCTACCTCAACAGTGGCAAACATCCCAGGTAATAGAATTTGCTCTGGATTATTCATGGTTGCTTCTATTTGTACGTTTCTGGTAGCCGCATCGATGATAGGGTTAATGGTGGTGATTTTGCCTTTAAAGGTTTTTTGTGGGTAAGCATCTGAAGTCATACTTACTTCTTGCCCTTTTTTAATTAATTTTAAAGATTGTTGAGGAATGTAAAAGTCTACATAGATGGGATCTAGTGATTGTAAAGTTACAATTTTATCACCTGGATTGACATATTGCCCGGGGTTCACATTGGAGATCCCAAGACGGCCATTAAAGGGGGCTCGAATAATTTTTTTATCGATTACCGCTTTTTGTTGGTTTACTTGTGCGATAGCGCCTTTTAGGGTAGCCTCATCGTTATCTAAGGTTTGCTGGCTTACGGCAAAAACAGCAAATTGCGCCTTATCACGTTCGTAAGTGACTCTGGCAATTTCTTGGGCTGCCAGCAGAACTTGCAATTGCGCTACTTCAGCATCATCGTTTAGTTTTACCAACAAGTTGCCTTTAGTGACTTGTGTGCCAGGTTTAAACTCAATATTTTTTACTAGTCCTGCAAGTTCGGTGGTAACGTCTACCCCTTGTATGGCGCGTAAGCTACCAGTCGCTTTTATTTTAGGTTGCCAATCTTGGTTTTTGGCTTCGATGGTGGTTACCGTAACCGCTTCTTTGGCGGCAGACATGTATTTTTTCATCATATGTGATTTGAAACTTTGAAAAGCAGCAATACCGCCAAATAAAATACCAAGCCCTAAAAGCATGATTATCATTCGTTTAACCATGAGGTTTTTCTCCTTGCAAGGGGCTATGCCACCATCCGCCCCCTAAAGCTTGAAATAATGCGGCGGTGTCGGTGTAACGTTTTTCTTGCGCTTGAACTTGGCTGAGCACTGCGGTGTTATAACTGCGCTGCACTATCAAAAGTGCTAAGTAGTTGATAGCTCCCAGTTCGTATTGTTTTGTAGATATATCATAGAGTTCCTTGGCGCTATTCACCGCTTCTGTTTGGGCATTTAATGCTTTAGCGTCAAACTCAATTGCTCTTAAGGAATCAGCGACATTTTGAAAGGCGAGCAATACCGTCTGCTGATATTGATACTTTGCTTGTTCAAAGGCAGCGATAGCTTGACGACGTTGCGCTAATAATGCCCCGCCATGAAAAATGGGCTGCGTAACAGCACTTGCAAAATTCCATATCAAGGTGTTTGGATTATACAAGAGATCTAATTGATTGGCTTGCCATCCGTAAAAGCCACTCAAGGTAATTTGTGGTAAAAGATTAGCTGTAGCAACCCCAATTTGCGCATTGGCCTGTTTTACTAAAGCCTCAGCTGCTCGAATATCAGGACGTTGTTCGACTAATTGCGATGGTAAAGAAACGGGGACTTCTTCTGGTAATGTGATTTCATCTAAATTTATAGCCGGTATATCAGACTGACTTGGCACGCTACCTATTAGGGCAGCCAAACTGTGTCTTGTTTGAGCAAGATTTTTTTCTAAGGGAGGTAATACAGTTTTCGATTGCGCCAGTTGTGTTTCTTGGGTTAAGACAACCGTACGCGAGGTGCCGCCATAGAAAAATTGTTTTTTACTGATGTCTAATACTTTTTCTTCCAAGGCGATAATGTCTTTAGCCACTTTGATTTGCTTTAAAAGAGAAGCTTCAGTGATTGCTGTTGTGACTATGTTTGCTGCCAGGGTAAGGTAGGCTGCCTCAAGTTGATAACGCTGATAATCAATTTGTGCACATAGCCCTGCCAAATCACTTCGATTTTTGCCAAACAAATCTACGTTATAAGAAACATTCACTTGGCTATTAAATAAATTGAAGATACTGGGAGAGGCATTCTCGTTGCCAAACCCAGCCCCTGCCATTTGTTCACGTTGTGCACCCAGGGCTAAATCTAATTGTGGATACAAATAGGTGCCCGCTTGTGCGCGGTAATTTTCTTGCGCGACCTTCAGTGCCGCCTTTGCTGCCCCAATGGTTGGGTTGTTGATAAAGGCTTCATTTATTAATTTTGTTAAAGAAGGAGAATGAAATAATTCCCACCATTTTGCAGGCACTTGTGAATTTAAATAGAAAGTTTGTGCATTGCCGCCAGGTCCTTGCGAGCTAACTGTTTTTTCAACCAGAGGTGTTTCTGTAAAACGAGAAGGCTTGGGAGTTTCGGGGCGCTGATATTGTGGGCCAACAGTGCAACCACTTAGCAGTGTGCAAAGTGTTAACGCACAGATTAATTTATATTCCGCATTCCCTGGCATGAACTCTTGCTCGTATAACATATATAAAAGGACTAGTCTGGACTTAGTATAGGTTCTAGAACGCACTATGGCATTGCTTAAAAACCCTAGTCAGTGCAAAAAAAGTGCTATTTTGCTTACCTTTTGTCGACTTTTGTCCGCCTTTAACCCTAAAAAACAATAAAAGCTATTTACACAACTAATTTTGTTTTTTATGCTTGAGTTTATTAAATAAACTTGTTATGTTGAAAATCATGACAAAGACACAGCCATTTTTCACTATTCTTCGTTTTCTGCTGCGCAGCGGCAGCTGCTAACATTTTGCCTAATAATTTACTGAATAATTTATATATTTCTGTCCTAATACTGAAATGAGGTTATAGGAATGCAGCATCGAAAATATGGTATTTCAATATGGTTAATGTGGGGCTTGGCCTCTTTCTTTTATGCTTATCAATACATTCTTCGCGTCCTTCCCAATATTATGATGGCCGATATTTTGGAAAAATTTCAAATCGATGCCTCATTATTTGGCCAATATTCAGGGCTGTATTATATCGGCTATGCGGGTATGCATATTCCAGTGGGGATCCTTTTAGATAAATACGGTCCTAAATGGATATTACCGCTTTGTATGATCTTGACCGTAATCGGCATTATGCCTTTGTTGTATGCCGAGCATTGGATCTATCCTGGGATAGGTCGTTTATTAATTGGGATGGGATCTTCTGCGGCTATTTTAGGTGTTTTTAAAATTATCCGCATTTCTTTTCCAGAAGATAAATTTACTTTTATCTTAGGTTGCTCGGTCACCATTGGTTTGGTGGGAGCAATTTACGGCGGTCAGCCGATAAATTATTTGATGCATACTTTTGGTATGGAAAGTGTGCTTAAAATCATTATTTTGCTCGGCTTAGTGTTAGCAGTAGCCACTTTTTGGAGTATTCCTGCGCAAGCGGTGAATCATGCACAAAAAGGGTGGATGGAAAGTGTTAAAACAGTGCTTACCAATCCACAAATTATTTTCATCTGTTTGTTTGCTGGTTTTATGGTAGGCCCTTTAGAAGGCTTTGCCGATGTATGGGGCAAAGAATATTTAAAAATAGTATACAAATTAAATGAAAATGTGGCGGCGTCCTTGCCTTCGCTTATTTTCTTAGGCATGTGTTTTGGCTCTCCCATTTTGAGTTGGATTACCGAAAAAACCAAAGCGTACTTTGGCTTTATTATTTTAAGTGCGATTGTGATGGCAGCCTCATTCTTCTTGCTCTTAACAGGTCAATTGCCGGTAAGTGTCATGACCGTGATGTTTGTGATTGTGGGAGTGTTTTGTGCTTATCAAATCTTAGCCATTTATAAAGCCAGCACTTATAGCGGTGAGCAATTGGTAGGCTTAACCACTGCATGTGCAAATATGATCATCATGACTTTTGGTTATGTTTTTCACAGCTTAATCGGGCAAATCATGACCAAGCTTTGGGATGGCTCTATGCAGGCAGATGTGCCGGTGTATGATCCCCATGCTTACACATTAGCCTTAATGGTAATTCCCGTTGGGTTAATGTTAGGCGCCTTTGGGTTTATTTGGTTGGCGACCGCTAAAAAACGAACCGCTTTGGCAATTGAGAGTTAGCCTTATCAACGCCCCTTTTTTCTAAGGGGCGTTAATTCCTACATTTTTGCTTTACATTTCTTATTCTTTAAGTTTAAAATTCCACCTGCTCTCGGGGTGCACCTTGTGTGCTGAGATTATCGAAAGATGAGACCCGTTGAACCTGCACTGATTAACATCTGCGAAGGGAAAGAGAATATGCAAAACATATCCTTATTGTTTTTATACCTCATTTTTAATCAATTCTATTACCTCAAAGAAGGTTTTGGGTAGTCACTTACTCCTTGTAAATATTTAAAAATTATTCACAAGCAAAAATTTTGCTTTGGCTTACTTTTGCAAGGAAAAAGTGATGAAAATTTCTTTTCTATTAAATTGGTATTTAAATCCATACCACGCGCCTATTATTGTCGCTAAAGAAATGGGATTTTATTCAGAGCGCAATATTGATTTGGCTATTATTGAACCCACCAACCCCAGTGATGTGACCCATCTTATCGGGCAAGGGGATATTCCCTTAGGCTTAAAAGCCATGGTGCATTGTTATGCCGCAAGAGGCCGTGGCTTCAAGGTAAAATCCATAGGGACATTGCTCGATGAACCCCCCACTGGATTAATAGCGCTTAAACATAAAAATATTAATCACATAACAGATATCAAAGGTAAACGTATCGGTTATGTCGGTGAGTTTGGTAAAGTGATGGTAGATAATCTAGCCAGTGAGGCAGGATTAACACCTAATGATTACACGACAGTACGTACCGGCATGGATGCAGCGCATGCCCTTATCAATGATAAAGTGGACGCAGCGATTGGCTTATCTTGTTTTCAACAAGTAGAAATACAAGAGCAAGGTTTTGAAAGTACGATGCTCAGAATTGATGAGGCAGCCCATCTTGGATGTTGTTGTTTTTGCTCGATTTTATTTATCACCCATGAAAAATTTATTAAAACCCATCCTGACTTATTAAGCGAATTTATGCGTGCCACCTTGGCAGGCTTACAAGTCACCCGAGAAGATCCTGAGAAAGCGCTTTCCTGTTTGTTTGCAGTGAAGCCAGGCCTTGACACGCCTTTGTATAAAAAAATTTTTTATCATACTTTACCTTATTTTTCGCGTGATTTACTTAATGTAGAGCGCGACTGGAGGAAAGTAGGTAAATACGCACAAAAGCTTGGGATAATTGCGCAAGAAAATGATTTTAAAGAATGCTTTACCCATGCGTTTGCCCCCGTTGACTTGTGCCCAGTATGAATTGAGGAGTTAAAATATGTTTGCTGCCATAGATGAAAAAACCATTAGTCGCGCGATTGTGAATGAATATCATGAACAATTACATAAAGCGATTGATTCAGATGTGATTATTGCAGGGGCAGGACCTGCTGGGTTAGTGTCTGGACGAATGCTCGCCTTACAGGGTTACAATGTAACGTTGATTGAGCGTAACAATTATTTAGGGGGAGGTATGTGGATTGGGGGGTATTTGATGAATAAAATAACCCTGCGTTCACCGGCCAATACTGTTCTAGATGAATTAAACATTCCTTATAGAACCCCACAACCGGGTTTACATGTGGCGGATGCTTCTTTTTTTGCCAGTGGCCTTATCCGTGGAGCGTGCGAAGCAGGCGTTGCCTTTTTAAATATGACAATCATAGAAGATGTGGTGGTTAAGGATAAAAAGCTCACAGGCTTGGTGATTAATTCTACGCCGGTGACGATGCTGCCTAAATTCATAACTTGTTTAGATCCTATCATTATCGAAGGCAAAATAATCATAGATGCCACCGGTCATGATGCAGTGATTTGTCGCCTTTTGGGTAAGAGAAAATTGTTGCAACCTCAAGGCATGGGTCCATTGTGGATTGAAAGTTCAGAGCAAAGTATTGTGGCGCACACCAAAGAAATATTCCCTAACTTGGTAGTGGCCGGTATGGCTGTTTCTGAAAACTTTGGTCTGCCGCGCATGGGGCCGACCTTTGGAGGCATGTTGCTCTCTGGGGTTGAGGCGGGTAAAGCCGTTTTATCGCTGTTAAAAAAATGAGTAAAGCGGCGATAATTGATGCGAATGTGAATCGCTTTAAAGAGGGGGCAAGAGTACTGGAGGACATTGCCCGCTTTGTCCTTAAAGATAATGATCTCTTTACGCAAATCAAAGCCCTTAAGCATATGGCAAAAATCAAGATCATTGATAGGACGCAAGTCAAGGATATCGGCGGCGCTGATTTCGTGGAAAGCCAGCAGCGCCTCTCTTGGGTGGATTTAGTCAATGCCAATGCGCTGCGTATGCAAGAAGCGGCAAGAGTCCTGGAAGAAATAGATGATAGAATGTTATATAAGTCGGCACGGTTTCGCGCTTATGAAATTCACTCTAAGCTCCTTATCAAGCTTCAATGCATGTTAAAGACAGATAAGCTTCATGGTCTGTATGCCATTTGCGATCCGCATGTTCAACCCTTGGATACCATCTACAAGAAAGTTCAAGAGCAGGGGATTACCCTTTGCCAAATCAGGATGAAACATGCGTCCAAAAAGGATATCTGGGAGAGCACAAAGGCTTTAAAGGCTAAGCTAGGGCAAGGTACATTGTTGATTGTGAATGACCATCTCGATGTGGCGCTTAACTTGGCCGATGGTGTACATTTGGGCCAAAGTGATTTACCCATTACAGTGGCCCGTCAACTTGTGCCACCGGGTTTTATTGTGGGGGTAACCTGTCACACGGTAGAACAAGCTGTCCATGCCTGTCATGAGGGTGCCAGTTACATCGGTGTGGGTTGTTTATATCCCACACAAACGAAGAAAAATACCATAAGCTGTAATTTAAAAACCTTAAAAGAGATTGTAGCGGCGGTTGCCATTCCCGTTTGTGCTATTGGGGGGATAAACCAAAGCAATCAGGAAGAAGTTTCAAAGACAGGGGTTAAGATGATGGCGATGTATAGTGCCTTGTGGGATCCATGTTTATTTTAAGCTTTTAGCTAAAAAACTATCCAGTGCATTGGCAAAGGCTTGCTGATCGCGGTTATTTAATGGCGCAGGGCCACCGCCAGTCATTTGACCACTGCTTCGCATTTCGTCCATAAAGTTTCTTAACGCTAAGCGCTGTTCGATATTCTCTTTTGTGTAAAATTGACCACGTGGGTTAAGTGCAAAAGCGCCTTTTTGAATAACTGCAAATGCCAAAGGGATATCGGCGGTGATCACCAGCGAGTTTGGATTTACCTCATCTACAATACGCTTATCTACCACGTCAAAGCCCCCGGGTACTTGTACAAATTTTAGAAAGGGGGAAGCAGGCAAAGTTAATCCGTGATTGGCATAAAAGGTAGCTTTTATCGATAGACGTTTAGCTGCACGATAGAGGATTTCTTTAATAACTTTAGGACAAGCGTCCGCATCTACTAAGATTTCGCACTTGGCCCTATGCATTTTTTCTGACATTTATGACAGTAACGCGTTAAATTTAATTCGATATACCACTCTAACTCAGTATCCCAATATTTTTCAATAAAGGTTTGGTGGCAAGAAACGCATTCTTTAATAATATAGTCTCGAGATGGCTTCGATAGCCTTGGAGCTTTAGGATCCTTGATGGTAACAGTCATAAGTTCCCTTCCTGGACTTAGGCACTTATTAGGTACTTAAGGTGTTATAACAGAACTTTTAATTGCTGCAGAAGGGCAACTTTGCTTATAAGCATGTGAGAAAGTCTTACAAAAAAATAACAAGTGGGTTAGCTCAAATGAAAAAAATACCCAAAAGAGTATTTTATTTGATTATTTACTGAATAAAATTTTCCTTTTTTTATTTTATGTGCTAAGTTTGAGGTAGTTACCCTAGTATGAGGAGAAGCTAGATGGTTGTTCGCAAGAGAAAAGCAGCAAAAGGACGTAAATCAACTGCAAAGCCAAAGGCAGCAAAGAAACGAACCGTTAAAAGACGGAAAGTTGCTAAAGCTGCTCCCAAAAAAGCGCGTAAGTCTGCTAAGCGCAAGACTGCTAAAAAAGCGGCTGGTACCAAAAGAAAGGTACGTAGAAAAGCTGCTAAGAAAGGCGCAGTAGCTAAGCCAAAAGCTCGTCGTAAGAGAAGAGCTAAGAAAGCTAAAGCTGCTTAATCCTTCCTTAATGCCGCGTTGTGTCCTTGATGCAGCGCGGCATTTTCGTTTTAGTCCCCAGAAATTATTGCCAAGATTTCATAGGTTGCTGTTCACTACGACGCTTTTTATGATGTGATCGTTTTTGTGAGCGGTTTTGATCACCAGCTTTCATGGGCTTTTTGTCCTGTGAGCGTTTTTCGCCCTCTTTACGTTTTCCTTTACCTTCAAAAGGTTTACCCTCAAAACGACGTTGTTTACGATAGGGTTTTTCAACGCCACCACTACGAGGTTTTCTTCCTCCTTTGGTGGGCTCTGTGCTCGTATTACCATGATTAACATGTTGATAGATGGCTTGCCATTTTCTGTTTTCAGCCGGTGAAACAAAAGAAAGCGCAAAACCTTCCATACCAGCACGACCTGTTCTGCCTATACGGTGAATATAATCTTCAGGGCATTGGGGCAGATCGTAATTGATAACATGCATGATGTGAGGAATATCTAAACCTCGAGCTGCAATATCGGTTGCCACCATAATTCGGTTTTTCTGGTTGCGAAAGTTTCGGATAACTTCGTCGCGTTGACGCTGTTTTAAATCACCGTGTATCGCACAGGCAAAATGGTCATGGCGCTTTAATCTGTCTGCTAATTCGGCGGCACTTATTTTGGTTCTTACAAAAATAATGACTGAGCCTTCTCTTTTTTCAAGTTCATCTAAGAGTGCAGGAAACTTTTCTTTGCCGGTGGTTTTAAGTATTTTTTGCTCAATTTTAGCGGCTGCTTTGGTGACTTCACCAATAGCAACATGTTCGGGGGTCTGTAAGTATTTTTGTGAAATTTTAATGATGTTGTTTGGCATGGTTGCTGAAAACATCAAGGTTTGTCTTTCTTTAGGTAGCATTTTAGCAATGATTTCAAGATCTTCGCTAAAGCCCATATCGAGCATGCGATCGGTTTCATCGAGAATTAAAAAGCGGGTTTGCGCTAAAGAAAGTGTTTTGCGCTCTAAGTGATCAATAATGCGACCTGGGGTGCCGATAATAAATCGGGGATGCTTTTTTAAAGCCATAAATTGTTTATAGATTGGTGCACCACCAATAAGCAACGCAATGTCTCTATGGTTATTTTTACCGATTAGATCCAATAGTGCATTTTTAATTTGGTCAGCCAACTCTCTTGTTGGGGCTAAAATCAAAGCCGTACCGTGTGCACAATCATTAAGCTTTGCGATAACAGGCAACAGATACGCAATTGTTTTGCCTGTTCCTGTTTGTGCAGAGGCCAGTAAATCTTTACCCAACATTGCGATAGGGATCGCTTTTTGTTGAATGGGGGTGGGGGTCGAAATCTTCATTCTATCTAGGGAATTAATGATAAATGAAGGCAGGCCAAAAGCTGAAAATTGGTTCATATATTAGTATCCAAAATCGACATAAATTACTTGTAAGACCCACGTCCAAAGGGGTGGGGGCATAGTTTCTTTGTCTAACAAGTAAGTCAATTTTTAGGAGATGGATACTCAAGCTGGGTATGAGGAGTATACAGGGCTTGTTATACGCAGAATTACTAGTTATGTAATTTACAAGGAAAAAGCTGAAAAGTCAATTAACTCCGCTATTGACCTTAAATGCTATACCTGCAACCATACAGATTCCATGGAGTTAACCCATGGAGTAGTTGTTTACAATAAAATGATTTAAGAACTTTTTGTATACAAAAGGAGATAGCTAATGGTTAAGAAAACTGGGATGATTCTTGCAGCTGCAGTTGGTACTTTGTTTGCTGCTTCTACATTTGCTACCGCTACTACAACCAGCACAGATGCTAACATGACAGTTAAATGTGTCGGTGGTAATGCTTGCAAAGGCACTAGCGCTTGTAAGACTGCTAACAATGGATGCAAAGGCCAAAACAGCTGTAAAGGTAAAGGCTGGGTAATGGTTGCTACTGAAAAAGACTGCACAGATAAAGGCGGTAAAGTAGAAGCTGCTGCTCCTGCAGAAAAACCTGCTCAATAAAGCATTTTGAGATCCTCTACCTTCTATTTTAACGGATGGGTAGAGGATTCTCCTTCAAAAACTCTCCCACAGTTTGGTTAAAAAGTTCAGCTTGATCAATGATAGTAAGGTGCCTTGAATCTTTAATCACCACAAGCTTGGCATTAGGCATCAGACGTACATATAACTGTTTAAAACTTACCTCGGTATAGTCATTTTCGGCAGCAATAACCAGTGTGGGGCAAAGGATACTTGGGATGCGGTGCATTACTGTCCAGCCTCTAAAGGCGCGCAGCGCGTTCCTATAAGCTTTAGGATCATTCTCACACCACCTTTGAACAAAGGTTTCTCTCAGAGCGGCTTGCTCTGGTTTAGGTAATAAAGCTTTGGCTAATTGCGTACTTAAATGGTGCATCCCAAAAAGTCGCACATCAAAAGCACGTAATAAAAAGTAAATTTGCGCTTTAAAGCTTGGAAAAATGACGGCTGGCGCACTATTTACAATGGTGAGTGTTTTTACCAATTCAGGGTAATCCACACCTAATTGAAAAGCCACCATGCCTCCCAATGAATGTCCCACCACATGTACCCCTTGCGGAAAAAACGCCTGGATAAGCTTTGCGGTGTCACTGGTGAATTGAGCGATGGTATAGGGGTGGTCAGGTTTATCTGATTTACCATGCCCTCTGAGATCAATAAGCAGCATTTGATAGCGCGCTTTAAAATAATCTAATTGATATTCCCAATCGCGCGTACTTGAGCCCAACCCATGGATGAATAAAACAGGTTCACCCTGACCATGGCGTTCATAGTAAAGATTAATATCATTCACTTTGAGATAAGGCATACAAGGCAGTTTACCTTAATTGTTACCGCCTTGAATATATCCTGTTAGTGCAGCAATTTCATATTCTTGTTGTAACATTACCCAACGGGTTAAGTCGCCTATTGAAATCATACCCAAGAGTTTGCCATTTTCAACCACCGGTAAATGTCGGAAACGTTTTTCTGTTACCAGTTTCATCGCTTCTTGAACTGTCGTTGAGGGCAAAACAGTAAGGGGTTCTTTGGTCATTAGCTCAGCAACTTTCACCGATTTAGGATCGATGTTGCTACCAAGAAGTTTTCGGATAAGATCACGCTCACTGATTATGCCCACGAGCTTTTCATTTTCTATGACCAGTAATGCACCAATACCAAATTTATTCATGGTGGTAGCACATTCTAAACCACTGGCATGAGGGGTAATGCTATGGGTGGTACCGCCTTTTTCTTTGAGCAAAACAGAGAGAGGTGTTCTCATCTTGCTACTCCTTTTACAGTACTGTACAAAATAATGATGAGAGGGTGGCCGCATCCCGCGTCGCTTGCCTGCTTAGCAGTCAAGCTATGCAGGACAACGGCGCGAGTTTATACAGGATTTTATCGGTAGATTAGAAAAATTCTTTATAGTGATTTTACCGATTGAACAAGTTTATTGACCACTTCTTGACCATCGCCATATAACATGCGTGAGTTATCCATGGTAAACAAACTATTTTCTACCCCTGAAAACCCTTTGCCTTGGCCACGTTTGATAATCAACACATTATGCGCTTTGTCGGCATCTAGGATAGGCATGCCATAAATGGGGCTGTTGGGATCTGTTTTAGCCGAAGGGTTCACTACATCATTGGCCCCAATCACTAACACAGTATCAGTGTTTGGAAATTCAGCATTGATTTCTTCTAGATCTAATAATTTATCATAAGGTACGCCAGCTTCTGCTAAAAGCACATTCATATGTCCGGGCATACGACCAGCCACAGGATGGATGGCGAATTTAACTGTAACGCCTTTGGCTTCTAAAAGTTGCGCCAGTTCCCAAATTTTATGTTGCGCTTGGGCAACGGCCATACCATAGCCTGGCACCACGATGACTTTATTTGAATAAGCCATCATCACTGCTGCATCTGAGGCTTCGATAGGTTTTAAAGAGCCGCCAGTTTGTGCGCTTTCACTTTGCGCGGCGCTAAGGCTTGCAAACAAAATGGAGCCCACAGACTTATTCATGGCTTTAGCCATCAATTGGGTTAACAAAGTACCTGAAGCGCCTACCACCGTACCTGCAATGATGAGTGCATTGTTATTGAGAACAAATCCTTCAAAGCCAACCGCTAAGCCGGTCATTGCATTGAAAAGCGAAATAACCACCGGCATATTGGCGCCACCAATGGGAATAGTGAAGGTAATACCCAACACAACTAAAAGCATAAAGAAAATGAATAAAGTAAAAGCTGAAAAATGACTGGAAAACAATATGGTTGCGCCTAATAGCAGGGCACCAACTAAAATGCCTAAGTTCACCATTTGATGCCGGGGTAAAACAATAACCCTTTTCATCAGATCTTGTAGTTTTGCAAAAGCGATAATACTGCCGCTAAAAGATATCGTGCCGATAATGGCACCTAAAATAGCTAAAGCACGCACGGTAAAACCGGTGTGATGTCCTAATAATTCAATGGCTGCAATTGCAGAAGCAGCGCCGCCACCCATGCCGTTATATAAAGCAATCATTTGCGGCATGTTGATCATTTGTACTTTCTTACCGGAAGACCAACCCACATAAGTACCAATAAGAATACCGGCAATAATCAAAATATGGTTCCAGGTGCCGCGGATTTCAGGCAGCAAGAAGGTAATTAAAATGGCAGCTAACATTCCCCAGCCCGCATAGGTTATCCCTTGCTTGGCTGTTTTGGGGGAAGACATTTTACGAATTCCTAAAATAAGGATAATTGCCGTAGCAAGATATATGGGTTGTATAAAATTATGCATTCGGTTTTCGCTCTGTTTGGAACATATCTAACATGCGCTCTGTAACAACAAAACCACCAACAACGTTAATCGTAGCAATTAACACAGCAAAAAAGCCGATTAATTGGGTGGTAAAAGTATGCGCTTGACCAAGCGCTATCATGGCACCGATAAGAATAATACCGTGAATAAAATTGGTGCCGGACATTAATGGCGTATGCAGAATCACTGGTACGCGATTAATAATTTCATAACCGGTAAAGGCCGATAGGGTAAAAATGGTTAAAAAGGTAATAAAGGCATCTATCATGATTTATCTTCCACAAGGGCTAAGATTTGCTGATTTTTTATTTCACCGGCATGGGTAAGAACGCTCTGCGCTAAAATTTCATCATTCCAATCAAGATTGATTTTGCCTTCTTTAACAAACAAGGTTAAAAAGCTGATTAAATTTTTTGCATACATAAAGCTGGCATCTTTTGCCACCATGCTAGGTAAATTGGTGGGGCCAGCAATTTGTATGCCTTGATAAGAAATGGTTTTATCTGCTTGGGTTAATGCGCAATTGCCGCCTGCAATAGCGGCACAATCCACAATCACCGCCCCTGGTGCCATGGCATTA
>JAFECS010000041.1 GCA_018241965.1 Pseudomonadota bacterium | reverse complement strand
TGAGTTTTATACAGCCTGGAGAACTCTTCGTAAGCCAGCATACGCCAGCTGCAGCTATTATTCAGGGATTAGCCGTGGGCTATGATGTGATGGACTTGTTAGCCTCGATCTTTTTCTCAGTCAGTATTTGGATGTTGCTTAAAGAAAAGCTCACTATTCAAACTGAAGCAGAAGTTAAAAATAAACTTATACCAACCTATATTGTGGCCAGTATCATCGGCGGCACACTGCTTGGATTAATCTATGTTGGCCTTTGCTTTAGTGCAGCCATGCACCACCAGGCTCTGGGTAATGCAGTGCCTGAGCAAATTTTGGCTGTCTTAGCCGTGCATTTATTGGGGCCAAAGTTAGCCGTTGTGGCCAATATTGCGATTGCCCTTGCCTGTATTACCACGGTGATGAGCTTAGCGGTTGCGGTGGTGGATGTTATTCATGTAGAAATTATGAATACCCGCTTAGGTGCAAAAATTCCCTATAGCTATGGCTGGATGATGCTAATCACTATTTTGATTACGGTGATTTTTTCAACCTTAGGCTTTAGCGCCATCATGCGCTTTTTACACCCGATTATGGAAATAGGGTACCCAGCAATCATTGTGCTAACCGTTTGTAACATTTTATATAAACTAACCGGCTTTCCCTATGTTAAAGTCCCTTTTTATGCAAGTATTATTGCGATGATACTCTGGAAACTATCTTAAGTGTACATACACCAAAGATAAAACCTACTTGTAGGGGCGCATCCTGTATGCGCCCAACCTCTTGACCAGGATAAGTTAGTCTTATAGAATCTGGCTTGAATTACCTGCAGAGCACTGATGATGGCGAGAACAAAAAAAAATAAAGCGAGCATAAAAGCTACCTCCAAAAAGCAAGATAGTAGTGCTGGGGAAGATGAACAAGAAAAGAAAGCCAAAGTTCCTTACTTATTACTTTTAAGAGTGTCTTTTGCGCAAGCATTAGCCAAAGCTTTTAAAGGAAAAGCGGGTTGGACTTTACCCGAAGAAGCAAAAATAACAGACACCAAAGCAAAAGATACTCATTTTGAAGTTAAAAATAAAAGCCATGGTTGTAATTTTACATTACACGATGAAACAGCAAATTTTTATTTAAAAGACAATACTAAAGAATCCATCGAAGCCCTAAATCAAACACTAGGTGCTTATGTTAGTTCCTACGACAAATGGTTGGCAAAATGTAAAGAGCAAAAAGTTCCTGCTAAAGATCGCGATCTTATTTTTGATTTAACGGTTTATGATGAAAATGACATAAAACCGCTGGTTGAGGCTTTAGCTAAAACAGGACATTCTTTTAGCAAAATTATCGTCGTCAATCCAGAAACGAATGAAGAAAAGCAATTAACTACAGAAGAAATTGCAGCCTTTTCGCCGCAAGCAAAACAAAAGCAAAAAGCAACGGGATAATTGAAATGATTAAAAAAGGGATTTTTATTTTTACTTTATTGAGTTTGCAGCTAACCAATCAAGTAATCGCTAACCAACCCTTGTTGCTGGATGTGAAAGTGGTGGGCGGCGCTCAATCGCCTTTATTTGAACCGCAAAACTTTACTTTAGATGCAGGCCAAGATTACTTATTGGTTATCACCAATAGCAATAATGATAGCATTACCTTTGACTTTGGTAATTTTGGTCAACAGGTATTTACGCGCTCTATTAATGGCACTTCTAGCGTGACCCAACAAAGCCTGGTTATTAATGGTAATAGCAAAGTTCAATGGCATTTCAGCCCGCAAAATAAGGGTGAGTATACTTATTATGCTATTAATACAGGGTTAAATGCCCGTGGGGTGCCAGGTAAAATTGTGGTAAATAAATTAGAAGAAAAATCATCGATTACGCAAAATAACGATCAAGAAAATGGTATTGCACCAGAAAAATTGACTGAAAAAGCATCTGCCAAGAAAAGAAACTTTTAATCTATTATCAATTCATTTTTTAAAGTAATATGTCTAGCATTTGAACTGTTAACTTTTTTTGTCATAAATATTCTGATAGAATCTCTGGCAATTCTAAGTTAGTAGATAAAACTTAAAAATGACAGATGTAACAAACTTACTTGAGCAGTTTAAAAACGCTCTTGCTAAAACCCCCCAAGATAAGTTTAAAGAAAATAGTCAAATTCTCAATGAGCATTACTTAAATCGTGATTCGCAATGTCATCGAGAACATACGAATCATACTGATTCTCATGTAGATCGTATTGAAAAACCTCAAAATCCAGCTAAAACGCCCATGAAGAGGTAGTGAAATGTCAGATACATCAGATAAGAAGAAAAACGATGCATTGCTTTTTCAATTTAAAAGTTCTGTAACTTTGGAAAAAACATCAGATGCCGATACAAGCTCGATAATGGAAAGTTTGATTAAGGCTAAAAAGGGCATTATATCTCAATTAACCCACACTAATCATATCCATAATGATTCTCATACGGATCATTCACAATCCAGACCTATTCACGATAAATCTTCCTATGGGTTATAACATGATAGCACCAAGCTTTTAAGTGAAGTTTATCCATGGGCAATAAAATTACCTGCGTATATAAAATGGTAGAGAGATGTAATATCAATTGCACTTATTGCTATTTTTTCTATGGTGGTGATGAAAGCTACAAACAACACCCCCCATATGCCTCACTAGAAACCACTCAGCAATTTGCGGATTTTCTCAAAAAAGGTTGCCAAGATCTAAATTTAGATACAGTTTGTATTGGCTATCATGGTGGCGAGCCTTTAATGATTGGCCCACAAAATTTAGCTAATATGTGTGAGATTTTTAATTCCACGCTCAAAGATGTTGCTAAAGTAGAATATACCTTACAAACCAATGCTATCTTAGTAAATCAGGATTTTATAGAGGTATTTAAAAAGTACAATATTGGTGTCGGCGTTAGTTTAGACGGGCCAAGCATCTATAATGATATCTACCGATTAAACAAACAAGGTAAAAGCACTTACGAAAAAACGATAATCGGGTTAAAAAAGCTCAGTGAAGGCTTGGAAGCTATGCCTGGCGTGTTATGTGTTATCAATCCAGAAGTTAATTCAAGAAGAATCTTCCGCCATTTTGTCGATGATTTAGGCATAAAAAGCATGGATTTCCTGCTCCCGCATGCGCCTCATAAAAGCCAAGAGCCTGTTTCCCCTGAACTTTATGGTAAATTTTTATGTGATCTCTTTGATGAATGGACTAAAGATGACAACCCCAACATTAAAATCCGTTTTTTCAAAGATGCTTTAGAAAGCTTTACCGGTGGGTACTCTAGTGTTTATGGCAGAGGCGTGAACGATCGCACTGAAGATATTCCACACCTGTTGAATGTTTCCAGTAACGGAGACGTTGGTCCTGTCTCTGAGCTGATGACAACCTCCAATGACATCATGCATACGGGGTTTAATGTCAAAACACATAGCTTATATGATCTATTCAAGCTACCAGTGTTTTCTCAAATTTCCCAAGCTTTAAGCACGGTCCCTGATGATTGCAAAACCTGTTGTTGGCACCGCGTTTGTGGCGGTGGTGATTTAGTAACGCGTTATACCGACAGCAAAGGATTTAATAACCGCTCGTGGATCTGCCAAGGGTTATTTGCATTTTATGCGCGAGTTGCTTCTTATATGCTTAATCATGGGTTTTGTGAAAAAGAAATGTTAAAAAATCTGGGTATTGCCGTAAATTGATGAGAAGAGTATAAAAATGAATCATGGTCCTCTTGCTTTACTAGCTGTTTCTGCAACTGTTGGTTTTACTGCCTTAAGCTTTTTTTGCTACCAATATCCCAATGAAGCTAGATCCTTTAAAAATGAAGGCTTACTCAAGCTAGTTAAGTCAAAATGGGTAGATATTAATAGTTTAAACGAAGATCTTAAATATCTGTTTGAATTTGATGATAAAATGAATCGTCTTAGATCTGAGCTTACAGCGGATAAACAAAACGCATTACTTAGTTTAATTGCAAATTATATTCGTTTATTAAATGAAGGTCAGTCTACGCAATTTTTGACTAATTTTAGACAAGCTATTAATTCTATATTTGATCTTTGCATTGAATTTCATGAACCAATTGAAGATGAGGTTAAAGAGGAATTAAAAAAAGCGGTATCGCATGATTACCCGCAAGTACAGGCTGATATTAATGCATTTGTCGAGCAGCTTGTGCAATATATCAATAATCCAACACTGAATCCCAAGCCAAACCCTTTACTATTAATTGGTCCACCGGGCGTTGGCAAAACCCGATTAGTAGAAGATATTTTACAAAAAGGCCTAAATCTGCATGTTTATCGCGCCTCTCTTGCCAACCTGAAGAATGAGCAATTAACTGGTGATAAAGCAGCAAATCTGTGTAATGAATATAATGAAGGCATTGTCTTTAGTGCAGTTGTTCAAGCATCGCGCCAAAAACGCCGTGCGCCAGTGATTGTATTTTTAGATGATATTTGCGCGGCCTTTACCAAAGGGGGTAAAAAAGTTGAGGAAAGCGCTGTTATCAGCTGGTTGACGCAAACCTTAGATCCTGAATTAGAAGAAATACTATCTACCGTATTTAATCGTTATAGCACTTCTTCCCATAAAGTGGAGGGAGTTGCCATTCCGGCAACAGATGTTATTTTTATTGCTGCAGCCAATTCAGCCCATTTTGTATTAACAGAAGGGTTGCAAAGAAGATTACGCTCAAGGGTTGTCTTTCCTGCCATGACGCAAGAGAAAAAACAAGAAATTGCTATCTTGCATGCAAATGAACTAGAGCAAAAAGCTATTCAAGCGGTGCAGGATGGTACTTTGGATCGTCGCATAGAAAAACTAAAAGAAAAAGCAGGCACAGCTTGGCAAACCAGTGCAGAATGCGAAAGAGAATTAGCAAAAGTAAAATTAACGACGCAAGAAAAAGAATACGTTAAATTTATTGCCACACGTGATCCTTACCCTGGTGCTGGCACGCTAAAAGATACCCTTAATAAATGGTATGCTGCTAAAAAAGGAGGGGCGCAATTTGATATTGAAGCTTACTATCAAAGATTAGATGAAAAGCCAGAAGATATTTTGACAAAATCAGCCACTTTTGTTCCTGGTTTTGCAGCCCAGGCTGCTAGTATGGATGAATTAACTGCATTACTTGCAAATCAGCTTGCTTTGTTTGATGAACCTAAAAGAGCTGAGCTTGTTCAGCGCGCTCTTGAAATGAGTAAAAAGAAATAGGGGTTAGGCGCTTTTCACTTCCATTTTGCTAATCATTTCTTCACTAATCCACTTAAATAGTGTTTGAGCCACTGTCATTGGGATAGCGTCTTCAGGAACCGTATCTAAGAGATCTTCGCAAATTTGCGCAAAGGATTTTTTAGCAAGCACGGCTTGGAACATAATATCTTCGGTAGGCGTGCAAGACTGAAACAAACTACGCAAGCCTTTACGCCAAAATAACCAGCGCATCGGCGCGGCTTGTCGCATGGGTTGTCTGGGTTCTCTTTCGAGCTCTATATCTTGCCACAATTGGGGGGTATCCCAATGAAAATATTGGCTAATTAATGAAGGATGAAATTCAAAGTGCAAATCAGCCCACTCTTCAGGGGAGATTTGACCAAGGGCTTGTTGGGTAACAAGCATGTCATCTTTGGCATCCAGTGTATGACTTACCGACCACTCAAACAAAGCCATTTCAGCAAACACAGGAAAGTCAGAATAGGGTTTGGTGGTTGCTAAAAATTGGCTAAAGTGCTGGCCAAAATAACGCACTGAAAAGTGTGTTGGTATATGCTTGGTTAAGTACTGAATGAAAGCTTCTTCAAAGAGATCATCACCTAATAACGTATGTGTTTTAGGAAAATCTAATTTTAAAATTTCCATTAAGCGTATACGGTAAGCATCAAAATAAACCAGTAAACGATTTCTTGCGCTAAAACGTTTATCTTCGCTAATACTGGGGAGTATATCATTTACCCCAGAAACTAAATAATGCTGAAAATCATCTTGTATTTGCTTAAGCGCTGACATAATCCACCTCAAAGACACTTTGAGCTATTTTTTTAGCATGATCTAATTCTTTGAGTAACACGGGCAAAGCTGGGATATGATCATCTCTTTCAATCATGGTAGACACAGGGCCATAAAGCTTTAAGGCTTGTGCATACAGATCCCAAACTGAATCAATGACGGGGTGATCATGGGTATCAATAATGTGATCGCCATTATTAGTATGGCCTGCTAAATGAAATTGTTGGACGCGATTTTTAGGTATTGCATTTAAATATTCTTGCGCACTGAAACCATGATTGAAAGCACTTACATAGATATTATTAATATCTAATAGAAGTAAACAATCGGCTTGGGCTACCATTTCACCTATAAATTCCCACTCTGTCATTGTCGAACTTGAAAAACATAAATAGGTGGAAGGATTTTCGATTAACAGCTGTCTTCCGAGAAAATCTTGAACAATTTTAATGTTGTTAACAACGTGCTTTAGTGCTTCTTCGGTATAGGGTAAGGGGAGTAGATCATGCATATTTTTATGCTGAACCCCTGTCCAACATAAGTGATCAGACACCCATTTAGCCTGTACGCGATCTGCTAAATCTTTTACTTGTTTGAGATAATCCATGTTGAGCGGATCAGTGCTTCCTATAGACATGGAGACACCATGCATCACAATAGGATAGTGTTCTTTAATTTTGTCTAAATAATAAAGTGGTTTGCCACCTGGTACTAAATAATTTTCAGTTAGGATTTCAAACCAATCAATAGCAGGTTTAGTTTCAAGAATATCAGTATAGTGATCGGTTCTTAAACCAAGACCAAATCCTAGATAGGTTAGATCGTCAGAGCTGGAAGATATACTGCGCATGTATGATCGCTTGAAAATATGGGGTTTTTGAAATGCCTAAGGCAGCAAATTTTGGTTTGCTGCCTTAGTAGGTCAGAGCAGCTTAGTCTACGACTGTACCGCCTGAACCTGTGCATTCGCCTCTGGTCATATATGACCAACCATTGCCTTTGCAACCGTTGCGACCTTTGCAAGAGTTGTCAGGTGTAGCGCATTCGCTTGAGCCTTTGCACGCATTTGAACCTGCGCACTTAACTAAAGCTTCATGAGATTCACCACACATTGTGGAACAACCTGTTGCAAAGAGTGCAGCTGCCGCAGCAGCGAGAGCTAGAGCTGTTTTGGACGTCCGTTTCATCTAGAAACACTCCTGAATGGTCTAAAAGTTAAAACTTAGTTTGAATACTAAGTTTAAATATGTTTCTTGCATAACAAGTTACTTATTTAAACTGGTCAGTATTCATTTAAAGAATATGACAATATAATCGCGTAATTACAAGTGAATATTGAAATTTTTTCTTAAAAGAGAAATATATTTGGAAAAAATTGGTTGGATTGCTGCCAGAATGCTATACTAAATATCTTTACTGTAAAGAATTCTTGCCAAAATAGTAAGCTGCCCACCCAATACGTAGATAACTATAAATTATTTATACCATTAGGAAAGAAATAGATGAATCCTAATTATCTTGATTTTGAACAACCTATTGCAGAGTTGGATGCAAAAATTGAAGCACTTAGGCTTGTTGGTACAGATACGGAAATTAATATTGGTGAAGAAATTAGCCGCCTTCAATCTAAAAGCAAAGATTTAACTGCCAGCGTATTTAAAAACTTAACGGCTTGGCAAATTACCCAATTAGCTCGTCATCCTTTACGCCCCTATTCGCTTGATTATATATCCAGGATTTTTACGGATTTTGATGAACTTCATGGCGATAGAACTTTCGCTGATGATCATGCCATTGTGGCGGGAATTGCTCGTCTTGAAGATGAACCGGTAATGATTATTAGCCAACAAAAGGGTCGTGATACTAAAGAGAAAATTTATCGAAACTTTGGCATGATGCATCCTGAAGGTTACAGACGTGCAAAGCGGCTCATGGAAATGGCTGAAAAGTTTTCTTTGCCAGTTATTACTTTGATTGATACCCCCGGCGCTTACCCTGGTATTGATGCCGAAGCGCGAGGTCAAAGTGAAGCCATTGCGCGCAATCTTTATGATATGGCCAAATTAAAGACACCAATTATTGCGGTGGTGATTGGAGAAGGTTGTTCAGGGGGTGCATTAGGCATTGGCGTTGGTGATAGGGTATTGATGTTGCAATACAGTTATTATGCCACTATTTCGCCTGAAGGCTGCGCTACCATTCTTTTTAAAAGTGCTGATAAAGCCTCAGAAGCTGCTGAGATCATGGGAATAACCGCAGACAGATTACTGGCCTTAGGCTTAATTGATGGCATTGTGCCAGAGCCATTAGGTGGCGCACATCGTGATGTGGATAAAATGGCCAATACACTCAAATCACATTTGGTTAAAAATCTTCAGTTAGTGAAAAGTATTCCTCAAGATAAATTAGTAGATTTACGTTATAAGCGCTGGATGGCTTTGGGTGAAGATTAGCGCGACAAATGAATGAAAATGCATTCAGTAAGCAAAAATTTATCCGCTTGGGTAGCTACCCATCTTTTGCCAAAGCAAAAGTTGATTGTTGCCTACAGTGGTGGACGTGATTCGCATGTGCTTTTAGATGCTTTAGTCCGTCTAAAAGCAGAATATGATTTTCAATTAACAGCCATTCATGTAAACCATGGTTTACAAAAAGATGCTCCACAATGGGCAGCACATTGTCAAAAATGGTGTGATACCTATGACATTTCACTGAAAGTGATAAATTTATCTTTTAATGTCAAAAAAGGGGAAAGTTTAGAAGAACAAGCGCGTCTAAATCGTTATCAAGCCTTAGAGGCGCATGTTTTGGAAAATGATTTGTTGTTAACAGCACATTCCCAAGATGATCAGGCTGAAACTTTTTTGCTTCAATTAATGAGAGGCAGTGGTATCAAAGGTTTGGCAAGTATTGCTCCCCTAAAACGTTTTTCAAAAGGTTACCTAGCCAGACCCCTATTGAATGTATGCCGTGGTGATATAGCTGATTATGCCAGTGAGCACAAACTCTGCTGGATAGAAGATCCTTCTAATCAAAATCTAAGTTTACGGCGTAATTTTGTCAGACATCAGATTTTATATCCGCTTGAAAAACTTCACCAAAATGTAAGCGTTTGCATTTCCCGAAGTGCTAAACATTGTGCACATGCGCTATCTCTTTTGGAAGACTATCTTGAGCAAGATTTGGTTCCTTGTTTGGGTGATGTCCCACATACATTAAATATCACGGTATTAAAACAACACAGCCCCATTAAACAAGCATATTTATTTCGTTTATGGTTAAGCAAGCATCAAGTGGCACTACCGAATGAGCGAAAATGTGAAGATATGTTAAAGCAGTTATTTTGCGCAGCACCAGATGCTTCACCGCAAATTACCTTAGGGACGCATCAGTTAAGGCGTTATCAGCAATTTATTTATATTTTATCTTCTGGATCTTTGCCTATTACGAAGGCAACCTCCTGGGATTTACAAGCGCCTATTAAATTGGCGGATGGTGCGAAGTGGCAAGCAAAGGTTAAAAAAGGTAGAGGACTTTCTAAGTGCAAGCTGCACAATCAATCAGTAAGCGTAGAATATCGTGAGCTGCGGCCTTCAAAGAAATTAAAAAAAATATTTCAAAGCCACCAAATTCCCCCTTGGGAACGCCAATCAATACCTCTTTTTTATGTGGGGTCAGCCTTAGTTGGGGTTGGATCCCTCTACCTTTGTAAGGCATGGCAAGTGGAAAAACCCGAGGAGGAGGGGATCTTTTTTGAAAAGATCTAAGTTAGAAAGCTTGTAGATACCTTGGTAATTTTTTACGCATTCTGTTATCATGTCTTCCCGTCTTACTATCTATTCTCATACAAAAAAGGTACTTCATGACGCGCTTTATATTTGTGACGGGTGGCGTAGTCTCCTCCCTTGGTAAAGGCATTGCAGCAGCCTCGTTAGCCTCAATCTTAGAATCACGAGGTCTGACAGTAACGCTATTAAAACTTGATCCTTACATTAATGTCGATCCTGGCACCATGAGCCCTTTCCAGCATGGTGAAGTATATGTTACCCAAGATGGGGCAGAAACCGATCTGGATTTGGGACACTATGAACGCTTTGTGCGTACAACGATGTCTCGCAAGAGTAATGTGACAACTGGCAGTATATATGCCGAAGTGATCCAAAAAGAGCGTCGTGGTGATTACTTAGGAGCGACCGTTCAGGTTATACCGCACATTACGGATGAAATTAAAGCCCGCATTCTCAAAGCAGCAAATGGTGCTGACATTGTGATGGTTGAAATTGGCGGAACGGTAGGCGATATTGAATCGTTGCCTTTTTTAGAAGCCATCCGTCAACTTCGTTCTGAGTTGGGCTTTCATCGTTCATTATTTATCCATTTAACCTTGGTCCCTTATTTACCAACCGCAGGCGAAATAAAAACCAAACCGACACAGCATTCTGTAAAAGAATTACGTTCCATTGGTATACAACCAGATATCTTAATATGTCGTTGTGAATGTGATTTGCCTGTGAGCGAGCGTAAAAAAATTGCCTTATTCACCAATGTGGAAGAAAGAGCGGTTATTACTTCAGTCGATTTACCGACAATTTATCAGATCCCGCTAGAGCTGCATCGTCAACATTTAGATCAAATAGTGATAGAAAAATTAGGCTTAAGTGCAAAAGAAGCGGATCTTTCTGACTGGACAGAAGTAGTTAGAAGGCTCAACCATCCTGAAAAATCAGTCAAAGTAGGGATGGTAGGAAAATATGTTAACTTTGTGGATGCTTATAAATCTCTAAATGAAGCACTCATTCATGCGGGTATTCAAACCTTAACGAAGGTTGAGATTATTTATATTGAATCCGAAGAAGTAGAAAGAAAGGGCACCTCGCTTTTAGAAGGATTAGATGCCATCTTAATTCCTGGCGGTTTTGGTAATCGTGGTGTGGAAGGAAAAATCACTGCCTGCCAATATGCCAGAGAAAAACAGATCCCTTTCTTGGGTATTTGTCTTGGCATGCAAACGGCTATGATTGAATTCGCTAGAAACAAAGCCAATATGCCGAATGCCAATAGTACAGAATTTGATAAAGAAACCTCCTACCCTGTGATTGCGTTGATTACAGAATGGATCAACAAAGAGGGTAATAAAGAATTGCGCGATGAAAACTCCGATTTGGGAGGAACCATGCGCTTAGGGGCGCAGGTGTGTAAATTAGCGCCTGACACCAAAGCCAGAAGCAGTTACGGAAAAGATCTCATCATAGAAAGACATCGCCACCGTTATGAAGTTAATAATCGTTTGCTTGAAAAATTAGTTAAAGCAGGCCTCATTGTCTCTGGGCGTTCCAAAGATGATAGTTTGGTCGAAATGATAGAGTTACCGAACCATCCCTGGTTTGTGGCTTGTCAATTCCACCCAGAATTCACCTCTACACCAAGAACGGGGCATCCTTTGTTTATTTCCTTTATACAAGCGGCAAATACATACCATCAAACAAAAAAAAAAGCCATAAGGAGCACGTTGCATGAAGCTGTGCCACTTTAATGTTGATGCAACAACACCACTTTTTTTAATTGCCGGTCCTTGTGTTATTGAAAGCGAAGGATTGATATTAGAAACGGCAGGTCATCTTAAAGAGATAACTCAAAAGCTGAAGATCCCTTTTATCTTCAAATCCTCTTTTGATAAAGCAAATCGTTCATCGATTAATAGTTTCAGAGGATTAGGGTTAGAGGCGGGTTTGAAAATTTTGGAGCGTGTTAAAAAAGACATCGGCGTTCCTGTATTAACCGATGTGCATGAAGACACCCCCTTGTCAGAAGTTGCCAGTGTGGTGGATGTGTTGCAAACGCCGGCTTTTTTGTGCAGGCAAACAAATTTTATTCAAAATGTCGCTAAGATGGGGTTGCCCGTTAACATTAAAAAAGGGCAATTCTTAGCCCCTTGGGATATGCAACATGTTGTTGCTAAAGCCAAAGCAACAGGAAATCAGGCCATTATGGTTTGTGAACGTGGCGCAAGTTTTGGATACAATAATTTAGTGTCGGATATGCGTTCATTAGCGGTAATGCGCCAAACACAGTGTCCCGTGGTTTATGATGCAACTCACTCGGTGCAATTACCAGGAGGCCAAGGAAGTGCGTCAGGGGGACAAAGAGAATTTATTCCTGTTTTAGCCAGAGCGGCTGTCGCAAGTGGTATTTCAGGTTTATTTATGGAAACTCATCCAAACCCGGCTATAGCTTTAAGTGATGGCCCCAATGCGATGCCACTTCATTTGATGGAAGCATTGTTAACGACATTAGTAGAAATTGATCAAGTTGTTAAAAAACAACCCTACTTGGAAAATGCATTAGAACAATAAACACAGGGACTTATCCATGTCTTTAATAAAAAATATCATTGCCAGAGAAATTTTAGATTCAAGAGGGTTTCCAACAGTTGAAGCCCAAGTTGTGTTAGAAAATGGAATGCAAGCGAGCGCCTGTGTTCCATCAGGTGCTTCTACTGGCAGCCGTGAAGCATTGGAGCTGCGTGATAAGGACGCAAAGCGTTTTAATGGTAAAGGTGTGCTTAAAGCCATTGAAAATATCCAGAAATACATTTCACCTGCTTTAAAGGGAAAATCAACCTCAGCGCAAGAAGAAATTGATAACCTATTAATATCTTTGGATGGAACAGCAAATAAAGAAAAATTAGGGGCAAATGCCACTTTGGCTGTGTCCATGGCCTGTGCAAATGCGGGCGCGTTAAGTCAAGGGGAGCCTTTATATCTTTACTTAAATAAACTCACCCAAAGTGAGCTTTCCCTGCCTGTGCCCATGTTGAATATTCTTAATGGTGGTGCCCATGCTGATAACAGTGTGGATATCCAAGAATTTATGGTAATCCCCGTGGGGGCGCCAGATTTTCCTACCGCGTTACGTTATGGTGTAGAAATTTATCATAGCCTCAAAGCAGTGCTTAAGAAAAAAGGCCTTAACACCAATGTAGGGGATGAAGGCGGTTTTGCGCCTGATTTGCCCTCCAATGTGGCAGCGCTGGATATGATTATGCAAGCGATTGAAAATGCTTCGCTCAAAGCAGGAAAAGATGTTTATTTAGGTTTGGATGTGGCTGCCAGTGAACTATATAAAGATGGTAAATATCATCTTTTTTCTGAAAACCGAGCGCTAAATGCGAATGAATTTTGTGATTATTATGAGAATTTAGTGGCATCCTATCCCATCATTTCCATCGAAGATGGTTTAAGCGAAAATGATTGGGAAGGTTGGCAGCTCTTGAGCAAACAACTGGGTGACAAAGTGCAATTAGTTGGTGATGATTTGTTTGTGACCAATCCGGCTATTTTTAAAGAAGGTATTGATGCACATATTGCCAATGCTATTTTAATTAAATTGAACCAAATTGGAACCTTAAGTGAAACCATTCAAGCCATTAAAATGGCCAAACAAGCCCAATATAATGCTATTGTTTCACATCGCTCTGGTGAAACTGAAGACACTTTTATTGCCGATTTGGCGGTTGGCCTAAATGTGGGGCAAATTAAAACCGGCGCGCCTGCACGCTCGGATAGAACGTCAAAATATAATCAACTATTAAGAATTTCACAAAGCTCAAACGCAAAGTATGCTTCTACCCGTGTGTTTTCAAGATGGTTAACCAAATGAAAACACTGACCATTTTTCTGTTAGTTATTTTTATTTTGCTTCAAGGAAAATTATTCATGGGGAACGGTTCCATCGTTCAGGTGATTTCCTTGAAAAAAGAAGTGAAGTTACAACAAGAAAAGGTCCTTAAGTTGAAAGAGCGTAACCAGACATTAGAGGCTGAAGTGCAAGATTTAAAGCATCGTCTAGAGGCACTTGAAGAACGTGCGCGCACCGATTTGGGGATGATTCGCCAGAAAGAATCTTTTTATCAGTTTTCAGCAAATGGTGATGCTTAATGACAAAAGATAAGTGGGTTATTATACCTGCAGCAGGTAATGGTTCTCGTTTTGGTGAAAATTTACCAAAACAATATTATCGTCTTGCTGGAAAAACGATTATTGAGCATACGCTTTCTCTTTTTACAGCGCGCGATGATATTAAAGGGATATTGGTCGCCATATCAACTCAGGATACGCTGTTTAGCACCTTACCTTTTGCTAAGCATCCTTTGATAAAATGCGTCAATGGAGGCAAAACACGCTCAGAGTCTGTATTAAACGCCATTCATGCTATTTCACCTGAAGTCAATGCTAAAGATTGGGTATTAGTACACGATGCTGTACGTCCTTGCTTAAACAGGCGTGATTTACAAAACCTTATAAATATATTATCAGAAGATAAAGTGGGGGGTATTTTGGCTGTACCTGTGACCGACACTTTAAAAAAAGCAGATAATAAGCGGATTTTGCAAACGGTACCACGCACAGATCTATGGCAAGCTTTAACGCCGCAAATGTTTCGTTGCCAACTTTTATACAATGCCTTAATGCTTTGTAAAAATAAAAATATCACTGTAACAGATGAAGCGAGTGCTATAGAGGAAGCAGGCTTTGAAGCGAAATTAGTCAATGCCTCGTTCCCTAACCCAAAGTTAACTTATTATGCAGATAAAATACTCATTGAAAACTTATTGAGCTTGGATGATGAGCTGGAACAAGCGTATGTTTAGAATTGGGCATGGCTACGATATTCATCGTTTTGAAGATACGCCAACAAGAGATTTTATTACGCTTGGTGGAATTAAAGTCGCTTTTGAAAGGGGAATAGTGGCACATTCAGATGGCGATGTTGTTATTCATGCAATTTGCGATGCTTTACTGGGTGCTTGCGCATTGGGAGATATTGGGGGCCATTTTCCTGACACCGATGCTAAATTCAAAGATTATAACAGTAGCCTTTTTTTAAAAGATATATTGTATAAAGTAAATGAATGCGGTTTTAAAGTGGGTAATATCGATGTATCAATCATTGCCCAAGTACCTAAATTACAGCCATACATTCTTGCCATGCGTGAAAAGTTGGCACAAGTTTTACAAATAGACATTCACGGCATCAATATTAAAGCTACCACGCATGAACGCTTGGATGCGATTGGCAATAAGTTAGGGATAGCGGCACATGCAGTAGTTTTAATCCAAGGAATAGCAGCATGAAAATATTAATGAGTAATGATGATGGTGTTCATGCGCCTGGTTTAGCTATCTTGGCAAACGCGTTTAAAGCAATGGCAGAAGTAATAGTTGTTGCTCCCTTAAATGACAAAAGTGCTGCCAGTAATTCCCTCACTTTAGATATGCCATTACGGGTTAAAAAACAACCCAATGGATTTTATGCTATTGATGGTACACCTACTGATTGTGTTCATCTTGCGATTACCGGTTGGTTAGAAGAACATCCGGATATGGTTATTGCAGGAATCAATAGTGGTGCTAATTTAGGCGATGATGTTTTGTATTCAGGAACAGTTGCCGCTGCCACCGAAGGACGCTTTTTAGGGTATCCAGCAATGGCAATCTCTTTGGTAAATCATCCTAGCAATAAACCAACACAAGATTTTAAGTATTATGATACAGCAGCGAAAGTTGCAACTTTGTTACTAAAGGCAATATTACAAAACCCGCTCCCTAAAGATACTATTTTGAACGTGAATGTTCCGGATAAACCATTTGAAGACATCAAAGGGTTTAAAGTCACCCGCCTGGGGCATCGTCACTTGGCTGAAAAGATGATCCCTAGTGTTGATGCACGGGGTAACCAAATTTATTGGATTGGTCCTGCAGGTGCTGAACAAGATGCTGGCCCAGGGACGGATTTTCATGCCATCTTAAATGGTTATGTTTCAATAACGCCATTAAAGATTGATCTTACCGATTATAAAGCGCTTGATAATCTTGCCGAGTGGGCTAAAGACCTGTCAAAATAAACCATTATTACTTATTAGCTTGATAACTACCGTGGCAATATTTCGCCAGCTTTATAACAAAGTAATTAACTGGTCTAAACATCGACATGCGCCTTACTATTTGGCGGGCGTCAGTTTTATAGAATCATCTGTTTTTCCTATTCCGCCAGATGTCATGCTGATCCCCATGGTGATGGGTAAACCTGAGAAAGCCTGGCGATACGCCACTATTACCACCATGGCATCTATCTTAGGTGGCATTCTAGGGTACTTTCTAGGACTTTGCGCTTTTGAATTGATTGGTGAACCTTTATTGCAATCATTTGGTTATCAGCAAGCGTATGCCAAAGTCGTTACCTGGTTTGAGCATTATGGTTTTCTTGCTGTCTTTGTTGCTGGTTTTACACCTATCCCTTACAAATTATTTACCATAGCCGCAGGGGCGACCATGATGCCCTTATTGCCCTTTGTCATTGCCTCAGTGTTGGGGCGTACGATAAGGTTTTTTGTGGTAGTGTGGGGTATCAAGGGGATTGGCAAAAGACTAGAACCTCTGTTTGTTGAATATATTGATACCATTGTTTGGTTTACCATTGGTTTAATTGGGCTTGCGATAGTCATTTATTATTGTTTTGCATAACCTAAGGAAAGAAAATGTGGCGAGAAACTTTATGTTGTATTTCAATAGTCGCACTTTCAGGATGTTCTTATTTTAAACGACAAGAAGCAGCAGCCCCCGTAGTGGCATTGGGAGAGTTTCAATCTGTTACCCATGGTACCCATGTTGTGGCACGAGGCGAAACTTTATATGAAATTGCCTGGCGTTATGGACGCGATTATCGAGATATTGCGCTAGCCAATCACATTCATGCGCCCTACGTGATTTATCCTGGGCAAAAACTGACATTAAAAAAACCCAAACATCCTCCTTCTGTTTACGCTAAAGAAGAAGTGGTAGCACGGCAAAAAACAGCCACATTGCCAAAAGCAACAACGGTGCTTAAAAAAGAAACGAGTAAGATTCAAACGAGTATAACAGCTTGGCATTGGCCAGCAGAGGGTAAGATAATTAAAACTTTTTCCCCCTCGCGTGTCGGTCCTAAAGGCATTGATATCAGTAACAAACTTGGCACGGCGGTATTGTCTGCCCAAAACGGAAAAGTGGTATATGCTGGTCAAGGACTGCGTGGTTATGGTCAATTAGTGATTATCAAACATAACGATACTTACTTATCTGCCTACGGCCACAATAGTGAACTTTTAGTAAAAGAAGGACAGGCAGTATCAAAAGGACAGATGATTGCCAAAATGGGTAAATCTGATTCCCAAGAAGTTAAATTACATTTTGAAATACGTAAAAATGGGCAACCCATCAATCCGCTGGAAATGCTTCCACCCAAAACGACCTAAACTGTATCTATTAACGGTTTAGATTGTTGAACTATTTCTTAACATCATTACTCATAAGGACAGAGCAAAGTAAAATGATGATGTTGAGGTGTGAGCATGCTGTCATTTTCAAAAGGGTTTTCTCGGAAGTTTGACTCAATATATCAATATCTTGTTGAAATTGGACAAATTAAATTATTATCCAGTGATCAAGAAAAAACACTTGCTAAACAAATGTTAGCAGGAGATCAAAGAGCTAAAGCACATCTTATTGAGGCGAATTTAAGATTAGTGGTATGTATCGCAAGACGATATATTAATCGCGGGTTGCCATTGGCTGATTTGGTTGAAGAAGGGAATTTAGGTTTAATTCATGCAGTGGAAAAATTTGATCCTGAAGTTGGCGCCAGGTTTTCAACCTATGCCACTTGGTGGATACGACAATCCATTGAAAGAGCTTTGATGAATCAATCTAGGTTAATACGCTTGCCAGTACATTTGGCAAAAAAGCATAAGCAATTTTTACGTGCGCAGCAAAAATTGAGGCAGAATAATGAAGAAGATCCATCCTTGCATGAAATAGCTAAAGAAATGAACATGCCGTTGGAAGCATTACAAGAGCTGGTTGCCCTTGATAGGCAAGAAGTTTCTATTGATGCGCCAATGAATGAAGAGCAAGACATCTTTTTTATTGAAACATTGCCTGATTTATCCTTAGAAGAGCAAGTGGATAAATTACAAGCCGAGGAATTGAATAAACTATTGGAGCAATATCTTTCCAGTTTAAGTGAGAGAGAATTAGAGATAATAGAAAAACGGTTTGGTTTGCATGGAGCGACCATCATGACACTTGAAGATATTGGCGAAGAAACTTCTTTAACACGTGAAAGAGTGCGGCAAATTCAGTTGCAAATATTAAGGCAAATGAAGCGCCAATTTCATCAAGATGGAATTTACAAGGATATGCTCACAGGTAATTAAATGAAGGAGTGAGAATGAAAGGGAGTTTACAAGAGTCTTATGCGCCTCATAATAGCTGTTTTGGGTGTGGTGTTGCCAACCACCATGGTTTACAGATTAAAAGTTGGGTACAAAATGACATCGTTATTGCAGATTGGCAAGCCAAGCCTTATCATGAAGCATTTCCTGGGATTTTGAATGGTGGCATTATTGGGACCTTATTAGATTGTCACTCTAATTGGACTGCGGCTTATTTTTTAATGCTGCAAAGTAAAGCAAAAACTCCCCCATGCACTGTTACTGCTTACTTTAATGTTACTTTAAAACGTCCGACCCCAAGTGACATTCCTGTACACTTAGAGGCATCGGTAAAAGAAATAAAAGAAGACAGGGCGCTTATCCAGGCTTCGCTTTTTTCGCAAGATAAATTATGTGCCACTTGTGAAGGGTTGTTTGTTGCGGTAAAAGAAGGGCATCCGGCTTACCACAGATGGTGATTAATTTATGACAGTATCAAATGACAATAATTTTTCTTGGTTTAAATGGGCCTCTGAAATTCAGTCTATCAGTCAAAATGGGCTTACTTTTGCGCAAAGTGAATACGATAAGGAACGCTATTTACAGCTGCAAAATATTGCAGCACACATGATGGCTTCATTGTCAGATATGCCTGTTGAAAAAATTTTAGATCTGTTTGTTAGTCAGCAAGGTTATGCGACACCCAAAGTCGATGTTCGCGGGGCTATCTTTAAAGAGGATCAGGTTTTATTGGTAAAAGAAAGTGCCGATGGGCTTTGGACATTACCTGGAGGTTGGGCGGATAGAGATTATTCACCTGCTTACTGTGTGCAAAAAGAGATCTTTGAAGAATCAGGTTATGAAGCCAATGTGCTTAAATTAATTGCGCTTTATGATAAATGGAAGCACGCGCATCCTAAGCAGTGGCCACACACCTATAAGTGTTTCTTCTTATGTGAGATAACAGGTGGTGAGCCTAGAACCAGCATTGAGACACAAGCGGTGTCTTTTTTTCCCATTTCGGCGCTGCCAGCACTTTCATTACCACGTGTCACGGGTCAACAAATAATGCGCTGTTATGAGCATTATCTTGCACCCCATTTGCCAACGGATTTTGATTAAGGAAGTGCTTAAATGCTGGGAAGATGTGTAAGATATTTTGCTGATTCTAGACGCTCTAGTCCACCTGTTCGTGCTACAAAAGTAAAGGAAATTAAAAAACAATCTACCCCTAAAGATGAAATAGATTCGCTAATAAGCCAATTTAGAAAATTGCATGTGTGTGCTGCTTTACCATTACCCTCATCTAAGAAATTAAAGCAATCAAAGCATATGGATTGGCACCATTTAGACAAAAAAGGTGCAATAAAAGAAGACATTTTACAAATAAGAAAACATTTTCTTGAGAAACACAATTTATTGCAAGATATGTTTTATTACAGAGATCGCATCGTTTATGCAAATCAACATTTATATGATATTTATCAAAAAGATACTTTAGGACGAACAAACTTGCAAAGAATGCTAGCCGGGTTTTGTCCTGTCGATAAAACGGGTCAAGATATCATCATCATTCACCATTTTGACCAAACTATGTCTGGTACGTGGGTTGTTTTAACGCACCGTTTTCATCATGAACAAAGTGAAAATTTACACAGCAATGTTTGGGTAACAGATAAGGTTATACGTTCTGCATTTAAAAAAGAAAGGCAAGCTTATTGGAAATTTCAGGCTAAAGAGTTACTTGAATGTAAGCAAACATCTCATCGAAGACCTCATCTTTGATAACATACCAAAACTTGTTTTCTAACTTACCAAGGAGGGCGCAAAAGTATAATAAATAAATTATACTAAAACTGAATCTTTGCTAGAGGGATGAACAGTGAAAAAATTTCTAAAGGGCTTTTTTGCTTTTATTGTCACTTGTGGGCTTATCGGCGTGTTTATTGGCTACATGCTCAGTAAAGTCCCGGTAATGACGCTTGGCGCTAAAGGCTTTTTGATCGCTGTTTCGAGTGGTCAGTACCAACAAGCGTATGCGTTGTTAACACCAGAATTCCAAAAGACTACTGATTTTGAATCATTTAAAGAAAATGTAAAAATAACAGGTTTAGATCAATACAAGAATATCGTATGGCTTAAAAATGAAGTTTTTCCCCAGCAGCAAGGAGGAGTGGTTCTTGGTCGATTAATAACTAAGGACAATCATCAATTTCTAGTACAATTTGAGTTTAAATTATTACAAGGAGAAAAGAAAACACAAAAATCGTGGTTAATTAGTAGTATCCGCTTTCCCAAGGATGAGCATGAGGCAGAAACATCACAACCTCAAATTAAATATCGCCAAGGACCTTAGTATTTTCAAATTTTAACTTGAGGTAATGCTAGGTTTGGTTTTTGTGTGCAAAGTATTTTTTGAGTTGTCTTTATGAGCCTGCTCGGACAATTCAATATCATTCATAGGAATATCATCCTCTGATGAATATTGTGTGGAAATAGACTCGTCTGATTTAAGTTCATTTACCTTTCTCGCAAAGGCATCATGCATCCAGCGTAAATATTCCATAGGGTTCAATTTTTGCAAGAAGCGTACAAATTTCCAAAGGCGTTGAATTATTCCTTCCAACAAGGAAAGCTCATCAACTAAATCATCATTTGCACCCAGGGGGCTATGTTTAGCAGGAGGCAAGCCTAATAAATATTCGCGTATTTCATGAGCAATAACTTGCTTGCGAGTTGGGTTTTGACCAGCCAAGGCTGACTCCTAGTTGATAACTTAACGATCTTGCGAAATAGTAACGGATTTTGGGTTTAAGATCTTCCCATCTCCCGACGAAAATGCCCTAATATAGGGCTGAGCGGAAAGTATAATTTAGAAGGCGGACAAATATGACTGATGAACGTTTACCAGAACATTTTGTTGTATTATCAAAGGTTGCGCCTGAATTAATGATTGATTTGAAATATACAACCCATGATAACCTCATCGGTCGACCTTTAGCAGGGTATAGCAAGGAGGGCGTCGCTGTCATTACCGAAATAGCAGCCAACAGCCTGCGCGCAATGGCTCAAAAGCTCCAACAGGCTTCAATTAAGAACCAGTTAAAGATGAGCGCGCCTACTTTAATTATATGGGATACCTACAGGCCAGATAGGGCGTGTGAGGACTTTTGGCACTGGAGCCAATCAGAATGTCAAAAAACAAAGAATGAGTATTACCCCAATATAGATAAGCGCGATTTTTTTAAATTAGGATACATAGCAAGAAAATCCAGCCATTCTCGGGGCTCTACAGCAGATTTAAACATTATCGACACCGCAACGGGCAAAATGCTAGATATGGGAACACGTTTTGATTTTATGGATCCTTTATCGCATCCTGATAACCTTGATGTTAGTAAAGAAGTTTATGCCAATAGACAATTTTTAAAAAAGCTCTTGAGTGATTTTGGCTGGCTAGGAATAGAACAAGAATGGTGGCATTTTACTTATACCGATGAGCCATACCCACAGACCTATTTTAATTTCGATGTTAAAAAATATTAAGAACTAAAAACATGTTAATTCAGCAGATTGAAAATAAATGTAAAGACGCTTTCATAGATGCCTTTGAAACTTTGGATAGATCTGAATTCAGTATTGAAGTCACACGAAGCACCAAAGCAAATTTTGGGCATTACCAATGTAACAGTGCCATGAAATTAACCAAATTGCTCAATATGCCCCCTAGAGATATTGCTAGCAAAGTGGTGGCTAATCTTGAAAAAAACAATAAAGATGGTTTTCTTGAAAAATGTGAAATTGCTGGGCCCGGCTTCATTAACCTGACGCTTTCCAATGAAGCAATATCTAACTTATGCCAAAACATAGCAAATGAGCCACAGACTGTTGCTAAAACCAATAAGGTTCAAAAAATCACCATCGATCTTTCCTCGCCCAATACCGCCAAAGAAATGCATGTGGGGCATTTACGCTCAACTATTATTGGCGACAGTTTAGCAAGGCTGTTTGAATATCTGGGGCATTATGTTTTACGCTTGAATCATATTGGCGATTGGGGCACCTCTTTTGGGATGTTAATTGCTTATATTAAAGCTTTTGCGCCGCAAATTGTCAGTGATAAAAAAGCGACATTGACGCAATTAGTGAACCTCTATAAAGAGGCCAAAAAACGCTTTGATGAAAATGAAGACTTTAAAAAAGAGTCACAGTTAATGGTGGTTTCGTTACAAAGTCATGATAAAGAAACCTTAGCAATTTGGGAAATGATTTGTGAGATTTCAAGAAAAGCCTATCAAGAAATTTACGATCTGCTTGATATCAAATTAGTAGAAAGGGGAGAATCATTTTATCAACCTTATTTGGCAGATACGATTAAAGATTTAGAAAATAAAGGTTTAATTAAAATTTCTGATGGTGCTAAGTGCCTTTTTCTAGATGGTTTTGTAAATAGAGAAGGTGAGCCTTTACCTTTTATGTTGCAAAAATCAGATGGTGCCTATAATTATTCTACTACTGATATGGCTTCTATCCGCCATCGTATTGTTGATGAAAAAAGTGACCGTTTAATTTACGTGACCGATGCTGGGCAGGCAACCCATTTTGCCATGTTGTTTAAAGCAGCAGAAGTTGCAGGGTATTTAGATCCAAGCAAGGTTCGTGCGGATCATGTGCCCTTTGGGTTGGTGCTTGGGCCAGATGGCAAAAAATTTAAAACCCGCTCAGGTGAAACCGAGCGCTTGATTGATTTGCTAGATAGCGCGATTCAAAAAGCCAATGAAATTTTAATTGCCCGCACCAAAGATAAAGAAAGCAATACGCTCTCAGAGCAAGACATTAAAGAAATTGCACATGTGCTTGGGATTAACGCGGTAAAATACGCTGATTTAGTATGTAATCGCACCCATGATTATGTTTTTAGCTATGATAAGATGTTGCGATTTGAAGGAAATACCGCAGCCTTTTTAATGTACTCTTATGTACGAATTCATGGCATAAAACGCAAAATACAAGGTGAAATAAAACTGGCAAACATTGATTTGGCCCACGAAAGCGAAGTTGCCTTGGGTTTGCACTTGTGCCAATTTGCTGAAATTCTGGCTTCTATATGTGACGATTTAATGCCCAATCGCCTTTGTGAGTATTTATTTGAACTAGCAGAAAAATTTAACGCATTTTTTAGAGACTGTAGAGTAGAAGGAGCGCCTGAACAAAATCAGCGCTTAGCTTTATGTGAGCTTACGGCTAGGGTGCTCAAAGAAGGTTTAACTATATTAGGACTCAATACAGTAACTAAAATGTAGCCCTCGGATCATCGTAGGGGCGCAGCCTGTCTGCGCCCATCAAATCTTTGATTAATTTGGGCGCATACAGGATGCGCCCCTACAAAGATTTTCCTTATTAACTAGATTTATTTAATATCCTTACCTTAATAGTATGAGGAATGGATTGCAGTTTTCCTAACACGGTATCTTCAATTTCTTGATTAATATCCGTGATCACATACCCAATATCTTGGTTTGTTTTCAAAAACTGGCCTTCAATATTGGTTTCATGCTCTGCAAATAAGCTATTTATTTTAGCCAAAATACCGGGCACATTTTTGTGAATATGAATGATACGTTGAGGATAATTCATGGAAGGTAAGTTAAGCTGTGGGAAATTTACGCTACCAATGGATGAGCCATCCATACTATAAGTATGTAAGTTTTTGGTGACATATTCGCCGATATTCTGTTGAGCTTCTTCGGTGGAGCCACCAATGTGTGGTGTGAGAAAGACATTGTCAAATTTTTGTAAAGGCGTTTGAAAAGTGCCATTTGAACCATGGGGCTCTTCGGGGTAAACATCGACCCCCACGCCAGAGAGTTTCTTAGATTCTAACGCTTGCACCATGGCTGCAAAATCAACTACAAATCCACGACTTAAGTTCAGAAAGATGGCGCCATCTTTCATCATTGCAAATTCATTTTTGCCAATAAAATGTTCATTTTCTTTACGCCCATCGACATGGACTGTGACAATATCAGAGGAATTTAACAAGTCTTCCAGGGTATGACAAACTTTAGCATTTCCTAAGGGTAACTTATCTTCGATATCATAATAATGAACACGCAGACCAACAGCTTCGGCTAAAATTGATAATTGCGAGCCAATATTACCATAGCCAATAATGCCCAATGTTTTTCCTCGAACTTCATGTGCGCCTTTACTTGATTTATCCCATAAATTATTTCGCATTTTATGATCCATGCTGATGGCGCGGCGAACCAACAAAATAATTTCACCTAAGGCAAGCTCAACTACACTGCGGGTATTGCTATAGGGAGCATTAAAAACAGCGATGCCTTGTTGAGAACAGGTTGCTAAGTTAATTTGATTGGTTCCGATACAAAAAGCACCAATGGCTTCTAAAGTTGGGCATTTTTCAATGACAGTACTGGTAACCTCGGTTTTTGATCTAATACCTAGAATGCTGACATCTTGGAGTTTATTGATAAGTTCGTTTTCATTCAACGCGTTGGGTAGATTTTCCACTTCAAAGCCAGCATTTTTGAAAAAATGTTGTACAAAAGGGTGAATATTTTCAAGAAGCAAAACTTTTTTATGGGAATGTTTGTTGATATAGGGGATCTGACATGAAATAAACAAACCTTCCAATTCATCAACAACGATATCGGCATTTTTGGTGACACTTTCTCTGGCCACATTTTCAGTAAAGGCAACGAACGTGTGAGCCGCGCCATTTGCTTTAATTTCATAATCGGTATAACCATCGCCTACCACCACCACATTACCTTTAAGATTAAGCATTTGGGTAACAACCACTTTCCCTTGATCGTGCGCCAAGGGGTTTGTTCTATCATAATCGATAATCGATGATTCAAAATCATATAACAGACGATTGGCAAACACATGGTGGCGTTTAATGCCTAACATTTGGACGATAGGCCAAACAATTTCTATAAAAGCACCGGATAGAATATATATATTGTCAGCATTATTTTTAAAAAAATCTTTGTTTCTTTCTATAGAAGGCGTGATATGTTCTTTGATGATTTCAATGGCTTGTTCTAAATGCGCTGATGTTAAATTAAGTAAAGCAAAGCGTTCAGATAAGCTTTCTTGGTAGGAATATCGACCTTCCATAGCCATTTTAGTGATATTTTGCACTTGTGCTAATTGTTCATCTTTTTTGGGATGATTGGCAAGGCCTACTTTCGCAAGAATATCTAAAGCTTCTACTTGGATGATTGTGCTATCAAAATCAAAGATATAAGTTGTATGATTTGCGGGCATAGTGGTTCCTTTCACCATTTTTTATTGGGGTTTAACATTTTTCCCCCGACATAAAACCATTGATTATCAATTTTATGGAATTCGCTTTTTTCACAGATGGCTTGTTTTTCGCCATTAACATTGTATCGTGCTTCAAAACTGACAAAGCCTAATTTTTCTGACTTTGTTTTCGTTTGAATGACTTTTAATCCTTCCCATTGGACTTGTTGTAACCATGCTAGGGTATCTTGGGGATCAAAATCGGCCAAAGGTTCGCCACGCATGGTTTTGGCGATATAGCCGACATTTGCTTTGGTGTAAGCACTGTAGCGCGATCGCATTAAGGCTTCAGGCGTCTGTGGCAAATCGTTGCCCTCAATGAACTTTCCACAACATTGCTCATAAGGTAAAGAGAGACCACAAGGGCAGCTTAAGCTCATGATTTTTCACTATTTCCAAGTTGTTGAACAAAATTTTGAATGATTTTCCAATAGTTGTTTTGTGCAATAAAGATAAGGTTATTGTGATCAGCGCCTTTAACCCAATAAGTTTGAACAGGTTGGTTAGCAGCATTTGCGAGTTTTTTACCATGCCATAGTGGGACAATAGAGTCATTTATACCATGGATAATCAATAACGGTACATGCACTTGTGAAATTCTTTGGAGATTTGGATATTTATCAAAAAGAACAAATGGAATACTTGTTTGCACGCGATACGCACTAATAAAAGCACTTTCAATAATAAGGGCTTTTATCTTGTTTTTGGCAGCCAAGTAAATGCTTGGGCCTGAACCAAGAGATCGTCCATACACTATTATGTTATCCGGTGATACATGAAGTGTTTGGATTAAATAATCATATGCTGCTTGAATGTCTTGATAGGTATTTTTTTCACTGGGGAAACCATTGCTTGTGCCATAACCTTCGTAATCATAAGCTAATATATTATATCCCTTATCACGAAACAGCATTAATAAGGGATTAAGTGTGCCTAAATCTTCAGCATTACCATGACTAAATAGAATAGTATATTTTGCATTTGTATTAGTTAAATAGATGCTAGAGATCTTTTTACCATTTGGCAGTGGAATTTTAACAATATGGGAACTGTCTTGATATGTTGCCTGTGGAGGCTGATACAGCACGCTATCAGAAATCAGAAAAAAACCTATCACAATCAAAGCATAACCAATGATGGTATAGATTAATACTGTCTGAGTAGCTGACCAAATTGAGTAAGACAATCCTGGCACCTATAAATGATATACATTGAGGCCGTCGACTCATTCTAGGCAGCATGGGATGAAGTTTCAAGTAATGATCTAAATGTTACCTTTCTAACATTTTTTGAAGTACTTTATTATTGTAAATAAACAACATTTCCATTCTCATCATAAGTGAAGTAGACAATGTTGCCATTCTCATCATAAGTAAAATAGATAGTGTTACCATTTTCATCGGTAGTGTAATAGATAAGATTACCTTCGTTGTCATAAAAAGAATATATAGGGTTAGTATCGGTGGTATCTGCAGGATTAGTATAGTAATAAGGGGAAGTATCGTAATAACTATTATCATAGTAATAATTATAAGGATAGTTATTATAATAATAACCTAGTCCTACCAGGGGCCATAGATTTTGTATGGTTACAGTATTCTCATGTTCATGTTCGTGATGATGTTGACGACCACTTCTACTCCACTGCCATTGGTTGCCATTCCAATTTTGCGTAGTGGTGTTTTGAGATTGCGAAAATTGCGGAGCTGTTTGAACAGTTGTTTGCCCGCTTTGAATTGAGCCTGAATGGAAATGTCTTTGAATTGATTGTCCCATTGCTTGATTATTTTGGGTTATTGGGGCTGCTATTTGAGTTTGGGGTGTGGCAATTTGGGTTTGTGGGGCAGCATGTGAAAACACATGCGCCATAGCGTTACTACCATGGGATTGACTAGGGGCTGCAAAATGCTGAGCGGGTGCTGCAAAATGCTGGGCCGGAGCAGCAATATGAGCTTGTGAAGAAGCGCCGCCATGAAATTGAGCAGCACCTCCACCATGAGGTGGTGCTGCCAATGCGCTTGAAAAATAAGCCAAACATGCAATGGTGTAAAATGGTTGTACTTTCATCATTCACCCCCATTTTGTCTTTATTAATAAGACAAGACAGGGGTGGAAATAGTTCCAATTAATTGTCTACAGCATCTTTCGTGTTTTTGGTAAAGGATTTGGAAAAGTGCGATAGCACAGTATACAAATTATCTGCAGGAGTATATTGGGTTAATAATTTTATTTCAGGCTCATTATCTTCGGTATCATCTTCATGCTTGTGATCGATACTAGATTTGTCTTCGGTTTTATCTTTCTTTGATTTCAATTTCAAGCCAAACAATTTCTTTTCCTTAGCTTTTGTTTCAGGTTTAGTTGGTAAAGCAATAGAATCACCATCTGGGCTAATATAGCCTTGCCTATTCCAGGGTAAATGTTTGTAAGGGCTGTCTGAATAAGCAATAAAAGGATATTTGATAATGTCAAAATAAGGTGAGTAATCAAAATCACTGGGCGTAAAAAGACGCGGATTACGTACAAAAAGTTCAATGCCGGATTCTTCATGTTGTTTCACAACAGGTAAAATAGGAAAATCGATAGAAGAAAATGCTTCAGCAATAAGGGAAGAACAAACGGTTTTAGTCGCCTGCCCGACATGATACTCAAATAACGAAGAGCGCCAGCGTCTTGGTAAGATGGACCAAGGTACTAAAAAGCGCGCTAAATCGAATAATTGGCGTATATCATAATCGGTACCCAATCTATTAATGGTATAGTCAATAACTTGTTGAGCATCTTGTCTTGAGATCCCTCGTGGTCTGCAGATCCGGATATGATCGCCGCGATAATTTTCCAAGGGGCTGACAATCGTCCCTTTACCTAAATAACCTTCAATTACCAGCTGCATGTTCATATCGCCATTAAAGTGTTCGGCCAGTTTTTGGCGAAGGACAGGATCATCTACATCATGTAAACGGCCTATATATAAGCAAGCATGCGACCAGGAGCTTTGAGTAATTTGTTTTATTACTTCACTGATGCGACTGCGTCCTTCAATGAGCAATACATCGCAAGGGCGTAATTCATAACGAATACGTTCAAAATCGCATAAGGGAAAGTCAGTGTTAGGGCGCTCTTCGGTGATCCAATCAATAATTTTTTTGACGATTTGTTGGTACATAATGATATAAGTCCTGGCACAAAAAAATCCTTCTTAAGTGTAGAACATAAGATCGTTATCTGCCTAACCTATACTAATGTCCAGGGAGGGGATGGTTGTAAAGACAGGAAAAGAGGTGAAGGTTGCGAAGCAACCAAAGATCTCTCCTTGTAAAGGAGAGAGGCGCGAAGCGCACAGAGAGATTTATCAAGATAAAATCCTTCTATGCGCTTCGCGCCTCTTCCCTTTACAAGGGAAGATCTACTTGTCGCTAACGCGACATCGTTTTTTCGAGAATACCAGGGATCCTTCAGCGCGGTCCGCGGCCAATGACATTAATAGGTTGATGCGCTCTTAAAGGATGAACATCGGATGCACTAAAGACACATCCTTTACTTATAGCTGCTGAATCAGAACGTGTGCGCGTGAGTAATAGTTTGGTGTCTTTTTTAAGCAGTAGTTGCCGCAAGTCACTTCCAGATATATATGTTTGAAAATCATAATACTCTTGACGTTGTACTGCATCTTTCTTTACTTGTGCTTCATATCTTTGTGCGCATTGTTCTAATTTGGCGCCTATATTATGAAAGCCAATATTAGGTTTAAATTCACTAAGCGTATTAAAACTGTTTGTTGCATGAGACAAGCTTGTTTTACGCGCAAAACGCGCAGATCTCGTGAAAATCGAATCATGTTCAGTCTCATTATCAGGTGAAACAGCGCTAATCATGGCATCGATACTTTCTAACCAACTTAAAATCGCATCTTGGTAGTTATTAACGCTGAATTCCTTGGTGTAGCGCAGCAGATGATTAGGAGCAGTTCCTAGAGGAACAAGCTTGACTAATAATGCCCTAATTTCTGCCTTTTGGGCCTCTTCACTAGCAGCAGCTGCTTGGGCTTGGGATTCAGTAGGGTATTGTGCGGGCTGTACATAGGCATGAACGTCTTTCATGACTTCATCAATAGCCTCAATCTCTTTAAGGGTTAATTTACGGGTCATGGTGACTCCTCCATTATTTCAGGGATAAGTGCTGTTTGGTCAGGTATGGTATTTAGCTCGACTTTCTCAATTTGGGTAAAGCGTTTACTAATTTTTAATGCAGAGGTATGAACTTGTTCAACATCATCATGCGCTTGTTGGATATGGCGCGATAAATTATCCATACGCTTTTCAAAACGGCTAAAATCTTGTGCTAATAGGCGTAAATGTTCTTGGATCACATGCACTTGCTGACGGGTTGCTGAATCTTTAAGCACCGCACAGGCTGTGGTTAATATAGCCATCATAGTTGAAGGGGAGGCGAGCCACACCCGTTGCTGCATCGCATATTCCACTAATTCAGGATAGTGGCTGTGAATATCCGCGAAAATGGCTTCAGCCGGAATAAACATCAATGCGCCCTCGGTGGTTTCGCCAGGCACGATGTATTTTTGGCTGATATCTTGAATATGTTTTTTAATATCTTGCTTAAACTGTAAACGTGCGGCTTGTCTTTCTGACTCTGGTCTTTCGTTATCGGCATATTTTTTATAATTTTCTAAGGGGAATTTAGCATCTACAGCGACATGTCCCGTTGGCTCTGGTAATAAAAGTAAACAATCGACTCTGGCGTTGTTAGAAAGGGTGTGTTGTAAGTGGTAGCTATTAGCAGGCAAGCAGTTTTGTAATAAGGTATTTAACTGCACTTCGCCAAAGGCGCCTCTTGAGCGTTTATCAGATAAAATTTCTTGTAAACTCACGACATTTTGTGAAAGCTGCGTAATTTTCTTTTGCGCATCATCAATAATGGCCAGTCGAGTAATGATGTTAGTAAAAGTTTCGTTGGTTTTTTCAAACCCTTTGGCTAGCTTTATTTCAACTGATTCGCTGATTTTAAGTAAATGTTCTTGGGTCGATTGATTTAACTTATCAAACTGTTGAGAGAGGGTTGTGGTGGTACGTATCAAAACGTTTTGAATTTGCCTGTCTAGCTCTGCAAAATGTTCGCGTAAACTGCTTTGTAAGCCGAGCATATTTTGTTGCGAAAAGGTGCTTAAGGATTCATTAGCGCTTTGTTGATTTTTGAGCAGGGTATCAAATAATTTATCTTTAAGTTCTTCTTGCTCTTTTGTTTTTGCTTGTAAAAGTGTCTTTGATTCTTTTAAGAACTTAACCACAAAAAAATTTGAAATCAAGGAGAGTGCAAGGATCCCACAAGCAAGTGCTATCCAAAGCGTAATCGTATCCATAAGTTAGGTATCTGTTTGCTGATAAGACGTATCAAAATGTTAACAAGACTTAAAACTAAAAGCGATGTCTAAATTAGGTGCATGTAAACAAAAATAAATCCTTTTTTGTGTTTAAGGAGCTAAATGATGCCGTTTGTCCAAAAGCCTTTGCAGGCGAGTGAGCGTTCACATAAAATTATGGCATGAATTTTATGACAACGTAGAGGATACGAGAATGTTAAACTTTTTTGAAAAAACACGCCAAGAATTAAGAAATGGCGCTGTTCATGGTGAATTTAAATCTGACAGTAAAAGAAATAGAAATCCTGTTAACTTTTTAAGTACTGTTGCAGAGAAAGTCGATAATGGTTTGAATGGCAATGGCTTTAAAAGCAAAAACGAGATTGCAGATGAAAACATTAAAGAAACCGCACAAGCAGCAGCTATTGGTGGATTGGTATGCGCGGGCGTTATGCTTGTAGGGTGGGGGATATATAAACTTGGCCAAGGAATTGCTCGAAGATTTGCTTCTAATCAGCAGCCTGAAGCGCATGTTAAACCAAAACGCTAATAATACAGTAATTTAATCGGAACTATTGCCACGGAAGGCATTCGTTAAACAAGGATTGTCCCTATATTTCTTTTCTTGAAATTAACCTCAAAAACAAGCCGACTAACTTAATGGTTGCCCCGGTCTTTACAATAGTTATCTTTCAAAATATAATCGCGAACTATAGTTTGTTAGTAAACAAAAGATTTTTCGTGCTTTCTATGTAGTATATTAATGAGGTAATTATGAAGTATATAAATAAATGGACCTTAGGTGCGGCTGCTGCTGCAACCTTAACCGCTGTAGCTACCAAATTTGCACCTGTTGCAGCCGTAACTGCACCAGTTGTTGCAGGTTTTGCGGCTGCTTCAGTGATTGCTGTAGCTGCAAGCTATGGTATTTTTCAAGGTCTCAAAGCTGCTTATGGCTATTTCACTACAGCTGCTAAACCAGAACCACGCCGTTCAGCTAGACTGAAAAAGCTGGAACAAGATAAAGCAGCAGCAGCGCCTTTAACTCAGCAAGTAAAAGATACACTGAGTGCTGCTAAAGATAGAACAGTAAGTGATCTTACTGCTGCTAAAGACAAGGTTGTTGACTTGGCAACCACTGTTGCCTCTTCTGCTAAGAAGAAAGCAGTTAGTGCTGCTAAAGCTGGCAAAGATACAGTTAATTCAGCTTATAAATATGTGGTTAGCGTTGGTAAAGCATCACCAAGACGTTCACCAAGATTACAACCTGAAGCACCAGTTGAAACGGTTGCTCAGAAAGTAAGAAAAGCTGTTATCTCTGCCAAAGATAAAATTGTTGAAGTTGCGTCTTCTGTTAAAAGCAAAGCTGTAAAAGTAGCAAGCGCTAGCAAAGCTGAAGTTGCTGAAGTTGCGCCTGTTGTTGCTAAAGAAAAAGCGCCAAAAGCAATTACAAAGGCTTTCGATAAAGCTAAAGCGAAGAAGCAACCTGTTGTTGTTCCTGCGCTTGCTGAACGTCCAGTTCGTGATCGCAAACAAGTTCAACGTTTTGGATTTAAATAATCATTAATCCTTTCGTTATGCTTTAAAAAAAAGGGCCATCTGGCCCTTTTTTTTTAGTTCAAGAGTGTCTGCCCACTTTCCCCATCTTTTTCGATGAGTTTTTTGAGCTGTTTGAGGGCTTCTGATTGTAATTGGCGTACTCGTTCCCGTGTTAAGCCAATTTCTAAGCCGGTTTGATCTAAAGTGGCTACATCATGACCTTGCAAGCCATAACGGCGAATAACCACTTCGCGGTGCTTAGGAGATAAACGTTGCAACCAGCGTTCAATATTTTCTTTTAAATCCATGCTGGCATAACGATGCAGGGGATCATAATCTTGATTATCTTGTAGCGTATCAATCAAAGGTTTATCAATGAGATCTGAAATGGGGGAGTCCATAGAAATAGTTTTTTCATTAAAAGTCAGCATTTGCTCTATTTCATCAGGATGACGATCTAAAGCTGCAGCAATATCACAAGCTCTTGGTTCATGATCCAACTGTTTGGTTAATTCACGCCCCTTTCGTAAACAAGCATTCACTTGTTTAACAACATGTACCGGCACACGAACCGTGCGTGATTGATTCATAATCGCGCGCTCAATGGTTTGTTGGATCCACCAAGCGCCATAAGTTGAAAATCGAAACCCTTTTTCTGGGTCGAATTTTTCAACAGCTCGCATCAAGCCAATATTACCTTCTTCAATCAGATCCAAAATAGGGATACCGCTTTTAATATAACGTTTGGCTATTTTAACCACTAAGCGCAAATTGCATTTAATCATTTTGTGTTTAGCTTCAATATCGCCTTGTTGGACTTTTCTAGCGTAAAATATTTCTTCATCTTTGGTTAACAAGGGTGAAGTGCGAATTTCTTTATAATATTGTTCTATTAGATCAAAAGGCTCAAAGAGCTGATCTTTATCTGGAACCTCTGCGTGGGTAGCCACGGTTTGGTTTAATTCAAATGTGCTAGAAGGAGTTTCTTCGCTTTCTTGCGCCTCTGTATTAGAGTAGGCATTGAAATTCTTTTTAACTCCGTAATTCCACTTGTCATACATGCCAAATGACCTCATCAAGTAGTAAGGAGTTCCCTTTCCACAATATTTCTATTGAAAGGTGTCGGCAATTTGACGGTAGGTCTTTAGCGCTTAGTTTGAAGCGCCTGTGATCTGATCAGATTTATTATTGAGGGCTTCTTTAAAAGGAATAGGGTGGCCAGGATCTAATTCCCAGATCCCCAAGAGTTTATGAGTATAGTCTGTGATGTAGATTTGTTCATTGATGCGATGAAAAAACAGGCCCCCTTGTGCTTTGAGCTCCAGGGTTTGTACGAATTTATTGTATTCGGATAAGTTCTTCATCATTTTGCTATGATAACCCCACTTAAAAACAATGTCATTATCGGCCTTCGCAAATAATACTTCACTATAAGTATTTTCAGCTGATGCATTGTTGGATACAATTGTGCGGCTTATTAAAGTGGTACAAAGCCGCATATCTAATGAGTTATTTAGCTTTATAGGGGAACGATTTATGTTACACGGACCTAACGCACGTCTTTCATTTCCTTGGTGGTATACCTGGGTAAAGTGGGTATTGCCTATTACTTTGGCATTAGCTTCTAGCGCTTGGTTGGGGCTGACTTTAACGGCGACCATTCCTGCCTTTGGTATGCTCAAATGGGCACCTGTATTTTTCTCTTCTTTAGAAGGGCTTGCTTCGTTGACGGTGTTAACTGTTTCTATGGGGGCAATCGCTTCTATGGTTGGTATCGCAACTTCTGTGTTAGCCAGGGCTGTTTTATCTCCAGTAAATGAAGAAATCGCTAAAAATAACCATGATTTGGTTGCAGTCTATAAAATTCGCTTTGCTGATCTGGAAAATCAATTAAATGAATTAAAACGAAGTTCAGCACAAGAGCGCGATGAAGCGGATAAAGCGATAGAATTGGCTGGTAATTTAACAAAAAATCCTGAACGTGCGCGTAAAGTTGATACCGCAAAACCTCAAGAAGGCGATAAACAAGAGGCTGCCGCAAATGAAGATGTCGCAGCGCCTAGGCGTAAAAAAACCACAGCACGAGCGCGTTAATCTTCAAATAGCTTCATCTTTAAAAGTCCAACAGGAAATTCTTGGTTTGGAATGTACTGTTGGATTTTTTTGAGGTAGTGGTTTATTCGGCGTGTTTTTCAAGACCATTTGGCGTAATTGCTTATTTTCTATTTTTAATAACTCAATTACTTCAAGTAACCTATCAAGTTGCTCTAAGTGGTGCAGATAAAACTTAATGGTATCCTTCATATTTGTCCTTAAACACATCAACGTTAGTTGCTTTAAGCTTACGAGCCTTGATGACAATTAGTCTAATAACTTATGCGATTTTTCTTTAAACTAGAGGCTGTTTTTTTATCATGCTAGAATTTTAAACAAATAAAAATAATATGAAAGCAGAATAACATATTTCTGGTTGGGGTATATGATCATGGATAATCGTTTTGCTGGTGCTTTGTTGCAACAACGTCACATCACTGTTCCAGTAAAAATTGGTAAAGTCACCCTTGGTGGTGGCGCACCTATCGTCGTGCAATCTATGACTAATACCGATACCGGTGATATTGAGGCTACAGCCAAGCAAAGTTATGAACTTTATAAAGCAGGCTCTGAATTAGTACGCATCACGGTCAATAACAAAGAGGCTGCCGCTGCCGTTCCCTATATTTACGATAGATTAGTACAAATGGGATGGGAAGAACCGCTTTTAATTGGTGATTTTCATTATATAGGCCATCAATTATTAACCCAATTTCCTGACTGTGCGCAAAGACTTGCTAAATATCGCATTAACCCAGGTAATGTTGGTTTTGGTGATAAACATGATGCAAATTTTAGCACCATGATTGAAGTTGCGCTAAAACATGATAAGCCTGTCAGAATAGGCGTTAATTGGGGCAGTTTAGATCAAGATTTAGTGGTGCGTTTAATGGATGAGAATGCCAAATTAGCGCAACCAAAATCAGTTGAAGAAGTGACGCGTGAGGCGTTAGTAATGTCAGCATTAGCTAGCGCAGAGCAGGCCCAAAAGTTCGGCATGGGCAAAGATAAAATCGTGCTTGCTTGTAAAGTAAGCAAAGTGCAAGATTTAGTATCCCTTTATATAGAGCTTGCTAAACGTAGTAATTACGCTTTACATCTTGGGTTAACAGAAGCGGGGATGGACAGTAAAGGCATTATTGCCACCGCTGCCTCTTTTGCCATTTTATTACAGCAAGGCATAGGCGACACCATTCGTGCTTCCTTAACGCCAGAGCCCGGTGGCGATAGAACCAAAGAAGTACAAGTGTGCCAAGAAATACTGCAATCTTTAGAATTACGTGCATTCACACCAATGGTTACCGCGTGCCCAGGTTGTGGGCGAACCACTAGCACCGTGTTTCAAGAATTAGCTCAAAAAATTCAGCACCATGTGCGGGATAATATGCCCACTTGGCGTGAAAAATATCCTGGGGTAGAAAACCTCAAGCTAGCCGTTATGGGCTGTGTGGTGAATGGCCCAGGGGAAAGCAAGCATGCCGATATAGGGATTAGCTTGCCAGGCACGGGAGAGTCTCCTGCGGCCCCGGTATTTGTCGATGGTAAGAAGTTTAAAATCCTCCGTGGCGAGAATATAGCCGGTGAATTTCTTGAGATAATTCAAGACTATATTGCCAACAAATACTGCTCAGTTGCTTAGCCAAATAGCATAGTTATTACGCTTTCTTTCTTTTAAAAATGGTGGTAGTATGCTGGCGTACTAACATCATTTTTGTGAGAATACCATGTTAAATCCTGAGTTTGGTGAAGAAGATCGCGATTTGCAAAGAGCCATTGATGCTTCATTAGGAAAAGCACCAGTAGAGGATGAAGATGAGCAAATGAGAAGGGCTTTGGAAGAATCCCGTAAGCTGCATGAAGAAGGTCAGCGCAAAGTTCCTGATACTACATTAGCCGGATTAAACGAATTTTTAAAATCGCTTAAAGCTCCACAGGAAATCAAAGATTTTTTAAATATAAGTTACGCAAACTATGTCAAAACCTGTCCGGTATATAGCCCAAAGTTGAAAGCCATTGATTTTAGGGCTGTGAAAGCTGCATTTGAAATGCTGCCAGAAGATGCCAGAGTCAAAATAAGCAAAGTTTTAATTAAAGCATTAGAAGAGCAGAAACATTCAGATGTGAATTCATTTTCTGTCTTTTTACAATTTGACGATCCTGAATTTGCCTTTGTAAATCTAATTAGTAGTGCTGAAGATGAATTAGCATTAGCGCATCAAGTAGAAGAAAAGAAAGAAGATGATGCTTTAGATGAAGATGCTGAACTGAAAAAAGCAATAGAATTATCTAAACAAACAGATAAAAAATCGCCGCCCAAAAGCACAACACCACTTAAAAGAATTGCAAAAGAAGCCTCTTTTGAAGAAAAATCGAGCGCAAAAGCAAAAGAGCCCCGCGTAGTTGCTGCCGTAGCAGCTGCTTTTAGCTCAGCAAGCTCCGTTGTTCCTGCTCCTAGCAAAGAAGTGCCTGCGGCACAAGTTGATTTGCCTGCTGCAGACTATGAGGCACACAAAGTAAGATTACAAAGAATATTTAGTTTTATGTTGCATTCTATTGAGGCTGCTAAGGATGCAATTGTGCTTATTGAGAAGCAAATTCCTGAAAAAACGGCTCAAGCGATTAAAGATCAACTGGCATTAATTACCAGTTATGAGAAATCAACTAAAAATCATACGCTGGAAAGTTTACAAGCGTTTATTGAGAACTTAAATTTGCCACCAAAGCCTGTTGCCATGGCTTTTGAAATGAAGCGCGAAGAAAGTAACAAACAGAAAAAGGAAAAGAAAAAGGATGACAGTGAGGTTGTTCAAGCAGCACAACCCACATCAGAACAGCCCAGTAAAAGACGTAGCCCCAGAAACGCAAGCGTTAAAAAATAGTGTTATCGAGGTTATGCCAGCCTTTGCTGGCATAACTATTTAAAAGCCAGTTAGACAACATCTTGGGCTATTGCCTTATTCATTACCTCTCATTATCATATCCCACGCATTGACTTGAAAAAGCAATGACACCAAATTTTTAGATTTTATTTGTAGGGGCGGGCCCCTGTGCCCGCCCAATCTTTGGGCCGACACGGGGGGCGGCCCCTACATAACAAATTTATATGAACAATTAGGACTTGATCATGAGACAGGTACCTGCAAAAACACACTATCTTATTATTGGCCATGGGCGCATGGCTAAACATTTTTGTCACTACTTAAATCTCCTTCATATTCCCTATACCCAATGGTCGCGCAAATCACATACTGAAGATGAGCTACAGGCTTTTGCAGCGCAAGCTTCGCATATTTTATTGCTGATTTCTGATGCCAGTATCGAGACATTTAGTCGTAAACTGAGCCTTAACAATAATCAGATTTTAGTACACTTTTCTGGGCAATTATGTTTAGAAAATGTGATAAGTGCTCATCCGCTTTATACGTTTACCCAGGATCTTTATCCTTTGGAAAATTATCTCACGGTGCCTTTTATCATCGAAGAAAATAGTTTGCCTTTTGAACAATTGTTACCAGGGTTAACGAATAATGCTTATCGCATTCCACGGTATTTAAAAGCTTATTATCATGCTTTATGTGTACTTAGTGCTAATTTTACCTGTATTTTATGGCAAAAATTCTTTAAAGAATTGCACAATACTTTCGGTTTTGATGAAAAAGTGGGTTTACCTTATCTTAGGCAAACCTTTCAAAATTTGATCCATAATCCCCAAGGTTCTTTGACAGGTCCTCTGGCACGCAATGATCAAAAAACCCTGCTTGCCAATATGAATGCTTTGAAAAATGATCCTTTTTTACCAGTTTATGAAGCTTTTGTGAAAGCCTTTAACGAGGAGATGCAACATGAATGTGCTTGATTTTCAGCGAATGAAAAATGAATCCACCAAGATCAGCATGGTGACTTGCTATGATTATTGGTCGGCAAAAATTTTGGATAAAAGTAAAATTGATTGCATATTAGTTGGCGATAGTGCAGCGATGGTTATTCATGGTCATAAAACAACGGTTCCGGCAACCGTACCAATGATGATTCATCATATTGAAGCAGTGAGTAGAGGAGCTCCACATAAATTCATTATTGGGGATATGCCATTTTGTTCGTATCGCATGGGGCAATCCAAAACGATGGAAACTGTTGATAGTATGATGAAGGCAGGAAGTCATGCCATTAAGCTAGAAGGGGCTGATGATAATGTTGAGATCATTCAACATATTGTTAAATCAGGGATCCCCGTGATGGGACATTTGGGGTTAACGCCGCAATCTATTCATGCTCTAGGAGGATTTAAAGTTCAAGGTAAAGATGAGATTGCAGCGAAAAAGATTTTAGAGCAAGCCCTTTGCTTAGAAGAGGCGGGGTGTTTTGCTATTGTACTAGAATGTGTGCCTTATCAAGTTGCTAAAAAAATCACCGAAAGTTTACAGATCCCCACCATTGGCATAGGTGCTGGTCCCTATACCAACGGCCAAGTGCTGGTATTTCAAGATCTGTTGGGCTTACAAAATGATTTTAAACCAAAGTTTTTAAAAACTTATATGCAAGGTTTTGAGCTCATTGAACAATCTTTGAATTTATTTGACCAAGAAGTCAAAAATGAAGTATTCCCCAATATACAAGAACATTGTTTTCAAAAGGCATAATTGACCATGCAAGTGATCCACGCTATTGAAAATTGGCAAGGCATTCGAAGTAATATTGAACCCATTAAATCTATTGGCTTTGTTCCTACCATGGGGAATTTACATCTAGGGCATGCCAGTTTATTAGCAAAAGCCCGAGCAGAAAATGATATCAGCGTGCTGAGCATTTTTGTGAATCCAACACAATTTAACAATAAAGCGGATTTTGAAAAATATCCTAAAACACTTGAAGAAGATCTACAAATCGCAAAAGAGTGCGGTGTGGATTATGTCTTAGTATTTGAAAAAGACGCACTGTATCCTGATGATTATCAGTATCAAGTGCATGAAACCAACATCAGCACCCTATTAGAGGGAAAATTTCGCCCTGGGCATTTTACGGGGGTGCTGACCATTGTGCTTAAATTGTTAATGTTGGTGAAGGCCACGCGCGCGTATTTTGGTGAAAAGGATTTTCAACAATTAGTGCTGGTACAGGGCATGGTGAGGGCTTTTTTCATGGACGTCAAGATAATAGCTTGCCCGACGATACGGTTGGAGAGTGGTTTAGCCTTTAGCTCTAGAAACAATCGTTTAACCAAGGATGAGTTTAATAAAGCCGAAACCTTCGCTAAATTACTTGCCAGTAAAGCCCCGCTAGCAAATATTATCGACGCATTGGAACAAGCAGGGATCTCAGTTGAATACCTTGAAAAATGGCAGGATAGGTTGCTGGCAGCTGTCACTGTTGGTGAAATAAGGTTGATTGATAACATCTCTGATATATAGACAACAAACTTATATTTATTGCTTTCAGGGGCATGAGTCACTTATAATCCTTTGCGCGAAAACTGCGAGGATCCATTATGTTAATGTGCTTAGATGTTGGTAATACACATATTTATGGCGGCATCTTTAACCAAGAGCAATTAGCATTTCAATTTCGCTATCCCAGCAAAAGTTGCTGCACTTCGGATGAGTTAGGCATTTTCTTAAAAAATTATTTAAGAGAAATTGGCCTTGGCACAGAAAAAATAAAACATGTTGCTTATTGTTCAGTTGTACCTTCACTGGATTACTCAATACGCTCGGCTTTTGTTAAATATTTCAATATTGATCCCTTTGTGTTGCAAGCTGGGGTTAAAACAGGCTTACAAATAAAATATAAAAATCCCAATGAGGTGGGGGCTGACAGAATAGCGAATGCTATTGCCGCATTTCATCATTATCCGCAAAAGAATATTATTATTGTTGATTTGGGCACAGCGACCTCCTTTGAGGTGATTAGTGCACAAGGAGCGTTTTTAGGCGGGGCAATTATCCCTGGACTACAAATGCAAATGCGCGCCTTAAACGAAAAAACAGCGAATCTGCCACCGGTTCGCATTCTCAAGCCTGGAGTGGCCCTGGGACAATCTACGGCTGCTAATATTCAGTCTGGGTTGTATTTTGGGCAACGAGGCGCTATCAAAGAAATTATCCAATCTATTAGCAAAGAAATGTTTAACGAGCCTCCTGTTGTCATTGGTACAGGGGGATTTGCACATTTATTCGAGGAAGATAATATATTTGATGTGATTTTGTCGGACTTGGTTTTAAAAGGGCTGCAGATAGCTTACTCAAAAAATCTTTGAGTGTCATGACAAAGACATCAAAGCGTATACACGCGATTTCAGTATAAAAACCCGCTAGAATAGCCGCCAGAATATAGAAATAATATGTTAATTACCTAAGTATGGAGCGGCGATGGATCTCATTTCCACAAATGAAGTTACTCAAAGCGATGTCACTGCTCAATGTGAACGTTGTAAAAAAATCTATTTGGTTAAATATTGGGATGAAGAATTGGATTGGTACATTGAAATGAACCTGACAAGTTTTTGCCGTCAATGTCAACAAGAGGTGAGTCAAGAAACCTTAGTAAATGCAATCGATTCCACGCACAGTGCCTAATGCGGGTAACTGCTTATCAACTAATTCTCCTGCAAGCATTTGCGCTCGTCTTAATTCATTATAGGTAAGCCAATTACCAATTAATCTTCTCGCTTCAGTGGCCGATTCTAATCCAGAAGCTGCGGCAACATCAGCCCACGCATAGGCTAAGATCCCATCTTTGTTGACACCTTTGCCTTCTTGATAAAGCGTTGATAAATTAAATTGTGCCTGAGCATTACCTTGTTTTGCTGCCTGTTGATACCATTTGGCCGCCAGGGCATAATTTTTGGGCATGCCCAAACCTTGTTGATAACACATCCCTAAATAAGCTTGCCCTTGCACGCTTCCGCCAAGGGCTGCTTGGTGAAAGTATTTTGCTGCTTGCTTGAAATCTTGAGGAACACCATCGCCATATCGATACATTTTACCCAAGGTTAAGCTCGCCTGGGCATCACCATTTTGCGCGGCTTTTTGTAACCATGTATGGGCTTGGTTAAAGTTGTATTTTTCATGGGTGCTCATTAATAATCTACCCAATAAAGATTGAGCAGGGGAAAAATTCTGTATTGCCGATTGTTCTAGCCAGTAAAATCCCGCTTTACTGTTATGAGACAACCCAGTGGCTGAGGTAAACATCGCACCGAGTTGATATTGGGCACATGCAGAGCCAAGCAATGCAGCCTTTTTATACCACATGGCCGCTTGCTCATAGTCTTGCTTGCCATATTCACTATAATAAAAAATATCGCCAAGCTTACCAAAGGCACTCACATTACCGTGCTCTGCTGCTTTAATATACCATTCAAAAGCAAGCTGATAGTTTTGTTGAACGCCGCGTCCTTTTTCATAGCACTCAGCAACACTAAATTGACTTTCAGGCACGCCCTGATTGGCTGCTCGTAAATACCAGTGAAATGCTTTTGTATAATTTTGAGTAACACCTTGGCCGTTGAAGTAAATATCACCTAATCGCGCTTGTGCAAGTGGATTATTTAATTCAGCTGCTTTTTGATACCAATAAATGCTTTCATGGGTGTCATAGTTTTTTTGTTTATACACTTCGTAACTTTGCGCTAAGGCATACATAGCATCACGATTACCATGCGCACTTGACGCTTTTAAAAATTGTCTGCCTTGATTAAGTTCTTGGGGGAGCAATAAAGTACCTAATTTGTATTCACGTAACGCTGGGTTAGGCTCGTTTTCAGCGTCAACGCAATCTTCATATTGGCGATCTGCTTGCTTTGGTAAAAAGTATCGAAGACACAAGGATGAAGAGACAATTTGTTCTTGGGCATAGCAATAAAGGGGGATCAGCATAATTACAATATAAGCTGATTTTAAACACAGCAATGTTGCGATTTTCTTCCCTGAAATCATGTAATAGACCAAACAAATTGCAGTAATATATTTAATAAATAGACTGATATGCCGATCTTTGCTATTAATGAATGTCCAAATTAAATTATACCATTATCAATTTATTAAACGGTGTAACTATGATCAAGCCACCTGCTAAAAGATATTCTTTACCATTAAGCCTTTTGTTTGGTGCAAGCGCTTTGCTTTGCAGCTCATGCCTTTGGGCGCAAGCACAAGGAGGGCAGGTAGCGCAAGGTCAAGCTGCTCAAAAAGCGGCTCAAGCTGTTCAAGGGCAAACAACAGAACAAGTCGGGCAAGCCCAAGGTCAAGCGTTACCACAAGGGCAAGGACAGGTAATACAAAAGGCTGATCAGACAGTGCAGGGGCAAGCGGCGCAAAAGGCAGCTCAAGCGATGCAGAATCAAGCTAGCCAAAAACAACCACAACAAAAAGTGCAACAACAGACACAGGCACAGCCTCAACATCAAAATCAACAACAAATCCAACAACAGACGCAAGCACAACCCCAGCAACAAACGCAACAACAGCAACAAGCAGGACAAGCATCACCCAATCAAGCCAACCAAGGGGTAAGTAAGCCTGTTTCTGAAGAAGAAGCTAAGAAAAGCTTGTTTGATACCACTTTATCTGCAGCAAAAGACGGTAGTGCAGAAGCGCAACTTAGTGTTGGTATGATGTATATGAAAGCTGAGGGTGTTAAAAAAAGTCCAACTGAAGCTTTTGAATGGTTTAGAAAATCCGCTGAACAGGGCAATGTTGAGGCCGCCTACAATGTTGGACTTTGCTATGTAAAAGGGATTGGTATATCTAAGAGTATTCAATCTGCTATTTCTTGGTTTGAAAAAGCGGCCAATGCTGGTGATCCTGCCTCCCAATATAATTTGGGATTAATCTATAACGAAGGTCAAGAAGTTGATAAAAATTATATGTTGGCTAATAAATGGTTTATGAAAGCCATCGAGAAAAACTACGCTCCTGCTAAATATGCTTTAGGATTAAATTACAGCAAGGGTCAAGGTGTTCCACAAGACGATGATAAAGCTTTAGATTTATTTGATGCTGCGGCCCGAGATAAATATGCGCCTGCTTATTATGTATTAGGTATTGTTTACCAAAATGGTATGGGTGTACCTAAAAACCAAAAGAAAGCGATAGAATATTTTGTAAAAGCAGCTGAGAATGGCAATTCCGATTCCGCGCTAATATTAGCGCAAGCTTACAAAACAGGTGATGGCGTTGATAAAAGTTTAGAAGAATCTGCAAAATGGGTGATGTTGGCAGCTAAATCACAAGATGAAAAGGGCATGATAGCATTAGCAAAAATGTATCGTGATGGAGAGGGCGTTCCTGTTGACTATGCGAAATCTAATGACATTCTACAAAAAGCTGCTGCACAAGGCTCAGTGAAAGCAATGTTTGAGCTTGGGATTGCTGCTGAAAATGGTTACGGGCAACAACCAGATAAATTAAAAGCACTAGAATGGTTTGAAAAAGCTGCAGCTAAAGATGATGGAGCAGCGCAATTTAAATTATTTAATTATTACACCTCAGGTTATGGCACAGTAAAGCAACAAGTGATAGCAAATGATTTTTTGAAAAAAGCATTAGAAAAAAATAACCCTGAAGCGATGCTTTATGTTGGAACTGCGCTTGCCAATGGAGATAAAGGATATAAAGTCGATCTTAAAAAGGCTTGTGAATACTTCCAAAAAGCGTCACAGGCAACTGCTATTACTCCTGAAGCGTATTATTATTTTGGTACCTGTTTTAGAGACGGCGTATATGGCGAACAAAGTTATGCCAAAGCCAAAGATTGGTTTGTGAAAGCAGCACAAGGTGGTGATGGCGCAGCTCAAAATGAACTAGGAAAAATGTTTGCTGAAGGATTAGGTGTTGATGCGGATCCTAAAGAAGCCATTAAATATTATCAGCTTGCAGCAAAGCAAGGCTTTAAAGATTCACAATATGGTTTAGGAATGGCATATCTTAAAGGGGATGTATTAGATAAAAATGAGGAGCAAGCTACTAAAATGTTTGCCTTAGCGGCTGCACAAGGTCATGCAAGTGCTGAATTTGAATTGGCGAAAAGTTATTTAACGGGTCGTGGCACGCAAGTAGACGATGTAAAGGCTGCTGAGTTTTTTGAAAAAGCAGCAAACCAGGGCGATAAGAATGCCCAATATGAATTAGGTTTACTTTATCGTGATGGTAAAGGTGTGATAAAAGATAAAGCCAAAGCTTATGCATGGTTAAAAGTGGCCTCGATGGGGGGCAGCACGAACTTTAACAAAGTTCGTGATGAAGTGCTCAATACACTTTCACCTCAAGAGTTAGATCAGTCACAAAAGCTAATTGCTGAGCTTACTAAAATTCAAATGCATGATGATGTAAAAAAATCGGATAAAAAATAATATACTCTGTATTTATTTTTAGAGGGATAGGTTCATGGCATCAAAAGTTGAAGAAATCACTATTGAGTATGTTGATGAAGGTGTAGTAACAGTCAAAGAGCTAGATAAGGTGATATTATCTAAAGGTGCTTGGACGACTATTATTTTTAAATACCAGGATTGGGATAAGCGTAAAGAAGAGTACGGCCCAATTAAATATAGTATCCGTCGTTATCAGAAAAAGAATAATGAATATCGTCCAAAATCGAAATTCAATATCTCCAGTAATGAACAAGCGCAGAAGATCATTGATTCTTTAAATGCTTGGATGAAGGCGGGAGAGTAGGCCCTCACCCGCCCTACGGGCACCCTCTCCCACAAGGGGAGAGGGTAAAGAATTCCTAAGGTTTTAAATTCCAACCTGCTATTTCGGGTACAAGCCCCTTAAAGCGTAGATCACAGTAACACCCTGTGCCTACCTTATAGGTTTCTATTTTCTGTTCAGAAACTAAGTTATTCCACAGTGTTGGGATCCATTGCAGCATAAAACGGATGATCCCATTGCTAGAGACAGCAACGACTAAGCCATTTTCAGGAACGTTAGACGCAATGTGTTCTAACCAGGTTTGTAAGGCTTGTTGATGCTTTTCCAGGGAAGATTGGAATATTTTATTTGGCCAGGTTGCTTGTGAAACCCAGTGTTCATATTCATTGGGCCATTTCGCTTTAATTTCTTCAGTGGTTAGTCCTTCCCAAGCACCATAATCTATTTCATCAAGGGCATCTTGATGCGTATACAGGCCTGCTTGCGGAAAGGCTTCTTGGATGAGCTTGGCTGTAGTGCTTTGACGTTGCAAAGAGCCACTATAAATAGCAAAGGGGGATAACTGGTCTTTCTTGAGCAGCGCCAAAAATTGTTTCGCTTGGTTAAGCCCTTTTTCAGTTAAAGACATATCTGTTTTAGAGCCTACTTGTGTTGCAATTTGATTTGCTTCAAAAGTATTGCCATGCCTTAGCACCAGTAAGCGGAAAGTTTTAGCTTTTGTCATGCAACAAGCTCCCCTTCAGCAGCAATAATTTTTTCGATGACTTTAACATCTTGCGGGGTATCCACAGAGCCATGTGATCGGCCTTGATAATCTACGCAAACGATGCGTATGGGAATACCATTTTCTAATGCACGAAGTTGTTCTAATTTTTCTTGTTTTTCAAGCGGGGATTGCTCTAACGCTTGTAGTTGTCTTAAGGTGTTTACGCGATAAGCATACAACCCAATATGCCGATATAAATAGGCTTCTGGACTATTGGCATTATAGTCAAATGGAATGGGTTGTTTTGAAAAATATAAAGCATTACGCTCTTTATCAAAAACAACAGTTGTGCCTGAGCTTGGGCTTATTTTTTTATGTGCAAGGAAGTCTTGTAACGCTTGCCCTTTTAATTTAACAGCTGGTGTGGCTAGACAAACGGTATCATGCTGTTTCATGGCATGGATAACTTCATCGATAATCCAGGGTGGGGTAAGCACGGCATCGCCTTGTAAACTGACGACAATGGCATTCTCATCGGTAAAATCTTCAGTCGCTTGTGCCACTCTATCTGTTCCGGTGCGGCAGCTTTCATCTGTCATGATTACTTTAGCACCAAAAAGTTTTACATGTTCAGCAATGATTTCGCTATCTGTTGCAATATAAACCGCATCGGCATGTTTACAATTATTTGCTATTCTCCAAACCCGCTCAATCATGGTCAAGCCATTGATCATTGCCAATGGCTTACCTGGAAAACGACTGGATTCATAGCGTGCAGGGATAATAATTGTCGCTTTTGATTGAGAGATCATTATTGAGTATTACCTGTGATGGTTTGATAAACACCAGATACGCCATTATAGGCAAATTGATAAACAGCGCACATGCCTTTAGCAAAATAATCATCTTCTTCGATATTGTCACAGCCATTTGCAATTCTATTGCCGAAATAATTGGTAAATTCGATGATGCCGATAATGATGTGCGGAATAGCCAGATAGAGCAATAACCCTTCTTCACCATGACCTGCGCTAACTTGTTGGATTTGAGCTTGATTGAGGACTTTCATTTGTGACTTCATTTTTTATATCCTAACTAACTACATTTAGGGAATTGTTTGAAGGCAAATGATACTCATTCTCAATTAGGTTGTAAATGCAAATATAGGCGATGAAATTATAAATGTTTGTAGGGGCGCATCCCGTATGCGCCCATCAAATCTTTTAATATGGGCGCAGACAGGCTGCGCCCCTACGATATGAAAAATACTTAAGGCAATATCTTTACTAGGGTCTCTCCTAACTCCACAAAATTGTGGTTCAACCACATCGCATCTTCTGTAAACATGCGTACACAACCATGGCTTGCGTTAAAGCCAGGAACAGTGGGGGAGCCATGCAAGGCGAACCCCCCATGGAAGTGCATGCAATAAGGCATGGGCGCGCCACCATGTGTTGCTATAGGAAACACATGGGAAATACAACCAGCTCCTTGTTTATCAAACACTTTGAAACTTCCTGTGGGGGTGTGGCATCCATGGTGTATATCTGGACAGTATCCTTTGCCGCCAGAGACTGGCCCCCAATTTAATAAGGTGCCAGAAGAATCATAGGCTCCCCAAGCAAGCTTGCTTAAGCTCACCTGCACCATCCCAGAGGCTGGGGCTGAATCAATTTTTGTAGGAAAGGGAGAAAAATCCATAACATTGGACGTAAGGTTGTTTGGTACTGCGATGACCATGCCATTATGTAAGGGGGTGTTCATGCGGTTTACTTTTTTCACCACCATACGCGTGTCCGGATCAGGGAATAGCGAATTCCAAGATTGTCCTTTTGTAACTTTCACACAATGATAATTGGGTGATTTACATAAAGATTGCCCAAATCCTGCTGCCAAAGTCATCGTGGAAAACAAAGAAATACTGATAGCAATACCAGTAAATATTTTAAATTTCATGGTCACCCCTCCCAGAAGAAATATTTTATTTTTTCATCACAGGTTTGTGACAGGTAAATTAACAGAATAGTTCAGTTGAAAAGATTTTATCTTGTAGATACATCAAATGCGTACAATTGCATTATAGGACTTATTTATAGATGATATTATGGGCACAATATCTTCAACTAGTTAGAGCTTAAACTATGAAACATAAAGCAAAAAGCAATGAAAAAAAAGTATGGGTTGAAGTTGAGGTCAATAAATACACGGATGGTATTACAGTTTTTCGTGGCCAAATGCTTAAAACTGATTTAGAAGCATGGTCCCGAGGTGAGTTAGCAGAATCTGCTATTAAACTAGAGAAAACTTATTGGTTTCTTGAGGATAATATTTGCGTGCTCGGAAAAGGGGACGATAACGCACGTCAATATACAGGTGAGACTTACCTACGCGCTGATACAATCATGTTAATCTTTGCACTTAAAGATGACAGTTTTCCTACTCACGCATTGCCTAATATAGATAATATTTTTCCCTTTCCTGGCCGTGGGAGTAAACAATGAGTTTCAAAGCCATCCAAACTAACCAAGCCCCCGCAGCCATAGGCCCTTATTCTCAAGCAATACAAGCACAAAATTTACTTTTTCTCTCGGGTCAAATTGGACTTGACCCCCACAATGGCAATTTAGTTGCTGGTGGTTTTGAAGCACAATTGCAGCAAATTTTTAAAAATATCCAAGCAGTCGTTGAGGCAGCAAAAGGGCGCTTAGAAAATATTGCTAAGTTGACCGTTTATGTCACCGATCTGAAAGATTTTGCTGCTGTAAATGAGTTGATGAAGCAGGTATTTAAAGAACCGTATCCTGCTCGAACAACAATTCAGGTGACTGCCTTACCAAGAGAGGCCTTGGTGGAGCTGGATGCCATCGTTGTCTTGTGAGCTAAAAAGAATCTCCTTTGAGTTTAGGTTTGTACATGATATCTTTTGCGCCTTGTTGATTTAGCCGTGAATGATTAAGTTGAATTGCTTTATTAGTACCTATAATGCAGTCCGAATAAAGGAGGCTAACGCGTGAGCTGGAAGTCTTTGGACTTTTTAAAACCCGCACCTTATCAGCCAATTACCAAGAGCAAGGCCGAAATAGACAGTGATTACCGTTATTGGCGGATACGGATCTGTTATTCTATTTTCGTCGGTTATGCCATTTTCTACTTCACTCGAAAAAGCTTCACATTTGCCATGCCTTACATGGCCGCCGATTTGGGATTTTCCAAAAGTGAGTTGGGTTTACTTGGATCAATTCTCTATATTAGCTACGGCATCAGCAAATTTGTCAGTGGTGTAATGTCGGATAGATCTAACCCACGCTTTTTCATGGCCACAGGGCTTATGATCACCGGTATCCTTAATATCCTTTTTGGCATGAGCTCCTCGTTTTGGTTGTTTGCTGTGTTCTGGGGCTTAAATGGTTGGTTCCAGGCCTGGGGATGGCCCGCTTGTTGTAAACAGCTTAATTACTGGTTTGATCAGTCAGAGCGTGGTTTGTGGTATAGCATATGCAGCACTTCTCACAATTTAGGGGGAGCGCTGATACCTTTACTTGCGGTATTTTGTGCGGTTACTTTTGGTTGGCGTTACGCCATGTTTGTTCCTGCATTCTGCAGCATCATCATGGGCTTGATTTTGATTAACCGCTTGCGCGATGTTCCAAGAACTTTAGGCTTGCCAACAGTTGAAGACTACAAACAAAAGAATCATCATATCTCAAATGAGGCTTGTGATGTTTCGCATACCAAGCATTCTTTGTTATCTGTTCGAGAAATTTTATTTCATCAAGTCTTAAACAATAAATATGTTTGGATCTTTTCATTGTCCTACTTTTTTGTTTATGTAGTTAGAACAGCAATTAACGATTGGACAGTATTCTACTTAACTGAAGCCAAAGGCATGGCTGACATGCTTGCAAGTAGCGGCGTGTTTTGGTTTGAAGTTGGTGGTTTTGTTGGTATGATAGCCGCCGGTTGGGGGTCTGATTACTTTTGGAAAGGTAACAGAGTACCAGTTATGGTGATCTGTGCTCTTGGCCTGATAGGTTCCTTATTTGGTTTGATGTACGTTCCAGAAAACCAAACCTTTATAGACATGACTTTACTTGCACTTATTGGTGCATTTGTCTTTGGTCCGCAAATGATTGTTGGTCTAGCTGCTGCAGAGTTTGTTGACAAGCGAGCTGCTGCAACTTCAAATGGGTTTGCTGGAACATTAGGATATTTTGGAGCAGCTACTGCCGGATACCCAATTGGAAGAATGATTGATTCCTTTGGATGGGATGGCTTTTTTATCTCAATGCTGGTAAGTTCGGCAATAATATTGCTCATGTTGCTTCCTTTATGGTCAGCGCATGATCGCAAGCAGGAAGAAAACAAACTAGGATGGTCGTCTAAGCAAACCATCGAAGAGGCATAGAATAGGAGGTCGTATCGCGTTGAAGAAGGAATTTTCTCTCTCAAAATCATAAATAATAAACAAGTAGTATTTTTGTTGTACTTAAGAGGTTGACGATCATGAAGTTGTACTATCATATTCCTAGCAGTGACATGCATGTTTTCGCTGATGACAAAACAGAGCTGAAATTAACTAATGAAGACATGTTAAATAACTTGGATTACACGCCTGACACAGCTAAAAAGAAAGACGGCTACGTAATCGTTGATGATTATGAATTAATCAAAAAATTTGCACTTGATGAACAAGAAGAACATCCTTTAGAAGCTTTCCCTATCTACACCTTAACTGTTGCTGAAGGCACAAAGCTCGAAGAAATTAAAGTTAATGAACAATGTGAAGAAGATAAAGATGGCAAATACACTGCCTTCATCGTACCTGCAAGTGCAGTTACTTTCCAAAAGGCTTCTTTAAAGCACGTTTCTGAAAAATTCGCTGACTTTATCTTAAATAAAGATGCTGAGCTGAACAATGATGATGCCGCTAAGCCTGCTGATGGCACAGATGCTAAACCAGCAGCGACAGCCGCTAAGTTCAATTTACTTGCTGCTTTAAGAAGATTGGCTCCTGTTGGTGTTGTTGCCTCCGTAGGATTTGGTTTCCAAGCAAGTGGTGCACTTCCAGGATTTGTGTCTTGGATCGGTAGCACATTAGGCGTCGCATTACCTACCGTAGGTGCTGCTGGTATTGCCGTGCAAGTTGCCGCTGCTGGTGCCGTTGGTGCTGTTGCTTATGGCGCGTTTTTAGCTGCATGGACTGTTGGTAAAGCAGTTGTTAATGCTGTTAAAACTGCAGTTGCTAACCGCAATAAAACGGCTAAGCAAAAATATGAAGACGATAAAGCGGCAGCCGCTAAAGATGTTGCTGACATGGAAAAAGCACTTGGTTACGACGAGCAAAATGCTATTGTTACTAAATTTGCTGCGCTTGTTACCAAAGCTCCTGATGCAAGCTTTGAAGGTGATAACTTGGCTGCTGATCAACCAAAAGGTCTCAATCAGTTGCAAGTTCTGCAACAGGAAAAAGATAAGCTTTCAGCGATTAAAGCGGCTAATGACGCTAAAGACGATGCTAAACGTCAAGATCTTGAAAGCAAAATTACCTCAAGAGGCTTTAGACTTACCGGCAAATCAAGCTAAGTCTATTTTTCTGCAGAAAAACCCAATCTATATGATTGGGTTTTTTTTAGGGAACAAATAAGCCATCCAAATAAATATTGTTGCGCTGTTAGACTCCTATGTCTGCTACCCTATAAAGCGCTATTGTTGTTAGAAAACTTTATTGATATTATCCATCATAGTTTTGTTAGGGCGATAAATTCAAAAACTAGTTAAACAACTTATTTTTGACATTTTGGTCGTATTTATCATGTCAGTAAGAGGTCGACGATGAAATATTATGTAGTGAGTGATTCAATAGATGTTCATAAAATTAATGCTAAAAATTTAAACAAAGCATTATTTGCTAATAGCGAATTTTATGGATTCAAAACATTAGAAGATGCACAACGTCTTGCTAACGATGAACTAGTTTATCCTGTTTATGAAGTTGATGTTCAAGGTAAAAAAGGAATTAAAGCGCAAGATTGCAAATTAGATAACGGGGAAGTAATCAAAGGCGCCGTGATCATCAATCGCAAACAAGTTAACAAATTTACGGCTGTAAGAGCCCACATTGGCGACCAAACTGTTGCGCTTGGTAAGATCCAAGAAACCCCTGTTGTAAGCGAAGAGGAAGTTGCTCCAAAAGCTAAAGCAAAGACAAAGAATGCGGCTAAAGGTAAAGCTAAGTCAAAAGCTAAAGCTGAAGAAGTTGTTATTAAAGAAGAACCAAAAGAAGAAGCTAAAGCTGCACCTAAAGCGAAGCGTAAAGGTAAAACTAAAGTCAAAGCTAAAGATGTAAAAGCAACTGTTATTGATCTAGATGTTATCGAAGACGAAAGCGAGAAAAAAGCAGAAGTTCAGCAACAGCCAAAACATCTATTTTCTAATCAACTGGCTGCTGCTATCGCTATTCCAGCTGCAACAGCTCTTTTATTTGTTAAAGGTTTTGTAGCACCTACTTTAACTGGATTAGCAACAGCCGTTGCTGCAACAGCTGGATTGTTCACTTTAGTTCTTGGCGCAGCTTATGCCGCTAAGTATCTAAGAGCAAAATATGACAGATATAACATGACTCAACAACAACGTCAGGAAGTCGATTTTGCTGCTGACAAAGATCAATTACAAAAATTGGAAGAAACTTTGGCTAACAAGACCGATGCTGATACGGCATTTATTATGCATATGCATGATCTTGAAGAGGCGGCTCCTTTGCCTAAATTCAACGACGATGGTTCTGAAGCTGCGGAAAAACCAAGCTTTACCAAAGCACAAGTGGTTCAGTTCGAAATGTATGCAATGAGGAAGCTCAATGCTGCTAAAACTGAAGATCGTGCTAAAACAGAAGCTGAACTTGTCGAAGAAGCGGATAAGAAGTTTACTGTTAAAGCGTAATTTCTGATCCCTTCTGGGTAAAGATCTGAAAAGGCTCAACCTTGGTTGGGCCTTTTTTTTGTAGTGATTTTGGGTAATTTTTTATAAGCTGCTAAGGCTTTTTTCCTAGCACTTTCATGATTAACAATGGGAAGGGGATAATCTTGGCCTAATCTAATGCCAGCTTGTTTTAAAACATTATCTGGTGCTTCCCAGGGCTTGTGCACAAATTTAGCTTCTAATTGTTTTAATTCGGGTACCCATTGTTTGACATATTCACCGTCTTTATCAAATTTTTCCCCCTGTATAATAGGGTTGAAAATTCTAAAGTAGGGCGCGGCATCAGCGCCAGATCCTGCTACCCATTGCCAAGAAGCGGCGTTATTGGCTAAATCGGCATCGACAAGTGTATCCCAAAACCAAGCTTCACCACTTTGCCAAGGTTGTAATAAATGTTTAATTAAAAATGAAGCCACAATCATGCGTACCCGGTTATGCATCCATCCTGTGTGCCATAATTCACGCATACCAGCATCGACTATGGGGTAGCCAGTTAGGCCCTTTTGCCAAGCGCTTAGATATTTTTTATTGATTTCCCATGGGAAATGATTAAACGCTGTTTGGTAAGCTTTATCAGGTAGTTCGGGAAAATAATAGAGTAAATAATTTGAAAACTCACGCCAAGCAATTTCAGATAAAAAATGCATAATATCTGTCTGTAATGAGGCATTTTTATCTTTGAAAGCCATTGCTGCATGCCAGATCTGTATGGGACTAATTTCCCCAAAGTGTAAATGGGGTGATAAGCGGGAAGTGGCACGTAACTTAGGATAATCTCGAAGCACTTTATAATCTTTAACATGCTTGGTTAGAAATTGTTTTAAATGGTTCTTTGCTGCAACTTCTCCTGGAACCCAGTTTTCTTTTAATCCATTGTCCCAGGGCAGTGTGGGTAATAAATGATAAGCCTCTAAGTTTAAGCTTTGTGCTTTAACAGAAATAAACTGTGCAGGCGCGGGTAAGATCTCACGCATGATATGTTGCTGTAGCGCTTTCCAAAACGGCGTAAATACCTTAAAAGGTTGTTTAGACTTATTCAGCACTTCCCAAGGCTCTTTTAAAAGTGCGCCATTAAAGGAATGGACTTCAATTTTTTTATTCATTAAATCTTGTTTGATTTCCTGGTCGCGCAAAATGGCTTGCGGTTCATAACAACGGTTCCAGTATACGGCTGTAGCCTGATGTTCTTTTACAAGTGAAGGAATAATTTGGGCAGGATTGCCCATTGTTAAGATTAATTTAGCCTGGTACTTTTGAGATAATTCTTTACTAAGAGCATCTAAACTATGGTGTAACCACCAACGAGAGGCAGCACCTGGCTGCCATTGTTTGGTTTTAGTGTCTAATATATAAACCAGCAATAATGGCGCTTTAGTTTTCGCAGCATAAAAAAATGCCGGATTATCATGTATTCTTAAGTCTTGCCTAAACCAGACAATGACTGGTGGATTTTTCATTGGGTTTCTTCTTTTAAAGTCAATCCTTGAGCCGAGCCATGAAGATCTTGAGTGGCTATATGTACATAAATCATGGTAGTAGAAATATCTGAGTGTCCCATCAATGTCTTTACTTTTTCAATTGGACATCCTGATTTTACCAAATAAGTACCATATGAATGTCGCAGCCAGTGAGCAGAGGCCTTACGGAGCTTTGAAGCTCGGTGGAGTAGTTTATGGCTATCTTCTTTATTCTGTATTGCCGCTGTTTCATAATATATGGCACCGATTTCAAAGGCTTGTTTTAGTATTTGATCAACCCGGCGTCGATGTATAGGGGTTTTTTTGTCTTGTGCACAAATAAGCGGAGTGCTTTCTTCAAAAGCGGGATGTAAAGATTCAAAACCAAGGCTTTTTCTAAATTCTATTAATGCATCTAAATAGTCATCGACCACGACAATTTTGCGCATTTTTTCGCCTTTTCCTACCACTTTTAAAAACCATTCCCCCTCTATAAGCACAAAGTTTCCCATCGTATGGTTAGTTAATTCTGCTAAACGTAATCCTGTGTAAAAAAGGGTAAGAATAATATATTTGGCCCGAATTACTTGGAATTCAGAAAGCGATTTAGACTCCAATTGATAAGTGAGTGCTTCTAATACAGTATTTATTTCCGTTTTTTCTAACCATCTTTCCATACTTTGTGCTTGACTGCGTTTTTTACGTCTTTTAGCCACACTTAAAGGGTTACCTTTTAAATACTGAGTTTGTACCAAATAGTTAAAGAAGCTATCTAAAATGCTCATGGTTTTTTTAATAGACATCACCGAAAGACCGCCGCTAAATGGCCGCCATTGTGGGTTTACTTGGCCGTCTTTTTGGCATTTTGAACGTTTATTGCCACACCATTGTTGAGACGGTTGGGGGTTGGCTAAAAATCGTTGATAAGCAACAAGATCATCAAATGAAAGGGCAGAAATAGTTGTTTTTTGAATGTGTGTGCACCATAAGACTAAGCGTTCTAGTTCTTTAAGATAGGTTTGATAGGTTAAAGGTGATCCCTGATAGCCTACTAAAAAAGATTGTAATGCCTGGGCATCGTTTGATGCTTTAAGCATGTTTGGCCCATCATTTAAATTGTATCCAGGCGTCAAACTAAGCGCTTGAGTTAATAATCGAAAATCAGTGGAGTCGTTGGATAAAAAAAGAGGCTTTATAAATACTTCTGTCATTTTATACCATTATCATAATGGGTTTTTATTTATTTTAGTCCTTATTATACTCCAAGCAAGAGAACGGTTCCTGAGAACTGTAGCTTTGCATGCCAAACAGGTTATACTCTAGTTAGCTCATTTTAGATTATGCAGCACAAGGATAGGCGGCATGTTTCGATTTGTAGTTATATTTTTTGTATTTATACCAACTTACTTATTTGCACAGCCTGCAAATGATGATCCTAAAGAAGTTGCGTACTATTTTAAAGATGAGCTGGTCGAATCTATTAATTCAAAAGAATGGGAAAGATTAAGCACAGCCTTTACAGATAATGCTGTTGTCATTTTAGATAATTCCGATATTTTTCATAAAAAAGATGAATTTATACAATTTCTTTCTTCATCGGCCATTTTAAAAAAACTTAAAATTAAAAATTATACTATCGCCAATGCCTACGTTGATCGTGATATCGAAGTTCTTAGCCCAAACATTTTTATCGCCTCAGGTACGGCTGAATTTGTTTATTATCTTGCCCGAGGTAAAGCTATTCATATCCCGGTACGTTGGATGGCAACACTGATAAAACAAGAAGATAAGTGGCAAATAGCGAGTTATCAAGGAACCATTAATGCGCTTGAAAACCCAATTATGGATCAAATGCGCCATGATTTTTATATGATTTGTTTTATTACCTTACTATTGGGCTTTATCATTGGGATTGCTTGGAAAAAATTTATGAGAAAAATAAAATGAAATTGTATCTGGTACGACATGGCGAGGCTTATTCTAACGAGGAACGTTTTGAACGACCGCTAAATCCCCGCGGACAAAATGAGGTTTTACAAATTGCCAATTTTTTAAAAAACGATCATTGTATGGTAGATAAAATCTACCATAGTGAAAAACTACGCGCTATTGAAACAGCTGAAATCATTGCTAACACTTTAGATTTAACCAATAAATTACAAATGTTGCCAAGCCTTGACCCGGATGAAGATGTTTATAAGTTGATTGGTGATATACATGAGTTTACACAGAACATTTTAATGGTAGGGCATTTGCCGAATTTAGCACTGCTGGCCAGCTTTATGATCAATGGCAATATCACTACACCCAGCCTTTCCTTTTTAACGGCCACCACCGCTTGCTTTGAGCTTGATAATAGTGCTTGGAAACTGAAATGGTCGATTGATCCGCAATCTTTGAGAAAATCTGTAAAATAATTGTAGGGGCGGGTCCCTGTGCCCGCCCCAAATGGGCCGACACGGGGGTCGGCCCCTACGTTATTATTGTATTTCTACTTTTGAGCCGCTTTTACTACTACTATTGCTACTACCACGAGTTTTCAGAGCATTAAAAAGATTATCATAATGGTTTTGTGGGCTCCAAACAAACCAACCATCGGCATTAGCATCTTCAACTGCTTTGATTTGCGAGATGATATAATTGGTTTTCTTAGAGTTTGACCATTTGTAATGATAATTAGAAGCCTCAATATAAGGATTCAACTTAAAGGGCATTTTATCAAACTTACTCTTAAGCGAAGTCAGTGATTTATAAACGGTGTTATAAGGTTCAGCTGAATGCTTTTCATAAGGATGATAATGTGATGGATACACCATGGGGCATACCACATCAATTGTATCTGCAAACAATTCAACATTTTGGCCTATACGAGGTGATTCTTTAAAACTCACTTCGCCAAATATGTCGACCTGTAAGGGTACCCCTTTAGCTTGCAAACGTTGCTTAAAGAATTTAATCACTTGCTTAACGTCTTTAGCGTTTTGAGCAGAAGGAGGCTGCTTGGTAGAGTAACGAATGTAATCCAATTGAATTTCATCCGCGCCATAAGCAATCGCATTTTCTACCAATTTAAATCGACCTTCCCAATAAGCATTAGACTTTAATTGCTTTGGATTGCCCCCATCAGGGAATACGACAATACGAGCAACATATCGTAAGCCATTGCTTTTGATAAGATTGATATTTTTTTGATAGTTACGGGTTGTTTGGGCCAAATCTACCACAAACGTATTAATACCAACCGCTTTAGACTGATTGATAAGATAAGTTAAGCGTTTAGTATCTTCTAATGTTCCTTGGTTGATGTAAATCCCTTTTGTTTTAGGCGCTGCCTGCGCAATTCCAGTAAAAACCAATAACATTGCGTACACAAGAGTTAATAATACTGATTTTTTTAGCATAGCAATTACCTAACCTAACATGATTTTAACATCCACTGTCAAATAGTCGACACTTCACGCAAAAAAGTTAAATCGATTAACACAATGGTTGATTATTTTTTATTATGTGTAGATACAAAATCAGATAGATCCGGTTTGTAGGGGCGCAGCCTGTCTGCGCCCATAAAATCTTGATTAGATAAGGGCGCATACAGGTGTACAGACCG
>JAFECS010000040.1 GCA_018241965.1 Pseudomonadota bacterium | reverse complement strand
GAGCAGTGGCATATATTAGCCCCGCGTGAAATTTGCTGTTAGCAAATTGAGCGTGGGGGTCACGAAGCCACCCCCCATCCCACCGCTGCGGTAGCAGCGCATGAAACTGCGGTATTCATCCCTCATTTCCTACCACCCATCCGGTTGTATTTTTAAAGAACAATACATCCACATTATAATTAAAGGCCACCAGTTATATCCCTTGGAGTTATGTTTGAATTTACTTTCTTTTTTGTATTCCTCTAAACAGAAATTAGAAAGAAAAGAATTTATCTATAAATTACTTTTAAACTTCCTGCTTGGCGCTTCTTTTGTTTTTCTTGCATATTATATTAGCAATGGCAGTGCATTTTTTTACGAACAAATGCCGGATGGATATTTTCATAAATTTAACATACCTGGTGAAAATTTAACCCTTAGCAAAAGATACCTTATTGGCTTTTTGTATTTGTCTGGATTTTTTATTTGGACTTGTGCAGTTGTCATGTTGTCCATAAAAAGATTAAGGGATATGGGTAGATCGACTTTATGGTTATTTCCAGTATTCCTCCCCATGATGGTTTATTTTATTTTTGTTCCCTGGGACATGGAATGGACTTGCAGGTTCTTTTTCTTGCACAACACACATGCGAATTATGTTTTTATATTTTTAATAATGATATTTTACATAATTCTCAGTGTTTTCTTAGATTTTCTCGTCGAACGACAAAGCAAGTAATTTCCTTTCTTTATGGTCCTCTCTAATGATCTATATTGTCAATGAGAGGAATATATGCTCGACTATATACATTAATTCCATATAACGCCATGTTATAGTTTGTTCCATTATCAAAGACAAAATTGTTAGGATACCAGCTATTGAATGGGTGCTCATAAGATGTTGGGTAAGCCGTATTCAATCCGTAGATGACTTGATCGGCCATTGCATCGAGCAATCCAATTGGATTTCGTTTTTTATTTTGTGCTAATGAAAGCGGAGCAAAAGGTAATTGGCTAACAGCAGGCACCCAAGCAAGTTGCCAACCATCTAACGTTGCATTATTGTTAGGGCTATTGGTAGAAGTAACCGTTGCATCTACCAGCGTAAAATCATCTGCGGGTAATTTCCCATCCAGATGGACTACTGCTCTTTTAATGCCATTAATAAAATAAATCCCAGTCCGATTCACCTTATCGACTTTAACCGTTACAAGCACTTTTTGGCCTGGATGATAATCTGCCAGTTCTTTCTCAGATACAAATTGGTAACCGGGAGCTGTATCGGCGGAGGAGGCTTGAGATAGCCCGTCTACATATGCCACTATTTTATTCGCGCTAACACCAAAACATAAATTGACAGGAGAATTACCGTGATTGGTGATCGCGAAAAATCCCCAACCGAGTCGGGGATCATTTACGTCGGTATTATAATATTTGGCTTGCATTTTTGCTGCTTTGCTTGTGACATCATGATCATATCCAAGTGCGATGTTAAAAATGATGATTTGATCGTTTGTTGAGATGGTTAATGCATTTGAGGGAGAATTAGGATCTGCCACACTATATAATGAAGTTAAAAAATAAGTATAAAAGTTTCCAGGAATTCCTGGAGGAGGAGTATTTTTTGCGACGCACTTTGATGCTAATTTGCCACCCCCTAGGGTGTAAGTACAATCTGCTGTATTGGGAGGGGGAACGAAAGACACATCCAACAATCCCGTTCCGTTTGGTAAAGCATTTACGGCACTGCCACTACCATTAAAACTGTTAGAGTATAATGTTGTAACGGCCATGCTTATACTTGACCAGAGAGTTAGAATAGCTACAGATAGATAACCTTTTACCCCGCTCATATCTATTCCCCCCTTAAAATACATCCTTTGTGGTTAGACGAAAATGTATTCTAGACTGTGTACCTACTTCAAATTAAGCTTTGTGTAGCTACATTGAGAGCTGTTACTTAAGTTCTATCTTATTAAAGTACGCCTCTATTAACTCATCTTCAATACCAACAAAGCATGCATATTTTGTCATAGGTCAGGTGCGACTCAACCTTTAACATTTAATTCAGGAGTTTAATGAGCAAGGTTTCATGAACCTGGTTTTGGATGAGATTTTGAGTAATTTGGAACAGGTATAACGCTACCATTATCCAGAAACATGTTGTCTGCCGTGAATACGGATCTAGAGGACGATATTACTGGCGTGTATAAAATGGCTAACTCAAGAGAAGATAGCAAACCATTTGATTCAACAGGTGTTTGATTTTTATATAATGCTTTTGTTTCTTCAATTTTAGAACTAAATTTTGGCGCAAAAACTGTGAGGATGAATTTAATAAAGATATCAATTTTGTCTTCAGCTGAAACACTATTATTATGAATTCGAAGCACATCTTCAGCAGGAATAGCACTATTCTCAGGTGTTAATGACTTAAAAGCTCCCTCAGCGTCACAGTGAAGTGAATGTGAATATTCAGGGCATCCACAATAGTGATGAATATAATCAATGTCAGCTGTTGATTTAATAAATTGCAAAACTAATTTGGTTTTATCAAATACTGCGTTAAATTCATCTTTAGATAATTCAGGTGTATCTTTATCTCTTAAAGGAGAGACTATCTTGTAATACCAATAATCACACAAAGTAACGATGAGTGGGTGATAGATAAAACCAATCATTTTTCTATCCTTTTAGTAAAACTTGCCGAATAGTACTACAAACAGCTTTCCCACTAAAGTCGCGTTTTTCACTAGTTTTCCTTTACCTGGGGGTAGCTGGTTGGGCCAGCTTGTCCGAAAAAATTAAAGATTCAATGAAAAATTTATATTTTTATTGACTTACCCAAAAGTGTGTGATATCAGTTTATATCTGCAAACAGCTTCTTGAATTCTAAATTAATCGACCCTCAGCTATTTCGCCCCGAAACCTGAAACATTTTTGCGCCAAGGAGTAAAGTGTCTTGATCTTGAGTCAGCTTCTCTAAGTTTTGATATATCGTATTGAGTTCAAATTCAGTGATGAGGTTATGAGCAAGATAACGCTTCCCCCAAGCTTTGTTCTTACTGAGAAGGTATTTGCGTTGAGCGTTTTCTAATACCGGTTGAAGGACCTCAACTTTTATATCCCTAAAATTTTGCTTTCTAAAATAGGAGTAAAGTTTCTTTCCAATCTCATAATCACTGCCACGCAGTTTTCCTGTTTGAATAAGCAAATGAATATCTTTTTGCAAGTATTCGTTTTCGGGAAAACATTCCCAAGTACTATTATCTAATTCGGAAATAATTAAACAACCTTGTGGCTTTAAAAATTTTTGAAGATGGGCAATTGCTTTGAATGGGTCTTGAAGGTGAATCATTAGGAAACGACAATAAATAATATCGAATTGCTGATTAATTTGATTAGATAAATCAAAAATATCAATATTTTTGGTGATAACATTGCTAATGTGCTTTTTATTAATTTGATCTCGCAATATATTTAATTGATCATCACTGTTATCGATAGCAACTACCTTGCCAGAGCTGCCCACTTGCTCGGAAAACCATAAAGACATAATGCCTGGCCCACAGCCAATATCCGCAACATCCATCCCTTCGGTTAATCCATTATTTAGGATAAATGCGGTGTTATATGGCATGTATATACTGCCGAGTAATGTCATACGCTCCAAATCAGACTGACCAACATCAAGTGGATATTGAAGATGAGGCATATATTTTCCTATGTTTGCGCAATATGAATTTATTGATGAAGCGAGTCATTTTTCTACTCAAATACTACGTCTTCTTGTATACTACTTCAATCCAGTGAAGTATGATTGCTTTCCAATGATTTGCTACAAAAGATGAAGTGTAATGCTAACTTTAAATCAAATAAAATCAACTAAAAATGCTCATTCCTTGAAAGAAGTTATTATTACCACGGATGATAATGAAAAACTATATTGCTACATAGCTGGCGCAGGGGAGCCCATTATCGTATTAAATGGCGGCCCTGGCTTACCTTCTAGCTATTTATTACCCCAAATGCTTGATCTAGCGGATACGAATTTAGTTATCTTTTACGATCAACGCGCTACCGGAAAGTCTACGGGTGAAATCAATGAACAAACGATGCAAATCGCAAGATTTGTTAAAGATATAGCGTGGATTATAAATCACTTCCAATTTGAAAAAGTGTGTTTATTAGGACATTCATGGGGCGCTTTTCTTGCAATGAGTTACGCTATATCTTATCCGTCAGAAGTTTCCAAGTTAATCTTATTAAACTCAACGCCCATATGTTCAGAAAAAAAAGATAGCCTTTCTTCATCCGAGCCTGATCTTTATGAAGCTATGATCTCAAAGATAATGAAATCAAAAGCTTTTTTAGATCATGATGGCGCAGGCATAAGCAAATTCTATGAAGAAACATTCAAACTCTTTTTTTGCGATGAAACAAAAATAAGCGATTTGAATTTAACCATGTCTGATGAGGCTGCCGTTAATAGTGTATTAGTCCATTATTATTTTGAACAAACATTTTTCAAGCATTATGATATTCGTGAACAGTTAAAGTCCTTAAGAGTGCCTTCATTAGTTATCTATGGTAAAGAAAATGATTTGCCTGCGGTAGTGTCACAAACGATAAGCCGGCATTTATCAAATTCTATCTGTATAGGGCTTAACGGTGGGCATTTTTCCTTTATTGAGGCAAAGGAAGCGCTTTTTGAGAATATTCATAAATTCTTAGCAGTAAATTAACAGCCCCCCGCGCCTAAAGGCGCGACCCCAAGGGGGTAGGAGTCTTTAAGAGTTACCAAAGTTGCTGCGATAGACAGCCCCCCGCGCCTAAAAGGCGCGACCCCCTTCAAAGGGGGTAAGCGTTTTTAATTGAATTAATTTAGAACTTTTACCCCCTTTGAAGGGGGGCGCCCGGTGAAGTGTAACGTAGACGGGCGGGGGGCTGTAACATGGGGCAATTTAAAAACACCTCTTAATCCACTGCGTCTAAATATGGAAATCTCTAGATAATCTGATGCAACATTCGGATCAATTAAATAATAATCTTGATCCACCACTGCGGAGCAGTGGCATATATTAGCCCCGCGTGAAATTTGCTTTTAGCAAATTGAGCGTGGGGATCACGAAGCCATCCCCCCATCCCACCGCTGCGGTAGCAGCGGCACATATTAGCGCCGCTCAGCGTTCCTTAGAGTTCATGCATCTTTAATGTTACAAGTAGAAAGGCTTTGTTTAAATCTAGAGTCTCTTTACTTACTAAGAGTACTAATTTATTATGACAGATAAATTAGTATCTAATTGATGTAGTTACGCTGTTTTCTGAGGTTTATTCAATGCAACGAGGCCCACACAATCCTAATAGTAAACAGAAAACCAAGGGCCAGAAGATAAGAAGTCCTCAGCAGCGTAATTTGCTTCAAAAATGTTCACAAATATTTTCTAACGAGGGCGATATTAATCACGTTGCTCTTGATGGTTTGTTTACGTTTCTATGTAAAGAAAATTTAAATGAGCTTGATTTTAATGATGAAATAGAAGATGGTTTATCTAAAGGAGCATCAGCATTAAGTGTTCTTGCCCTTGCCGCTTCAAGTGGATTTGCTAAAAATCTTGATAAGGTTATAAGTAGTGTAGATGTAAAGAAATTAAATTTTAACTTCAAATGTCCCTCATCTCCCTCAATTTTTCAAGGTTTCCCTTTACTGTTTTTGCTGATGCATGCATGTGCATATGGGTATACACGTTGCCTTGAACGAGTTTTTTCTGAAATGCCGCTGAAAAATTTCAATTTCAAAGCAAAGTGTAACGAGGGAAATTTTCAAGGAACAGATATTTTTTGGATGGCTGCATTAGCTGCTTCAAGAGGGCATCCACAATACTTAGATAAAATATTAAAACAGGTCCCTATAAGAGAGTTGGATATTGATGTTGTTTGCCAGAGACCTGTAAGACGAGTTGCAGGAATTAATCTTCTATCCACACAATCAAATCCTATTGAGGCATTGAATATACTCTTTTCTGAATTAGTGCTAAGTCCAGATGAGATTGTTGAGCCTTTTTGTGGGGAAAGCACCCTTCATTTACTTGCTCAAGTAGCTGCACAGGGAAAACCTGAGCATCTAAAAAGCGTTCTAAGAAAGATAACTTTAACTCCGCAATTATTGAATCAAAAAATATTAGAGGGGCCCAATAAAGGGGCAACATTATTTCATCTAATAGCTGAGGCAGAAGTTAGATCAGCTAAGCCACAGGGTATTTTAGAAGAAGTCCCTAATAAAGTTTTACTGCAATTGGATTTAAATTCGGTAGTTGAAGGTGGAGAATCTGAAGGAACAACGGCACTCTATTGGGTCGCTGCCGCTGCTGGCAATGGTAGGCCCAATTGTTTAGAAAGAATTATATCAAAAAAACTCCTTTCTGAATTAAATTTAAAAGTGAGAGGTAAAGGAAGAGATTGTAGAGATCTTACAATCTTAGATTGGTTGACAAGAACTGTATGGTTTGGCCAACCAAAAGCCTTAGAAAGGCTAATGGCAAAAAAAGCGTTCGATTTGCATGATTTTAAAGTGAAAAATGGTTGGGGCGTATCACCATTATTCCTTTTGGCAAAAGGAGTTGGTAGAGGACAATTTAATATTTTTGAAGATGTTTTTTTTGCGACATCACTTGATGAGTCTGATATCAATTCGAAATATTTAAATAAAGATGAAAATGAAACTAGTTTGTTATGGTGGTTAGCACTATGTGCTATTGATGGAAAAGCTAAATATTTAGAACATTTGTCGACGATGGTTCCAATTGACAAATGGGATTTAGAGGCCACTTGTGAAATTGGTGCAAATGAAGGTTGGTCTGTTTTAAATTTAATTGCTGAGGCAGGAATTAGAGGTCATTCACAACTTTTAGCAAGAATATTATCCCAGCTTCCTGCTGATAAACTCAATTTGATGAAAAAAATATCTTGCGGGAAGAGTAAAGGATTAACCGTTTTCCATCAAATTTGCCAAGCTGCTAACAATGGTAATCCACAATATCTAGATATTGTGCTTGAGAGACAAGATTTACTTAGAAGCGTCGATTTTAATTCTAGATGTGAAGAAGGATTACACCAAGGAACTACGCCTTTGTGGTGGGCGTGTGCCGCTGCTATAAAAGGTTCTTCAGCACAACTTGAGAAAATACTTGAAGTAGTGCCATTAGCTAATCTTGATTTCAATGCGACTTGTACGAAAGGTCCGTATAAAGGTATATCAGCGTTTCAGCTCGTTGTACGTGCGGCAGCTCATGGGAATGTTAAACCTTTAGAAGTTCTATTCAAAAGGCTAAAGTTAAATGAAATACAATTTAACACAATATGTAAACGTGGAGAATTTTGTGGAGCGACCACACTTTGGTGGATATGTTTATTAGCTGCTTCAGGGCACCCTGAATTTTTAGATAAATTACTAGAAAGTGTTCCAATTAATCAATTAGATTTTAATTTACCATGCTTAGAAGGCATAAATGAAGGAATAACACCAATTTGGTGGGTTATACTTGCCACTAAAAATGGAAAAGGAAATGAAAAAACACTTGATTTAATTCTCCAGTCTGTATCGATTACGGAGCTAATTAGAAATCAGGTTGAAAGCAAAAATAATAGCATTCTTATGCTTTTAGCATGGTGCGGTTATGTCGATATCATAGAGTCATACTTCAATGAGATTTCTGTAACTGAACTTGATCTGAATACCAGAGCAACAAGTGGACAATTTAAGGAAACATCATTACTTTGGTGGTTGGCGGCTTTGGCTGCGGCTGGTTACCCAACTTGTTTTGAGAGAGTATTGAGAGAAGTTCCCCTTGATGTCTTAAATTTTGATGTTCGAAGCGACCAAAGTGGTAAATCCTTAAAAGAAATACTCAGTAAAACTCGCTGGTCTAGTTATATTGAGCTGTTAAGTAATTTAAAACGCATCAAATCTATGCTAAAACGGCAAGTGAATATATCCTCTCTTCTTGATGGGTTAGATGATGTTGCAGCAAGAGCTGATGTTGATGGTCACTTTGACACATATTATGTGCTTGCTCGATTTTTTCAAAGTTGTCAAAACCCAGAACTATTTAAGAAATATGCACTGAAAGTTCCACAAGAACACTCATATTCTAATGAAATCATTCTTGAGCTACATAGGATAGAGCAAGAATCTAAAACCACCTTAACATCAAATAACGAAAACCATCATGCTAGATTAGAAACCCGCTCCGAGATTGATGATTTAAGTTCTAAACTAGGGAAATTATTAGTTTCAGAGGCGCAAAATGACGCAGTAATAGAGGCAGCTTCAACTGAACTTACAAGACCATTAGATTCATCATCAACGCCGTTAACTTTCAGTAATGCTCTTTCTCAATTGACACCTTCATCTTTTGCCATTGAATCAAATCCTGCTGATGCCCCCAGAAGAGTCGAATGGAGAAGTAAAAAGGCAAAAGAACTTCATAGTTTGGTCATGAGAGCTTGTAGATCTAAAGATAAACGGTCATTCGCTCAAATATTAGAAATACTTGATAAATGCCTTGGTGATTGCCCAATGGACGCGCTTGCAGAAAGAAGTATTAATGGGTTCTCACATTTAGATGACGTATTGCATTTGCCTTTTGAGAACCAAAGCGATCTATTGTTTGCAGAACATGTATCGAAAACCTTGTTTATAAGACTCTCAACTGAAATGAAAGCTAGGTTACCTAAAGAGCGATTTTGCGAAGTCATCTGCAATAACACAAATAAAGGATTTACACTATTACATGCTGCTTTGCGATCTGGCTGTGTAACTAATACACAAATGATAATAGAACTATGTGAGTCATCTTTAGATAGAATTTCATGGCAAGCAATACTTCGAAGTACAAATCATTTTGGATACAATGGATTTCAGCAAGCTGTAAGCAGTGGAAAACTAGGTTTAGTTAAACTGTTTATCACAGCAGTGGAAAAAGCTTATGGGGAAGATAGTGAACCATTATTGAAAGAACTAGGGAATGAAATCTGGAGAATTATTGAAAGTAAAAGCTGGATGAGTTCCCCAGAACATAAAGCAATAAAGACTTTAATTGATCCATTTGTAAACTTAAAAGCAAGTTCTCAACGATTGTTCTGTTGAAGCAAACGGAAGGCTTGCATCGTTTAATTTCGCAACTCAAGACAGCCCCCGCGCCTAAAAGGCGCGACCCCTTCAAAGGGGGTAGGAGTCTTTAAGAGTTACCAAAGTTGCTGCGATAGACAGCCCCCCGCGCCTAAAGGCGCGACCCCCTTCAAAGGGGGTAGGAGTCTTTGAGAGTTACCGAAGTTGCTGCGATAGACAGCCCCCCGCGCCTAATGGCGCGCCCCCCTTCAAAGGGGGTCGCCCGGCGTAGTGTAACGTAGACGGGCGGGGGGCTGTAACATGGGGCAAATTAAAAACACCTCTTAATCCACTGCGTCTAAATATGGAAATCTCTAGATAATCTGATGCAACATTCGGATCAATTAAATAATAATCTTGATCCACCACTGCGGAGCAGCGGTATATATTAGCCCCGCGTGAAATTTGCTTTTAGCAAATTGAGCGTGGGGATCACGAAGCCACCCCCCCATCCACCGCTGCGGTAGCAGAGGCACATATTAGCGCCGCTCAGCGTTCCTTAGAGTTCATGCATCTTTAATATTACAAGTAGCACCCCTTCCGGGGTTTGGGGGGAGTGTGTTTGTTATTTTCCCCCATGCTGCGCTTCCCGCTTCGCCCAGAGGCTACGCAGGACAAGTCGCTTGCGCGGGGCTATTTCACGCGGTTGCTACCGCAACCGAAAAATAAAATCTTTAAACAGCGGCAGCTGTGAGCGATAATAGCCCCATGCAAGCGCAGCGCAGCGTGGGGTTCACATGAAAATCCCATCCCATCCCAATGCTGCGGCATATATTAGTCCTGCTCAAGCGAATTATGCCCACCTTCAAATCATTATGTTTGTTATAAAATAGTAATAATAATCAACGCTATTTTATGATTTTCCCATGTATTGTTTAACATTTGCTACAATGAACCTCTTAAAATGGTTTTCATCGTAAGCAAGATAAGTATCAAAGTGATATCTAAGTGTATCTGCAAAATCCATATATTTTACTTCTTCTTCAATAAAGTCATGCATTTAATTTACTCCTCTGTTAATGATCATTAGATGTATATACCTCATAAAATAAATTTGAGGCATACATATTATTTTAACATGGGGACAGAGTATTTAGATTCAAGAAGGCTCATGCGTAGAGTCTTTTTTGGCAGATATAGATTTAGAGATTCAAAAGACATTTATGGGACAGCCCCATGCAAGTGACTTGTCCTGCGTAGCCTTATAGGCGAAGGGGGAAGCGCAGCGTGGGGATCAAGAAGCCACCCCCCAATCCACCGCTGCGGCAGCAGTGGATTACGTGTTAATCAGGGCTCATATCTCAATTTTTATTAAACATATTTAGGTCACAAAATGCTAAAAATGGGAATCAAAGAGGAACGGGCGTAACACTTCTCGAACTTTTTACTATTTGTTTATAAGGGATAGTGATTTAAGATATATGAGAATAGCTCATTTCTATGTAATAGAAAAATTTGGATTCAATAATAATTTTTGAGCGCACCAGTTCTATTAGTTAAAAAATTCTTTAAGTGCTCAAAATTAAAGCCTTGTTCTTATTTGATCTTGAACTGTTATAAAGTCTTCATATTGTCCATGTATTTCTGTTTTTATTGCTTGATATATGTCAATAGAGGGATCGTTTTTTGGGTCACATATTGACAGAATTAATGCGAACGGGAGTTCATCATTCTCTAATGTCCATCGTGAGACATGCTCGATTGTAATTTCCCAAAACCCTGAAGAAATACTCCTACTCAAGATTTTCTCATCCTTTATTACACTTGAATATGATTCTTTTATCGTTTTTGATGAACGATCAGATAAAATATCTTTCATATTTCCATTTTGATCTAATTTCGATAACTTGCTACGTAAATGTGATTTGCAGTATCCTGATTTTAAAACTTTCTTAGTCTCTGGTGATGAGACAATTGTATATTTAATTTGAATTTTATTCAGCCCTCTTCTGTTTGTAAGAATAGAAGGAACGTAAAAAGGTAGCTTTAATATTTTTCTAAAACCAATATTCCCTGTATATATATAATTCTGAATCCATTTGTTTGAATTTAATAACAAATTGGTTTCAGGGATTCCATTTCCAGTAATTGCAACAAAAATATCTTCATCTATACTTAAACTTTCGTAACTATTTAGAGAGGATAAATTGCAAGAATGAATTAAAAGGGCTTTTATAAGCTCAGGTGTTGCTCGAGGGATATTAGCATAAAGTTTTGCTGCCAGTCGCGATATCAACGGTGCAGAGTAACTTGTACCAATTCCATAATTTAAACAATTACCATCAGGTCCAATACCGGCGACGCTTAGGTCTGAAAATTCTTGTACAGTTGAAGTTAAATTACCTCCTTCAGCGACCATATCTGGTTTTCTATAATGTTGAAAACCCGGCCCCCTTCTTGTAAATGGGGAGGGGTCATTTATTCTGGACATGCTTGCTGTATTTTCTCGATCTGATATTGAACCGACAGTAATAGCTAGCAATGATTCAGCAGGATTATATATTCTTGTTACTTCATTTGAAAAATAACTAGGGTAATCTCCTAAACTTTGCAATTGTTTTGGGGCTATATTGCCAGTACTTAATACAAACGTTACCTTATATCTTCGAATTAAATTATCAATTTCCGCTGCGACAAGGCTGACTTCTTCACTATCAACCACTCTTTCAAAATTCATTGATATATTATAAACTTTAATTTCACGGTGCCACCGTTCAACGGTATCTCGGATAACTCTTACAAAATCATCAGCTCTTGGCTTTATTACATTTCCTAACTCATCACGGGTTATCATACATATGCTTAATACTTTAACGTCGGGATTAAATATCCCACTTGATAGTGATTCACGAAGTGAATTGCCGTATATTATTCTACTAGCTACGAATGTCCCATGTGCTATATCTGCTGCAGCTCCAAGTGGCTCCTCAAAGCCAACCATACTATCATTCATAAATCTTGAATTTCTCACTACGCCTGTATCGAAGATACATACTTTTGCAGTAGAAGTATTTGGGTTCACTATTACAGTGTTCTCTATTTCTTCTCCTGGTAAAGCGGATTCTGAAATAACATCATCAACTGATTCTGCTGATTGTATAGTCATAAAAGACTCTATCAATTCATTCATATCGTTCTGATTAATTTTAGCCCTAATTATTGTTCCTGAGCTTGAATTAACTTCAGATATAAATTTCCCGCCTTTGCCCTCAATTAATGTTTTAAGTGCTAAATTTATTGTTCTGACATCTTCTTTAGCAAGATCCGGATATAAGGTTAATAACACCTCACCATTATATTTATTTGTATCTATTAGTTCTTGTAAGGTTTTACTAATTTTTTCATTCGCAGGGATCTTTCCAATATTTTCTATTATATTAAACTTGGTTTTTCCACGATGATCATTCGACTCTTGATAGGTTTTTAATTGCTCTAAAAGATTGTAAAAAGATTCTTTTAATGTGCTAAAGTGTCCAATGTTTTTATCTGGAGTAGCCATTAATGTGCCGTTTATATTGTTGGCAAGATTTTTTCCATCAGTACTCCAAATGTTACATTCTTCAGGAATTTCAACTCTAAAATATCTACGGTTTGTTAAAACCTTTTTCTCAATACTCTCAAAGTAGCTTTTAAGGACTAATGCTTCATCAAAGATCATCTGGGAATGTTTTGCATATTCATTTCTTGCAAAACTAGGAACAACAGCTTTATATTTTCTATCTTGTATACTCTTGAGATCCTTAAGATGTAAATGAGGCCTTAAGTCATTGTTTGACATTTTTGTTCTTTCCATTTCAAAAATCTATGATGAAGTGTAGAATGTGAAACATCTGAAATTTTTTCTAAATCATGAAATGAATAGCCATTTTTCCTTAAAACTTTTAATCCAATTGCGGCAGAAATACGTCTTTCATCAACTTTATTTTTTGTTAAAATTGGATTTAATTTCAAATGTTCAAGCAAAGAAATAAAAAAATTCTCGATAATGGAATCTTTTTCATTTGATAGAACATGTTTTCTAAAACAAGACTGGCAAATTTTTACTATGTCAGATCCACTTAAATCTTCCGTTGAAATAGACGTAAGCTCATTAATATTATGAGGAATATTCTCTCTTAAATACAATTCTATTAAATTTAAACGTTCGCTCTCTCCTGGTTTAGAGAGCTCTAATATTAATTCGAATCTTCTCCATATTGCTAAATCAAGGATATGAGGATGATTTGTTGCAGCAATAACAATTGACTGACTTTCCACAAGGTCTAGGTTTTGTAATAATGAAATTACAACCCTTTTAAGCTCACCAAGCTCATTTTTATCATCTCTTAATTTGGCAATTGCATCTAATTCATCAATAAATAAAACACATCTATTTGAAGAAATAAAGTTGAATATTTGGCGTATGTTCGAACCAGTTTCTCCTAGAAATGAAGAAATTAAAGAATCAAATCTTACAAGGAAAAGTCGCATTTTTAATGTATTAGCAATATATTTTGCCAAATGTGTTTTTCCACAACCAGGTGGCCCATGAAGAAGAACTGTTTTTCTTGGACTTAGGTTTTTTTCTCTTAGTTTAGGTTCATTTTTCCATTCACCAAGGAATTCTCTTAATTGCGAATCGATTCCTTTATCTAAGATGATTTCAGGAACATCAAATACATTTATTTCTTTTAACAGTTCAGGAGGTGAACTACTTAAAGGTTTTAAAGGAGATGAAACTGTTCCAATTACATCCTCAACACCATATCTTGCAGTGGCAATTTCTACTGCTTCTAATATTTTATGAGCTGCTTGAAAGTGCTTTTTTTTCTTTTCTTCTTCCGCAGCAGCTTTTCCAATTCGCTCGATGGAAGCCCAATCGCGTCTAGCTACAGCATCAAGCATATCTATAAACTGTCCAATTGTTGGCATAAGCTTTTAATTCCTGCTTTAAACAATTTCTTAACCTATTGTATCTTATAATATAAACATACCATCCAATATTTCAAATTTTTTTTAGTATTTGGATAATTATTCGTGTATGTGCCCGTGGATTTTAATAAATCTTTATATGTTGGACGCTAAACTGATAATATTGAATTGCAGGGTGCCTACCTTGTGGAGTATAACTTTTGAAACTCTTCGTGCACATGCTTGAAAGCGGGGCGTCAATGCACCAAGAGACGATAGGCTCAAACCTATCAACAGCAAAAGGAGATACGATGTGAACAATAGTTCATATACATGCAAAACCGTATATGTGCGTGCATATATCCGTCAAGACGGTTATTATGTAAGTGCATATTGGCGTAGCAGGCCAATAAGAACATATTAATGTTCTTAGCGTAGGAGAACACCCTGCATTGCTGTGAAAATTTAGAAGGCCATTATAAATTTAAATTGCACAGATCTAGGATTATATGCAAATGGTATGCTAGTTATTATTTGTACTAATCAAATTTTCTCGTCAGCCCTGCCTAGCCACTCAATACTTCTTTCTTTGCCATCTGTAATAGATCTAATTGATCAAGAACTAATTCAACTGCATTCATAGCCTCTGCGACCGAACAGATGAAGACTTCACCAAATGGAACATCTTTATCAAGATAATTTGAAAGAACTTCATGTGATCGCAATTCAACGTCTTCAGCGCTATTTGTATGGTAAACTGTATTGACCTTCCATACGCCCAAGAGTTTATCCAATGCTTGAAACCGCCTAATTCTTTCTTTTAGCCCATTTATCCGTCTTGAATTTGAGTTTTGACTACTTCCTCTGAGTACATCATGATTATTTTTTAATTCTATGAGATAAGAAATTGCTAAAGAAGAATCCTTCTCAAAAGGTAATGAATTGCTTCCAGGGCAACGAATGCCACTAACCACATGATAGGGGATAAATCCTTTGTGATTTACTAATCGACGTCCACCGCAGATCTGACAGGTCCCTTTAATGCCTAACCACATGTTATTTACATCCTCGAGTCGCTCCTCAACGCGATTTATAGTCATTCCGATTTTTACACGCTTCGCTACTTCGTTCTCAAGAATATAAACTCGTCCAAATAGGTGCCTAAAAATAGTCATAATCGATAAAACTCTTCTCTTTTTTTGTGTTATTAAATTGTTCAGTTACTTTCTGTTACAGTTGATTTTGGCATTTTTTAATAATGGCTGTTAATCAATTATTAAAAGTTGGATGTCTCCAGTCGCGGCCAACCAATTGTTAGTTTATATATGGGATAAATTTTTTTAATAAATAAGAAATTTTATCTTCAGTAATTTAGACCACAGTACGCGACCCAATACATACAGATAACCTGACTTCATTACCCTCTCACTTCAAATTTAAATATTAGTTGTGAAAGAAAATATATCCATGCATTAGTTTGGTTAGCTAGCGCAAAAATCATGTTTCACCTTTATGGGTTTGCAAGATATTTTGTTACGCTATATAAGCACAAAAAGCGTTACACCTTCAATGTAGGAAAAACATGGAAAAAGCGTTACCAGATTACTTTTACATTTCACAAGATGGGGATATTAAGCTTTATAGTAAAAAAGATGCTCCATTTTTAATTGAGGCAGCAAATTTCCATATAGATAGAAGAAATGGCAGACCAATAGATTGCCCTTTTACAGTGCCAGACTTAGATGCCTTTATTTATAACTGCATGGATGAGTATTTTCTTAATGGTGTGTCTGACAACTTATTAAACCTTTTAAATGAAAACCAGCAAAGTGTGAGGTACCAATGTCTGGTAGAGAAAAGTAAAAATAATCTCTTTGCAGTATATGTTGCGCATTTAACTTTTAACCCTCCACCAATCGTTTTTGCTGCATGTATGTTTTCAAATATTGCCTCACTTGGTGGGCTTGAAGGGTTAAAAAGATGTCAAAGCCCCAAGTGCCAAAAGTTTTTCATAGGGCGCTCAAATGTCAAATGGTGCTCTAAGGCATGTGGTTCAAAATATAGGGTTAAAAAAATGAGGAGTAAAAAAGGGCGTTAGCTCTAAGAATTTTTTATAAATAGAGCAAAATGAGCCCGCTTTTATTTATCTGGAATAAAACCAATAAAAATGGAAATTGCGGTTTCCTCTCGTCTCTACTTGTGGCACCCCTTCTGGGGCTTGGAGGGAGTGTGTTTGTTATTTTCCCCCACGCTGCGCTTCGCTTGCGCAATGGAATGGACCC
>JAFECS010000003.1 GCA_018241965.1 Pseudomonadota bacterium | reverse complement strand
TTTACTTGTCTTTCAAGCTATGAAGCGGTAATGCAAATCAAAGAAGCCAAAAAGCAAGGGCTGAATATCACAGCCGACACGGCTATGCATCAATTACATTTGAGTGAGATGGACACCGCAGATTTTAATGCCAATTGTCATGTTTACCCACCGTTGCGTGGACTACGAGACAAAGAAGCACTGATTGAAGGCGTTAACGATGGCACTATCGATGCTATTTGTACTGATCATCGCCCCTTGGATAACATTGCCAAATTAGCCCCTTTTGGTGACACTATACCCGGTTTATCTGCCATTGATACCTTTTTGTCTTTAGGGTTACATCTGGTGAATCAACAGAAACTGAGTTTACATGCCTTGCTGGCGGCCATAACACATCGCGTAGCTCATTTATTCAATCTGCCTGGAGGCACCTTATCATTACAAGCAGATGCCGATATATGTATTGTTGATCCTCATTGCTATTGGACAGTAGAAGATCACACCCTTTACAGTAAGGGTAAAAACACGCCTTTTATAGGATGGGAACTTCCTGGGAAAATAACGCATACTTTTCTTAAGGGTCAGCTCGTGCATGAGATTAGCGCGTGATTTGTGGGTTTCAACGCTCAGCCCTTGTTAATGATTATGCGCACATCACTATATCGACGCAGGAAAACGCGCTCGCTCAACCTGGGCAGTATATTATTATCAATGATACCCATCCTTGCTACGTCATGGGCAACACCCAAGGAATAGAGATCATCGCCAACCCTTTGGTAGCCAAATTTCTTGCCCATGAAAAAAGTGTAAAAATTTCCCCTCTTCAAGGCATGGCACTTGAGGCGCCAGAAAAATCAACATTTTGTTTATTGATAGCTGAAGACGATGCTATCAGCGCTGCCATATTTTTTCTTAAAAAATATCGCAAACAATTTCAGGGTTTAGTGTTACTGGGATGCGCCAGCAAATTTCCCTTTGCCCCTTGTCCCTCACGGATTATTATTCCACACTTGCCACCAGAAATTTTTGCTGCTGTGCCTTTGTTAGAAGATTGGGGAGTTCCTAATCGTTTAGCCAGTTTGAGTGATATGCCAGGTGTATATCATGGGAGTATCCAAACCTTAGCCGATAACTGGTTATTACATTATGCACCTAACGCTATTCAACGCATCATTATTCATTCTTTATCGTTGTAGTTGATTTTTTTGACAATCTACAGTAGCTTTTAGCGTTCTAAAAACTATCTCAAGAGAATGCTATTGTGCTAAAGCCGTTGATTCATTTTGATGCCACGCAATTTACTTTTTTTGAAAGAATGCTAGATTTTACAAAAACAACTTTTGGCAATCTCACCGCCCCATCTTTTCCCACAATCAATCGCACACCTGGCTCTGGTAGGCCGCTTGCTGAATCATTAGACTTATTAAAAATAAGATTACAGGATGTGCTTAAAAATTCACCCCAGGTGCTTGAGCAGCTCGCGCAATTTATTAGCTTGCCCGGTCCACAACAAGCCTTAAGTGAATTTGAGGGACGTTCACTTGCACAAGGCCAAGCTCATGAAGCTTTTTATCATTCTTTGAACTTTCGTTACACCACTGCTTTTTCATTGTGTTCTTATATTTTATCAACTTTGGATTACTACAAAAAAGCCAATGCATTAAGCGACACAAATACCTACCATCATACGATGGGATACTTTTCTCTATTGGCCAGTATTCTTGCCTACAATGCCTGTATTATCCATCAAGCACATCAACAACCAGAAGATGTAAAAATATTAACTGCAAGTATTAGAAAATGGTTATTTATGCTTGAATCCGAAGATTTACCGCATTGTCAGAATGAACATTTTCACGCACTGCTTCAAAACTTTTTGATTAAGTTCACAAAATTTAGAAAATTACAGCTTACGCAAGAAAGCGGCGCAACCTTGCTAGTGGGTGAGCTTAATTCTCATGTACAAAGAAAAAACCAACGAGCAGCGCAATTTGGTGCCCCTTTCGTGGGTAAAATTATTTTTGATTCAGAAGCATTAACTACGGAAACGCTCTCTTCTTCAGCGCTAGCAAAATTAGTTGAAAACATCTTAGCATTGCAAAAAGAAGCCCCGCATCGGAAACAATTTCTCTTTTACCCGGGTTACCATTTAGGGGCGGTAGAAGTATTTGATGTAGCGTGGGACGAAGCTTCAAGACAATTTAATATTATCAACATTCATAGTTCAAATAATATTTTACAATATCAAATCTTGAAACAACTCAGTGAAAAATTAACACAAGTTGCAGTGCAATTTGAGATCATTGCCTGCCAAAGTAAGGTGCAAGCTTTTACTGAGGATCCTTCTTGTTTATACGCTTATGCCTTAAGTGGTATTGTTTCAAGATTATCTGTTGAACAACTAAAACGAAGCAGCTTTGCTATTTTACAACCTCCCTTTGTTGATTATGACAACACAGAAGGGGCTTTCAAACCAACGCTTGAAAAGGTACGCTGGGTAAGGGTAAGTGCTTTAGGCCCTAAAGCTTTGATCATGGCAACCCCAAAAACTGCTGCAGATTATCAAAGACTTGTCATGCGTCTTAGAGAATTATACCCTGATAAAAATATTGCCGAGTTATTACGTAACTATTGTCGTAAATATAATCTCGCACTTGATCCTAAAGCACCCACGGTTTCATATGTTCAAAGTTTGCACAAAAGAATGCAACATCGGCGGCAAGAAAACCCTTCTTTAAGCCTAGAAGCGGTAATGGCTGCCTTAGAGACAACTGATCCCGGTCAAGCATTACGTCGCGCCACCCTCTTTGCAGATACCGACACCTTTGAATTCTTGATAGGGGCTATGCGCGATATGACTTTAACAGATGGCTTGCCAGCAATTGATAGCCAAGATAGTACCGAGCAAAAACATTTTACGCCCTTACATCTTGCTTTACGTGCAGATAAAGATACGCGGGCCGTTAAATTGTTGGTGCTAGGTGGTGCAAGAAAAGATATTCCGGATGCGACAGCGCAAAAACAAACGGCGCGGGATGTTTATGAAAAAGCGAGTAGTAATTCGCTATTGAAGAAAAATAACGTGTTAGGAAGTTTATTGTAGCTGGAGGTTACTTGTTTTCTGAATCAGAACCTCCAAACCTGACGCCCTTGCGTTTTTCCTTTCTTTCCTCCTGCTCAACCCCTTTGCGGTTAAATTGATCACGCAATGCTTTAAACTCTGGGTTTGCTTTTCGCTCACTAGACAAAACTGGTGCTACCCTAGATTCTGGTTGTTGCGGCCCCTTATTTATTGTCTCAATCCTTTCTCTAACAGATTTTGTACGCTCTGGACCTTGCGGCGCAACTAGCTCTTCTGGTTCCTTTGGCTTTCTTGATGGACTAGGTTCTTTATCCTTGGGCACTAATTCATCTAGTTCCTTCATCAACCCCTCTAGTTCTTGTGTTGATGAAGTACTAGAAGTTGGTGGTGATGGTGGCTGTGGGGTTGAAAGTGGTAGTGGTGGAGCAAGTGGCACAGCAGACTCCAATGAGCTTGGTGAAGACACTGGCCCAAGACCAACTTGAGGTTCAGAAACTCCTAGCCTTCTTTGAAGTTCTTCTGGCGATATGATTGGAGGAGGAGGCCCTTCACCTCTAAGTTGTGCTAATAGTGTATCAAGTTCATCAATCTCTTTAGGTGTTTCTGGAATTACTGGTTGTGCGGTATCTGATAGCTTTCTGCTTCTTTCTTCGCCTAATTTAATAATTTGGTCAATATCGTTCTCTGATAATTTTACTGTTATCTGGGTTTCATGTTTATCTTTAGATTCTTTGGAAAAAGTAATCGTGGCAGCCAATTCTCCCCTTTGGTCATAGGTGATTTGCACAGTTCTTTCACCTCTATGTTCATGCATTGCCTTTTTCAACTCTTTATTTTCCTTTATTAGCTCCCTGGCATTTTTTTCCTCTAAAAAAGCTTCTGCTTTCTTTATTTTTTCATCAAGTTCTTTGCTTACAACAATTCTGCCGACTCCCTGCTCAGAGGTCTTATCAGTGACAACATAATCAACTTTACTTCGACTGCCTTCTTTAGGTCTACCTTCCTCAACATTTGTACCATAATGTTCTATTGGCCTTCCCTCAGATTCTCTTTTTGCTTTCTTTGCTGCTAAATCACCAACATGGCGTGGTATTTTCTTCCCTTTACGTTTATGTTCTTTTGAAAGATGATTCTTTTCTTTTTTACTAATTTCTTTTCGCCCAGGTTCTAACCTATCAAATTTTTGTACTTGAGGAGAAGAACCTGAATAACTAACAACTTTAATTTTCCTATCGGCACATAGTTTATCAGCCATCTCTTTTATATTTTTGTCAAAATTTGCAAGACCCTTACTTTTTTGAAATTCTACCAGTATTTCCTTGAGCATAGCTTCTTTATCTTCACTGCTGAGATTGTTTGGCCTTTCGTTTTGTTTTTCAACCGCTTTGAGCGCAAGTCTATTTAAATCAGAGAGAATTTCTCTATGTGTTATGTCTTTTTGATCTACAGGAATACGTCTCATTGCTTGCAACAAATCATAGGAGAATGCCTTAAGAGGGTCCACTTCTTGTCTTCTAAGATTATTGATATCATCAGCTTCTGCTATAACACCTTTCAATTCGTTATAGAGTGTTGTTGCTACTTTATTGTCTTCACTTGGTTTTATTTTATCAATAAATTCTTTTAACCCATCGATATCTCTAGTAAGTAATAACTCTTTGTCCAACATCGCGCTTAAAACCATTGCGCTTCCTCTCATAAAATCATCTATTTTAGAACCTTTTAATTCATCATGCGCTTGCGAAAGCAGTTTTACTATTTCCTCAGGGGAGTGTTTCTCTAAAAGTTCAACTGTTTTATTACTTACTTCTGCAAGGCTGATATTAGGTGTCATTAAAACTTGTAACATGATATTGGAATATTGTGTTAGGGTAGGCGTTTCAGTCTTTAGCTCTGTTAGTCCAACTGTAGATACTTGTACTTTTCTTTGGAAAGCAGGATTAATGCCCACTCCTGTACCTCTTCCACTTCTTCGTGGCACCTGTGGTTTAGGATTTACTGATGTAACTGTAGGTGTTGTCAAAGGTGTACGGGAAGCTGCGCTGAATGCGCTTGTGGGTTGGGTACTCACCGTAGGAGTTGGTGCAACTTGTCCAGCACGCATAAACTCTTCTATGGTAGTAGCTTTTAGGTTCAATTCTTTAATTGAGCCCAGCCCAGAAAGAAATTTTTGTTTTTCTTCTCTTTTCTCTTTCTTTGCAGCCAACTCTTTTATCAGTTCCACTATATTAACAGGTTGACCCTGTTTGTTTTTATTTATCGCCGCATACATTAATTCTTGCAAAGCCCATGCAGAATCGTTTGAAATTTTGTTACCCTTTACATTAGCAGACGCAATTTTATCAAGTTGCTTTAGTACTTTTTTGTTTGCAACTTTATTTTTTAAAGTATCACTTAAAGTTTTTGTACCTTTTTGATCTGCTTCCATTTTAGCTAAGTCTAACCTAAGTGAAACCTTATCTTTTTCTTTGGCTTTTTGAATGTCTTTCTGTTTCGCTTCAATTTGAGAACTATAAGCTAATACACTTGCATTTAGTCTTTCAATAATCTTGTTAATTATCTTAACATCTTTATCTTTTACTTTTCTAAAATCTGCCCCGGCAAGTAATTGAACTATTTTTTCTGCTGGAATTTTTTCTATCTCCTTTATTATTTTTTCAATTATTTTTGTTAATTTTTCAGATGTTGGTATACTGTTATAGTCTTGAATTAATTTTTCAATTTCCCTTACACCTTGATTTTGCTCAAAGACACGCTTTGCTTCATTTGCACTTACGGCAACTTGTGTAGAAACTTCTAAGAACTGTTGAAATTCCTTTTTTTGAAGATGGCCTTCAGGGGCTCCACGAATACAATCACCTGCCAATAAGGGGTACTTTGTCGCACGTTGGTAGGGGGCGGCTAATATGTCTGATAATTTTAGTCCAAATCCCTGCGTGGGACCACCTACTGTAACGTCGTCATGTGATTTTTTCTCACTTGTTGATTCTTTTCTCTTATTCTCTTGAAGATCACTAGATTTTGGAATATCCCATATAGCCATATCGACTTCCGGTGGGAAAGCTATACCTTTTCCACATAAAATTATATAATTACTATACACTTCAGTTAATGCTTCAAGTGGCTGGGACCATTTTTCTGGACCATCATTAAGAATTGCTTGCGAAAGTGCTTTTTGTTTTTCCTTTATATCTAATATGGCTTTATATAAAGCATCCAAATTTTCTTTAGCTTCAGCTTTTTCTGCATCTGACATCCCTTCTACTGAATCATAAGCTTTTTTTGCTCGTTCAATTTTAACATCATCTAATGAGTTCAATTTACCAATATAAACTTTCTCTGTTTCTCGTAGTTCTTGAATCGCAAAATTTAATTGTCTATTTGTATCACTAGATACCCCTGGGGTACTCATAACTTGCCTCCTTAACAGACAAGTTCATTAATATCAATATTATTATACCTTGATTTCACCAATTTTCATGTGAATTAGCCAAGATTATTTGTTCATCACTTGCAATTACATGCGTGTGAGTAAACCTAAGCACACAATCAAACCATAAAAATACTAGAGCAAATAACACCATTATTCCTTAGAAGATCCCGGTTTAATGCGATGCTTGGCCATCAACTCTTGTCTTATATCTGTCTTTTTCTGGTCTCTATGAGATCCGATTAAATCCTGCCTTGCTCTTTGCACATTTATATTTTCTTGTGTTGCTATAGGCGCAGCTCTGCGCTCATGTTGTCCTTTTGATTGCATCTTAGCAAGAAATCTTGCACTCCATTTCATTTCTTGCTTATCGTGCGTTGTTGATAATCGTGTATTGAGCATATCAATAGCCTCAAGTTGCTTTTGCATATCCTGTTCTACAGGAAAACCTTTTTTATTATTTTTTGCTATGTCTTTGCCCTGGCTAACCATCGTTGAAACTAATTCTGATCCATATTTTTTTATGGATGCTTCATCTAGTAATTGCAAACGCGGTGAATCCGCCAGTTTTGCAGCGGTTTCTACTATTGATTTTAAAACAGCGGGATCAATACAAAACTGTTGAAATTTACCTTGCCCTTTAGGAACCACATAAGGACTACCTTGATTACTAAATTCTGCTATCATGCTTTGGCACAAAGTCGTAAAAACTTTCATATAGGCTTTTACTTTTTCATCGGATAAAGGAGACATGCCGGCTAATTTGGTATTTAATGCGATCCCTAGGTTAGCGCCCAAAACCCCTATCGTAAATGCAGGATTAACCTTACCTGAAGATTTCAACGATTTATCTGTTTGCATATCATTAACTATTTTTATTGCCATAGCTGCACCAATTTGATTTGGAACCGAAGTATCGGTTCCTACAGCTTCATTTATAGCTTTTAAATTTGGCGCAAGCATGTCTATTGTTGTTGGCATGTCTGTCTGAAATGATTTTATGGCGGCTTTTAAGACAGCAGTATCATTTGCACCTGGCATTCTTTGTATACAAGATCCGATGTTTCTTGCCAAGTTATCGGCTAATTGCTTTTGCTGCGCTTTTTCTAAAGAATATAATTTTTCTTTGGTCTCATTTGATAATAACTTCAACAGCGCCTCAAAATAACTGTCAAATAGTTGCTGGCACTTTGCTGACTCTTTGGGATATTTAAGTACCACCTCTTTGTTGAAGAGGTCACGTATTGTGTCTTTAAATTGTGGATTTAGCATAAAACTAATCTCTTTGTTGATATAGATGCAAAAAATATTTTCTATTCGGTTCCACCTAGCCTATGTCTGGACCTTGGTGGTTCCAATTCTTTAAATTTAGATCCCATTTCTGTAATATTAGTTTGTATCACTGGATGATCCTTCCTAGCCTCAAGAATATCTTTTAGTTCTTTATTTACTTCTTGTGGCGATTTTGTACTATTTTCTAGGCTTTTTATTAATTCATTTAAATGTGTTGAAACTTTAGTTGCATCTTCTCTATATCTAGGATCAGGATTTATTTGTAGACTCCTAAATCCTTTTAACATCATATCGATGTTTTCAAGAGCAATCGCCTTAGAATCACTTGTTTGAGGTTGCATAGGAACTTGCGCTACGACGCTCACTGGCATATGACTAGGTGATGGTTTAGAAAGTATAGGCTGTGCTCGTTGGCCAGTAGTGCCTGCTGTAGAAGGCACTGTTTTTGGTATTGCAAGGTTATCCTGTACATCTTTATTAACTTTTTCTACAACACCTATCAAATCAAAAATTCTTTGAGCTTCTCTTCTCTTTCCTCTGTTAAAAAAGCCCTTCATATCTTTATCACTTTGAGCTTTTGATTTTACTTTTTCCATATCAGCTGACCATTTAACATTAATCCCACTTGACGCCAAAGTGGATGCATGTTCAATAGTTTGTTTTATATCTACCACTTCAATTTTAGTACGTAAAAAACCTGACTTTAGTTTCATATGCACAGGGATTTCCACATGTTCACGATTGCTTTGGTTATATGCTTGTTTGGCTTCATTTGTAATAGTGGGCATAATTCCCAATTTCTGTGCTAATTCAATGTTTTTTCTAATAGCTTCTGGATTTTCTCCGGCAATTTCTAAAATGGGTTTTTTGTCATTACCTTGTTTTAATATAAAATTTCTGAGCGTGTTAATTTGTTCTTTGTTAAGATCTACTGCAAACCCATATTTCATACTCAATGAAAGCCGAGACAATAAAGATTGCGCTTCATTACCCTTTAAAGTAACTTCGCAACATCTTTCTTTCGTTTTATTTTTTAATCCAAGCAATGTATTAGGACCAACATTAACAGCAAATCCGTCATGTATATATTTTTTAAATAATCCAACTGCATGATTAGGATTATCTGACTCAATTGCGATTTCTTGGTTTTTTATATTAAGCTTTTCACTTACCTTAGCATAAATGCCTATTTTTGCTAAAGCTTTTACATCCTCAATATGGTATTCAGGTGGTAAATTATCCAAAACAAAAGTAGGTTCTATGTTTAATTTGCCAACATGACTTTTCATTGCATTTTCATCAGTTATTTGTGCTCTGAGCCCCATAACTCGAAAACACTCAGATAGTAAATTGAAATCGTGACTTACGTTTCCACTATTTATTTTTACAGGCGGAAATTTCTCTATCTTTTTTACATCTTCATTGAAAGCTTCCCTATCAAGAATTTCAACCTTTAAGCCGATTGCTAAAAGTTCTCTCATGACAATTGGAAGCGGAGCGCTCCCGCTGTATTTTATGGGTACGGATGCAGCTCGCATTCCTTCTGGAGTATCAAGGTATCTTCTCAGAGTATCTTTATCATCCTTATTTAATTGAACCAAAAATCCATCCTCTGTTGCCTTTCTGATTCTTTTGATTAACTCCCCTGCATCTACAACACTTATATTTTCTTTTTCTTTTGTAAGCGGATCAATAATTTCTCTATTCCCTACTTTGGGCGCTGAAACAATAATTTGTCTTTCTACTTCAATCATATTTTCTTGTAAGCGAGTATTAATTTTCGTTCTTTCCGCAGCTGAAATATTAGGATCTAATAATCTATCTGCCAGTTTTTTCCTTTCTCTTATGTCTCTTAGTTGCCTTTGAACACTATTGCTCACTTCATTCTTGGTATATTCTTGTACTATTTCTTTTGTTTTTGGTGAAAACTTTGGTGTATATCCTGCAGCAAGTACTGCTTCATATTGTTTTATTGCCAATTCTGCATTTGTTGTAGAAATTTCAAGAGGCTCATTATCAATTTCCATTGATCCATATTTTGATTTATTCGCAGAATCGATACTGACTTGCAATTCAGGTACAAATGCTCCTTTGTCTAATTGCGCCTTAAATAAATTCTTAACTCTTCTCTTGTCACTTTCCTGACCTGAAGAATCAATCTTCACAACAAGTGGATTTTCCTTACGAACTTGCCTTAATTGAGCCCCGCCTAGTATATATTGTAAAGATCTTTCATAGTTTACTCCTATTTCTTCCATTTTTGCCATAAGGCGTGCATCTTGAGTAAGGATCCTGGGTTGCTTTTCTGGTAATTCCTCCATTAATTTATTCATTAATGCATTCATTGCTTCTAATTGTTTTACATAGTTAGATTCAGATACATCTCCAGGTTTTAATTCCTTAATCGTAATTTCATTATTGCTAATAGTAATTTTAAATATGTCTTGATTCGTTTTGGTATCTTTAACTATGAATCTTGCTGTTTTTCTTATCTTATCTTTTGGGCTTTTCTTTAAATTTTGTGCTGTTATTGCCCATGTTTCAGGCAATCCTAATTCTTTAATTAATTTTTTTGATGTATCTTCAATATGTTTTTCTCTATCTTCTCTGGTTTTAGGTCTATCTTCAAAATGATAACCCCTCAATATTTTTTTGGCTTCTTTGCGTGCAGTTGCCTCTTTGGCTCCTTCTAATCTAACAGTGACTCTCATCTTTTTGCCCTCAATTTCCTTTGGTTTTACTTTTGTTTCCATTAACAGGGCCGTTTCTTTTAGCTTTTGTGATATTTGTTCAACTTCTGCATATAATGAATGACTTGGAGGCAATCCCGATTTTTTATCTAACAACTCTTTTCCGTAAAAGAGATTATACATGTTAATACGTTGAATCGGTTTAATTAATATATCTTCTAAGTTAAACTTTAAATCATCTTTGTAAAGAGTATTGATATACTCAGGGACCCCTCCTCTTTCTTTTATCTTTTGATATAAACTTGCATAGTTTGCGTATAGTTTGTTCAATTCTTCAATGTGTTTTAATAAATTTGCAGGGCTTTGCTGAAGGTCACTATAAATTTTTCGATGAAGTGTTTCTATTTCAGAACAAAGATTGAGGATCTCTTCAAATTCTTTTTTTGATATGAACTTTCCTTTATCCTCACTTGTCAATTTATCAAATGCCTTGAGATAACTTTCTTTTTCATTTGCACCGAGTTTACTTAATGCTTCTATATATGCTTTTTCAGTACTTAGGATTTCTTCATATATTTTTCCCTGGTTATTAAAAGTCGTTTTATCATCATTATAAAATTGAAATTCTTGCGCTTTTTTCTTGAGATTATCAGAATAATTTTCAACCGGATTTAATTTTGATGGCGGCTTCTTAACTAACGATCTTTCATAATCTCTAATCCATTTATTTATTATATCTTCTTTAACACTGGAATTTTGATACAATTTTTTTACTTCATCTTTACTCAATCCTGCATATTCAATACAAAATTTTATTGCTCCTACCCCCATCACCAATAGTTGATTTTCAAAAGCCATCAAATTTGCTTCTTCAAACTCAGGTCTTGCTTCATCCTTTTCATCGTTTTTTACTGGAGCACGTAGTTTCTGTTGGCATTGCAATGGAGATGTTTTATTTTGAAAATTAAATATGATGTAACCATCAGGTGAAACGCTTACTGTTACTTGTGGATTACCCGGCATTTGAAATTGCATTAATGAATCTACATTATCATTTAAAGCTGAAAGGATTGGATTTTCACCTTTCTTATCTTTTGGTTTAACGGGTGTATCTAATTTTTTAAATGGTTGTTCAATCACAGGTCCACCCCTTTATTTTAAAATTCTGTAAAGCTATTGGCTTAATGAATAGACAAGGAGTCATGGATAATAGTTCTAAAACAGTTTAAATTTCCCGCTATGGATTTATGTATAATGGTGTATTTGCACCGGTTTAACCGCACGGATGTCAGGAGGGGGCGTTAGACTTCTCACACTACTTGAGATTAAAAAGTCTGCGCTTGTGCGGCCAAACCTTTTATTAATCATTCAACTAGCATTTCCCAAAGATCTTAAGTTTTTAAAGAACCTAGTTCTCACATTGCTAGACGCTTGAATATTTGATATAAAGTCTGGCTCAATGAGGAAGATATGGGGATTATCATGTCAAGAGTGTGTATGGTCACGGGCAAAGGTACAGCACGTGGCAACAACGTTTCACATAGTAATATCAAAAAGAAACGTACCTTTAAGGTAAATGTTCACTGGAAAAGATTTTGGTTAGCTACCGAAAATAGATTCGTGAGACTACGCGTCTCCAATCGCGGTATGCGCATTATCGATAAGAAAGGCATCGAAGCTGTATTGGCTGACATTATCAGCCGCGGCGAGAAAGTTTAGGAGCATATAAAACATGGCAGCGGATACCATTAAAGTTATCATGCGCTCTTCTGAATCCCGTTTCTTCTATACCACGACGAAGAACAAGCGCAATAAAGAAAAGCTTCATTTGAAACGTTATGATCCTGTTGTGCGCAAGCATGTGGAATTTAACGAAGAGAAGATAAAGTAGATTAGCTAATTTTGGCTTCTAAATAAAAAACCCGCTTAAAGCGGGTTTTTTATTTGCTCACCTTCTAAACCGCCTCAGCCGGCTTAAAGGTAAAGCTTCTTAAATACAGCGAAAATTCTTTCAAGCCAGCAATACCCGTGCTTTCTGCTTCCTGACACCACTTTTGTAGCATTTCTAAGAGATCGCTTTCTTGCAAGGTGGTTTGGGCCCACAAGCTCTGTAAACGTTCTTTAAAGAGGTAAACCTGTTGCAGGGTTTTATTATTTGCTAAAAATTGGCTTAAGCGCTCTTTTGCTGAAACATCCAATAACGATTTCTCGCGGATCAGCAGAAACTTAATCGGGCTTTGCTGCTCTTGCGTCAAGTTTGGCAACATCACCTCATTAGAGAAGCGCGCCATCACTTGAAAGCGGTTTAAAATAATGCCTTTTAAGGTTTGCATATCAATTTGCGTTTTTCCTGGAACAAGCACCGGAGTGGGTGCGCGCCGCTTAGCTTTGGCTAGCCCCAATTTTTCTAAAACACAAATATAAAACCAACCTATATCCACTTCCCACCATTTCACTGAAAACTTCGCCGAGGTTGGGTAGGTATGGTGATTATTATGCAGCTCTTCACCACCAATAAAGATACCCAAGGGGCAAACATTGGTCGCCGCATCTGGGCATTCAAAATTACGATATCCCCAAAAATGGCCAATACCATTCACAACGCCAGCCGCAAAAAATGGGATCCAAGCCATTTGTAATGCCCACAAGGTAATTCCTGGCAACCCAAATAACAGCACATCAATGATAAACATCAGAGAAATGCCGTATTTACTGCGTGAGTAAACATGCTCTTCCATCCAATCTTCTGGCGTACCTTGTCCGTAACGAGCCATGGTTTCTTTATTTTTGGCTTCTTTACGATAAAGCTCTGCCCCTTGCCATAATACCTTAGGCAGGCTCAGAACTTGCGGGCTATGAGGATCTTCTGGGGTTTCACATTTAGCGTGGTGCTTGCGATGAATGGAGGTCCATTCTTTGGTAACCATCCCCGTGGTTAACCACAACCAAAGCCTAAAAAAATGACTGACCGCAGGGTGTAATGTTAAAGCACGATGCGCTTGGCAACGATGAAGATATAACGTGACTGACGCTATTGTTAACTGAGTAAAAACAAACAAAACAACGATGTTTCCCCACCAAGGTAAATCGCACAAGCCATAAAACATGTAATATGCTCTCCCGACTTAGTCACTTATATTACAAAATATTCAACATATGTTATCATTTAGACTCACATTATACCGCTTATTGCTAAATTAATGCACTAAAAGTATATATTAAAAGGAGTATTATCCAACGCTAAGCAGGGATTGCGTGCACATCATTGATCTTCACTTCCAAGTCGGCGCTAAACCGCTATTATGTGGGCTCAATGCCCATTTTAGCCCCGGCATTATTAGCATCAGCGGTGAAAATGGCAGTGGCAAATCTACCTTGCTACGGATTTTAAGTGGACTTTGTGAGCCCGATAAAGGAAAGATTAGCTACCAAGGACAAGAACTCTATGCACAACCTACCCTCAAAAAAATAATCGGTTATGTTCAAAGCCAACCCTTTCTTTACCCACACCTTACCCTCATGGAAAATATGCAAGTTGTGGCAGCAATGCGACAAATCAACCCAAAGGCTCTTCATATCAACTTGAATGAGGTGTTAAACCAATGCCAATTAACAGCTCATGTGAATCAGCTATTCGGTAAATGCTCTGATGGGCTGCAAAAAAGGGCAATGTTAGCCAGTGCCTTGTTAGATAAGCCGCGCTTATTGATTTTAGATGAACCCTGTTCAGGGTTATCACCAAAGAGTCGCTCTTTGCTTTGGCAAATATTAAAAGCTTTACATAAAACAGGCACGGATATTATTTTATCAAGCCATCTTGAAGAGGTAACCACCTTTTGTCAGCAAAGTTATGTTTTGGAAAATGGTCAATTACACTTGCAAACAACCCCATCGCGGTTTAGCGAAATTGTGTTAACGCAAAATGTCAGTGAAGTGATAAACCCCTCGCAAGAAGCAAACCTATGAAAAACAGTTTTCAGATAGAAATCTACAAACTTGTTCGCCACCCGCTCACCTTTGGGGTGCTTTCCTTAAGCCTTGGGCTTTTATCGTTACTGTTTTATCGATTATGTGTCGATTATTTACACTTGGCGCATGGTGCTTTACATGCCAGAGAAATCAGTGCCAGCATATCCGTTGAAATCATCAAACCTTTATGCAGTTGGGCCATTCTTTTAATGGCTTTAACCTTCCCTTTATTTACCACCCAAAGCTTAAGCCAAGAGGTCAAACAACGCACTTTTGCCTTGTGGGCAATGAGTTCAAGAACCGCATTCAACATCATTTTTGGAAAATGGCTAAGCATTTTATGCTTCGTGGGATTTATTGAGCTGATATTGCTGCTCATGATTGGCTCTTTGTTCCTAAATGCCACTCTTAATTGGCAAATGATCACGCTTTCCCTTCTTACAGTAGCATTGATTGGCTGTTGTATTATCAGCTTCGGTTTATTTATTTCTTCTTTAATATCACATCCTATCTTTGCCCTACTGGTTACCTATATTGGGCTCTTACTATGGATGCTTATTGAGTGGCTTAATCCTTTTTCTAAAGCCTATGCCTATTTGGCCAAAGAACTCTCGTTAATCAATCACAGTTATGCAGCCTTCCATGGAATAATAAATATGGCTGATTTCGTATTTTTTATCTTAGTAAGCATTTTTTGGTTAACCCTCACCAGTCGACATCTGGCTATTAAAATGACGCATGTGAAACTATGAAAAAATTTTTACTCAAAGAAATACTTATTAGTGCAAGTTTATTCATCATTTGTGTATTACTTTATTGCGCCTCCAAAACCTTTGCTCCTTTTAACAATTTTAATAACAAACTTTCCCCAACAAGTATTTCACTTTTAAAAAGCTTTGAATATCCGCTTACCATGACACTGTACACACCCAATGAAGACTTACATAGACAAATTAAAACCTTGGTTAATCTTTACCAACGATACCAACCACAGTTAGAAATTGATTGGCTAAAAAGAACAACTGACGCTGCCCATTTGCCGCAAGAGGCGCTGATCATTAATTATTTGCAAGCAAAAGAAATTATCGATCTGCAAAAGGTAACGATGAATGAAAGCACTTTAAGTAATGTCCTTTTTAAATTACAACGCAAACCCAATCAATGGATTGTTTTTTTGCAAGGCCATCATGAACCTTCACCATTTGGCAAAGAAATGCGTGATTTTGGTTTGTTTACCCGCGCGCTTGAAAATCAGGGGCTCAAAGTACAAGCCTTAAACCTTACCCAAACCCCTTTTATTCCAGATAATACTTCAACACTTATCATTGCTTCTCCCCAAACTGGTTTTTTACCCCAAGAAGAAGAGCTTATTTTGGCCTATCTTCAACAAGGCAAAGATCTACTCTGGCTTAACGATCCACAGTCGGACCCTTTATCATTTTTGAGCAAGTATTTAGGCATAAGCACATATGAAGGAACCATTGCTGATATGCATGGTTATCAACTTGGCACGCCTCACCCAGGCATTAGCATTATTGACGCTTACCCAACACTGCCATTTGAAGCACCTTTCACACTGAGTGCTTTTCCATTTGCCCAAGCACTTAAAAAGGAGGTGACAAATGCATATCACTCCTTTGCTTTTTTAACCACAAACGATGATTCCTGGACAGAAAAAAACTTCACGAATAAAGAAATTGCATTTAACGAAGATGAAAATGAAGTAAAAGGGCCTTTAACTTTGGGCTTGCTTTTAACCAAAGAACAAGCACAAACCCAGCAAAGGATTGTCGTGATTGGGAATAGCCGCTTTTTAAGTAATGGGGCAATTGAAAATTATGGTAATCTTGCCCTTGGTCTTAATATGTGTTCTTGGCTCAACCACGATGACTTACTGTTAAACATTGCACAACCGGTCGTCAATGACAGTATGTTGCAGATACATTTATTCAGCGCTTTAGCAATACAATATGGCTTCCCAATACTCTGCCTTTTGCTGTGTTTTTACTCAATAGGTCTGTTTTATTGGCGCAAAAAGCGGAGTTCTATTTTAAGTATTGATGTGCCTTGACGATATAATGAGTGAAGAACTCTTTTTTTAAGGCATGTGTATGTTTGATAAAGCTCCTCTACCAAAGCATATTGCTATTTTTATTATGGTCATAATATTAGCTATTATGGCTGGCGGCTATGGCCTTTATTACAATTCAAAAAAGCTCCTTACTCAAAAAGACAGAGAATTTAGCCTTTTAAAAGAAAAGGAGATGCATGCTGAAGAAAACTATAATGATCTTAAAAAGAAATTCGATGGTTGCACCACTGATCTCAAGCAAGTAAATAAAGATTATGAAATTTTATTGCAAAAGCACCAAGAATGTAAGGAAAAACAAGAAGAATTACAAAAGCAATATGATGAGCTGTTAAAATCAAATGATGCCTTGAAAAAAGAAGTATCTCCTCAGGCCTCTAGCGATGCTGATAAAAATCATCCCATTCAAATGCTCAATAAGAGCCAAGACAATAGCAGCGAATCTCAAAATACCAAGGAAGCTAAACCAACAGGTTTACAATGCCCTTCTTCGGATGAGGTAAGCAAAAATGCAAGCACCGGCACCTGGAAAGATAACGATCTTACCTGGTGGGTTGCTTTTACAAGCCGCCCCTTAAACGACAATGAAATGGTAAAAAATCTTTTTAAAATGTTATACGATGGCCATTCTATCGCTTGCTATTATTCACTTAACTCCAATGAAGACAATAATGTTTGGATAGTTGTAAAAGCCGATGCCCATAAGACTTTTAAAATCAGCGAAAAAGGGTGGAAGCTTTGCCCGACGGATGAATGTAAGTCTCTTTGCGAAAAAGATGGTTTAAAAGAATGTACTTTTACTATTGAATAGTATTGTTCTTATGAACCTGGCCAGGTAAAATCAGCCCTTTACTTGATATGATGCCTATTTTATGGACTGTCTTGCTGTCAAATCTGCTTTTGTTGATAAAATTCGCAAAGGGTATCCGTGGGTATACACTAACGCATTGGTGTCACCTAAAGATCTTGAAAGCGGCACCTTAGTCTATTTAGGCGATACCAAAAGAAAACCTTTTGCGATTGCCTATTATAACCCCAACAGCAAAATCGCCTGTAGAGTGTTAACTTTGGATTGGAAAACCACCATCGATAGTCACTTTTTTTATGGCCTTTTTCAAAAAGCACTCGCTAAGCGCGAAAGTCGATTCAGCGTGCCTTATTACCGGCTTGTTCACGCAGAAGGGGATGGTTTACCCGGACTCATTATCGATAGATACGCTGACATCTTAGTCTGCCAGGTAGGCACGGCAGGCATGGAAAATTTAAAAAGCCTGTGGCTACCTCCTTTGGAAGATCTCCTTAAGCCTAAACAAATTATTTTTAAACAAGATCTCACACATCGACAAAAAGAAGGGTTAAACAACCTGCCTTGTGAACAAACGTCTTGCGAACCATTGCAAGTGATTGAACATGACACGCTCTTTTTTGCCTCCCCCATTGATGGGCAAAAAACCGGGTGGTTTTATGATCAACGCGCGAATCGCCATTGGATGGCTGGCTTTTGTAAGGATAAAACCGTACTTGATCTTTACACCTATAGCGGTGGCTTTGGGATCTCGGCAGCCAAAAAAGGCGCAAAACATGTCACGCTGGTCGATAGCTCAAAAACGGCGCTAACCTTGGCCCAACAGGGCGCGACTGCCAATGCAGTGAGTGATAAATGCGAATTTATTCATGAAAATGTTTTTAATGTGCTTGCGCAGCTTGAAGAGCAAAATCAGCAATTTGATGTGGTTATTGCTGATCCTCCGGCCTTTGTGAAACACAGTCAACATAAAGGGGCAGGATTAAGAGGTTATCAAAAATTAGCGAAACTTTGCGCGACGCGCGTTTTTCCTCAAGGGTTACTCTTTATTGCCTCCTGCTCACATCATGCACCTACGGATGAGTTTAGGAAAGCGGTTGAAGCAGGAATAACCAAAGCAGGCCGCCAATTCACTTTTATCCGCAAAGGGGGAGCCGATAAAGATCATCCTATTCATCCGCTTTTGCCAGAGAATCACTATCTTAAGGCGCTGCTTTATCAGTTGGATTAACTGTTTTTGTCTCTGCCGCACCTTCGCCCCTCGGATCAGAGGCTGCATAAACTTTGTTATTTTTTGTTTCCCAAAATATACCTTGAACATCTCCAAAATTTTCTACTTGCTTAAGCGAATGAGCACGCAACTTTAAGGCATTTTGTAAGGGAACAGTAAATGCATCTTTTTCAAATTCAATTAAATTAGGGGAAACTTGCATAAAACGTGGTGCTGCCACCCACTTTTGTGGGTGAGTGTCATCCTTGGCGGTTAATAAGCTAATTAGCATCGCGGCTAACGTCCTGTACCCTCCCGAAGCACTAAGCATCCCCTTACCATCTTGGGTTTCAAAAAATAAAGGAGCAGCAAGATCAAGCCCAGGTGTGTTTTGTGCCATTAAAATACCACTGACTTGGTTTCCGGCTTGATCTAACACTGAAAAGTGAAGACTATCTTTAAACGCATTACCCGTATGACAATCTCTAGTATCAACTGACACGCGGTTCATTTTAATATTAGCGCGTAGTTGGTGGATATGATCTGTATTGATAATATCTTTTAAATCTATAGACGGTTTATCTTGATTGATAATGTCACAATTTACTCGTCGTATCGTTTCAGCGATTAAATGTTTTTGATCTGCTTCAGATAAATCCGTGAGGTGAAATTCATTTAATATATCAAGTGCAAGGATAACGCCAGCGCCGCCCTTTGCTGGAAGTGGTACCGTGACTATTTTCATCCCTTTATATTCACCCACTATGGGACTGCTGACAGTAACTTTATTGGACGTAGGCGGCAACGATTTAGAAGCAGCAAGTTTGCCATACTTTTGTCCTATATAGGAAAGCAAGTCTCCCATTTTACCTTCAATAACATAATCCATTGCAGTGGAAGCATCATGCACTAACCAAACCCCAGTATCAGGTTGTGTGCTTTTAGTAAAAAAAAGTTCAGATGCAATACTGTTGGCTGCATCAAAAGCATTTCCACCGTGCGCTAACACCTGGATACCTGCTTTTGTCGCTGAAGGTTTTGAGGATACCACTGCACTTTGAGAAGGTTCAACAGCAAAACAAAGCTTGCTAAAACTAACTAGCAAAAACAGCATAAATCCTTTCATGCTTACGTTCCTTTTTGTTGCAGCTTTTTATACTTTGTTAATAATTGCTCTTTGGTTTCAATATGTTCGGGGTTTACAGGAATACAATCTACAGGGCAAACTTGTTGACATTGTGGTTCATCAAAGTGGCCCACACATTCGGTACATAAAGCAGGGTTGATCACATAAAACTCTTCACCTTGCGATATCGCGCCATTTGGGCATTCTGGTTCGCACACATCGCAATTAATGCATTCTTCGGTAATCATCAAAGCCATTAAGGTGTGCGCCCTTTCATTGCGATAATAACTTCCTTGGGAACAAAAGAGGAGATGTCCCCACCTAAGGCTGCAATCTCCGAGACGAGCGAAGAAGACACAAATGAAAATTGTTCCCCAGGAGTTAAAAATAACGTTTCTATATCCGGCGCTAAACGTCGATTCATATTGGCAAGCTGAAATTCATATTCAAAGTCCGAAACTGCTCGTAAGCCGCGAATAACAGCGCGTGCCCCTTGTTCACGGATAAAATCGACTAACAAATGCGAAAACCCTACCACACTCACATTTTTAATTGGGCTCAAGACCTCTTGGGTAAGCTTTACTCTGGTTGCCAAATCAAAATGTGGTTTTTTGCGTGTATTTTTAGCAACTCCCACCACGACATGGGCAAACATTTTTGCAGCCCTTTCAATCAAATCAACATGACCATTAGTGATGGGATCAAATGTTCCAGGAAATATTACTTTATTTTCGCTCATGTTATTCCTTGCTATGAAAAGAAGGACTATATTGCTTGATAGTGTCAATCATCACTTGAACATTATCCGGATTAATATCAGGCGTGATCCCATGGCCTAAGTTAAAAATATGGCCTGAGCCCTTGCCATAACGATCTAAAACAGATTTTACCTCACGGACAATATTTTCAGGGTTTGCAGTTAATACACAAGGATCTAAATTCCCTTGTAATGCCACAAGGTGACCAACACGTGAACGCGCTTGAGCAATATCAACTGTCCAATCAATACCAATTGCCGCACAACCTGTTTGCGCTATGTGTTCAAGATATTGCCCCCCATTTTTGGTAAATAAAATAATTGGGGTGTCTTTGGTACTAGGCTTTGTTTTTAAATGCGTTACAATTTCTTGCATATAGGGTAAGGAAAATTGTAAGTAACTATTATATTCCAGTGCGCCACCCCAACTATCAAAAATCATTACAGCATTGGCACCCGCTTGGATTTGGGCCTCAAGATATAATGCGCTTGCTGTGGTTATTTTCTTTAATAAAGCGTGCAATAATTTGGGATCGCTATAAAGCATGTTTTTGATAGTTGAGAAATGCTTACTGCTTTTACCTTCTACCATGTAAGTGGCCACAGTCCAGGGGCTACCACAAAAACCAATTAATGGCGTGTGGTGTTGAATTTCATGCGCTGTTAAACGCACCGCCTCACTCACATACCCCAAATCACTTTGCATATCCGGGATAGGCAGATTTTCAACATCTTGTTTAGTGCGAACCGTACGCTCAAAATGAGGTCCCTCATTGGTTTTAAAGTGTAACCCCAATCCCATAGCATCAGGGATCGTTAGAATATCTGAAAAAATAATGGCTGCATCCAAGGAAAAGCGTTTGAGAGGCTGCAAGGTTATTTGGCAGGCAATTTCAGGATTTTTACACATCCCCATAAAACCACCGACTTTTTCACGAATAGCTCTATACTCGGGTAGGTAACGTCCTGCTTGGCGCATAAACCAAACCGGGGTGCAATCTACGGGTTGGCGCTTAAGTGCTTTGATAAAGCGAAATGAAGACTGCATGACTCAACTGACTCATTTTTAAACTCAATATGGTTTATTCTAAATGAAGGGTCAACTAAAGTTAACCCTGCTTCTGTTGAATATCTTTTTGAACAGCACTTACCTCACGCACCCAAGGTTGTACATTCGAACTTTTTAGGGTTTGGGAAAGGTTTTTAGCCGCTTGTTTTGCTTCATCGGCAGATTTGTAATTGCCATAGACTACCGCATACCAATCTTTTCCTTGGCGCTTGGTATGAAAGGAATAACTGGTACCTTCTAAGGCATGCTTTTTAACAAATTGTTGAATGCTGGATTCTTTACTTGCGCCTAACAATTGCAAAGTATATTGACGTTTATCTAAACCTAGTAAGTAATTCTCTTGAGCTGATAAAGATTTATTTGTTGCAGCTTTTGGCGTAATTTTTTCAGCCTTTGCTATTTTTTCCACTTTTACAGCTGTTTCAACTTTTTGCGCTGTTACAGGTTGCTTGGCAATTTGCGCAGGTGAAGGTTGTTCATGATCTTGTGCTGGTGCTGGTGCTTGCGTTGCTGCTGGTGCTGGTGCTTGTGCTTGAAGTTGCGCTTTGGGCGTATCCATTTGTGGCATATGCTCTGATAAAGGTTTGGCTTCTTCGGCATCTTGCTTCATGTCATCTTCAATCACATCGGAGGTGTCTACTTTATCAAAATGGAAAGCCACCGCGGGTGATGTTTTCTTTGGCGAAATATTTTGTTCGGGCCATTTTTGCTCATTACTTTGTGCAGCATTAATCGGAGCAATGGTGGCTTCTTCTTCACTGGTCAGATTATTAAAAATCAAATAAACACCACCCAGTGTAATACCAGCTAAAACCCCTAAAGAAATAGGGTGCAAACCCCACAATTTAAAAGACCGTTTTGTCATAGGTTTTCCTGTTAGCGTTTTTTGTTCCAGTACCGCATTTTTATCGCGAATGATAAGGCCAGGCAGTCCTCTTGTCTTTTCAAACATCAATGCTACTTCTTCTTTAGAAAAAGAAACCTCAGCACAGGTTTGTTTTAAAAAGGTATTAATATCTTGAATGGTCCATGATTCTAACTCGATAGTATATATCTTACCATGCGTGATAGCTGTCAATTCTGGCGAAAACATGCGCAGCTCTAAAGAAGGTTCTCCTAAAAGGATTAATCTCAATTGCTGGCTAGGCTCAGCTTGATGATTGACAAGTTGCAATAGGGCTTGAAGTTGTTCAGTTGTTAATAAATGTGCATCATCGACAAACAAAGAAAGCATCCCTAAACCACTGGTGACACTATGTTGCTGTAGATGAAAAATTTGCTCGTAGGCATCGGCGCTATTTTTGAAGTTTAAGCCAAAACTTAACATTACTTGTTTGAGTAATGTTTCAACGGTGCTATGTGCTTCAATAGTAATGGATACTTTATGTAAATCTTTGCTAGGGGCAGACAAGATATGACGCAAAAAACTTGTTTTTCCCCCTTCTAAGGGTGCAGTAATTAATAAAACATTCTGACTTAGTTGAGACAATTGCATCACAACTTTTTCATGTGCCTGCCAAGCCGACGTAAGATAAATTGAAGGATTAGCTTCTTGAAGCGGTGTAAATAATGATTGTCGATGTGGTTTGTTCATAGTGTCCTTACCTAAATTCTATTGAGTGCTTATGCAATTGCTCCACAAAACATTAATGCTTGCGTAATTTGGGAGGTTTTAACCTCACATATCCTTGTTTGGCCAATTGCATCAGGCACAATCCACTGCAAACCTTTACTCATATTCTTTTTATCATGCTTCATTTTAGTCAAAATCTCTACTATCGTTATACCGCTTGGTATCTTTGTGGGCAATCCTACCCTTTCCAACACCAATATTAATCTTTCTAACATATTTTTATTTCTTGTCTGCGCTACTGACAGATAGGTAGCAGCCACCATGCCGATGGCAACAGCCTCACCATGTAGGAGACATCTATAATCTAGCAAACTCTCTAATGCATGAGCGAGGGTATGTCCAAAATTCAACAAGCGTCGACTGGCGTTATCTTTTTCATCCACACTGACTATCTTCGCTTTCAAGCTAACGGCTTTTTGAATTGCATAGAGAAGCGCCTCATGATCACGTGCTAATAAATGGGGCAGATTTTCTTCTATCCACACAAAAAAATCTGTATCCAAAGCCATGCCATATTTAATCAGCTCAGCTAAACCAGCAATATATTCTCTTTGTTTCAAAGTCTTTAGTGTCAACAAATCACAAAAAACTGCTTTGGGTTGATGAAATGCACCAATTAAGTTTTTTCCCGAAGGAAGATTAATGGCTGTTTTACCACCAATGGCAGCATCGATTTGCGCCAATAACGTTGTGGGGCATTGTACATAGTCTATACCACGCATGTAACAAGCCGCACTAAAACCTGCAATATCACCAACCATCCCACCCCCAAGAGCAATAATGATAGCTTGTCGATGATAATTTGCCTCTACGAGGGTAGACCAAATTAAGCCCGCTGTATCAAGCGTTTTAAATTCATCGCCATTGGGAATAAGTATTGTCTGACAAGAGAGCGCTTTCGTTTGCAGGCACACATCCGATAATTTTTGAGCATAGCATTGAGCGACATCAGGGTGGCTGACAATCAACACTTGCCTATGTGCAAGATAGGGCTCAAATAAAACAGTTTGGGATAAAAGATCTTGCCCAACATAAATAGGATATTTTTCAGCGGGGGTATTTACCCAAGTGATCCCTTCAGACACCAGGCTTTACCCCAACTGATCACGCTCGATTAAACGAATCACCTCTGTAGACACAGAACGTACTGTTCGGCCGTCTGTAGCAACAACCACATCAGCCACTTCACGATACAAGGGATCGCGCGATGACATTAAACCTTTGAGCGTGTCATCAGGATCCTCAGTTCTTAATAAAGGTCGCCGCTTGTCTCTAGCTGTACGGCGAACTTGTTGTTCAACGGTCGTAAATAAGTAAACAACGGTACCACGTGCAGCTAATCGGATACGATTTTCTGCATTAAGAATTGCCCCACCACCTGTGGCAAGTACAATTCCTTGTAGTTGGCTGAGTTCATCAATGACGGCAGCTTCCCGCTTTCTGAATCCTTCCTCTCCCTCAACATCAAATATCCATGCAATATCGGCTCCGGTACGAGCTTCTATTTCTTGATCCGCATCAAAGAACTCTAGCTTTAATTCTTTTGCCAATTGTTTACCTATTGTGCTTTTGCCAGCCCCCATGGGGCCAATTAGGAATAGGTTCACTGATCGCTTCATATTTTGTATCAACTTGGCCTAGCTACTAGTTTAAAAAGCAAGATAATTAACTATAAAATCCACAGAAAGGTTACATACTCAAAATAAGTTGCCCCTTTGACTGGGTCATGAGTATACCATTGGAAGATAACCCGAATCGAGATAAAGGCCATGAGTTTATCGGACCGGCTTGGCCTTTCATCGAAAGGCCAAACCCTTTATACCATGCCATCCTGGATGATTTTAGGGGTTACGAAAATCATTAATTCACTTCGTTGATCGCTATTATTTTCGTTTCTAAACATCCACCCGATAAGTGGTAATTTTCCAAAGAAGGGGATTGAGTCTTTCTGAGACTGTTTATTTTGCTGATAGATCCCCCCCAGCACAACTGTCTCACCATTATTAACAAGCACTTTTGTGTGTAATTCCCTGGTGTTAATCGCAGGAACATTATTGGTGACTACACCCCGAGAATCTTGATTCACTTTTAAGTCCATAATGATGTGATCATCTGGTGTTATCTGTGGCGTTACTTCTAATCGTAAAACGGCTTTCTTAAAGGCAATAGAAGCAGCCCCACTGGAGGTAGATTCTTGGTATGGGATTTCTTCACCTGATTCGATATAAGCCATTTGTTGATTGGAAGTCACCAAGCGGGGACTTGCCACAATTTTACCCAACCCTTCTGACTCTAATGCTTGCAATTCCAAATCAAGAATGGTTCCGCCGGGTAATCTCGCCAAGGTTAAACCAAAACTTGCTTGTGTCGTATTACTGCCTGCTAAAGGCAAGGTCTGCAACATATTCAGGCCTAGTCTATCGCCCACTAACACATTTGCAGGTGTGGTAACATTAGTCGCTACAGTGCTAGAGCCGGTTAATCCTGGCCCCAATACTTGCCCTGCAAATCCTAAAATAGGCTCTTTACCTGGGCGTGCTTTACCTGCCCCACCCATGCTGACACCCAAAATGTCTTGGAAATCATCTGTGGCAAACACAAGGCGCGATTCAATCAGCACTTGCCTGATAGGAACATCTAAACGTGTCACCAAGGCGCGAATTTCTTCTAATTTCATCGCCGTATCTTGCACTAATAAGGTATTGGTGCGCTCATCCACTGAAACCGTACCACGCGCTGACATCAACGAATTTTTATCTGTTTTAAGCAAAGCAGCCAAATCTGAAGCTTTGGCATAATTTACTTGAATGTACTCTGCACGAAGTGGCGCTAAATCAGTCACTTGCTGTGTGCTTTGTAATTCTAACTTTTCACGCGCCGCCATTTCTTCGGTTGGCCCAATGAGCATGACATTACCAATCTGGCGCTTCGCTAATCCCTTGGTTTTAAGAATAATGTCTAATGCCTGATCCCAAGGTACGTTTTTAAGTCTTAAGGTAACATTACCTGTCACCGAATCACTGGTCACAATATTAAGGCCTGTAAAATCGGCAATAAGTTGTAGTACCGCACGCACTTCAATATCTTGGAAGTTCAACGAAAGACGTTCGCCAGTATATTTGAAAGTTTTCTTTTGTAATTGTTCTTTGGCTTCTTGGGTAATGGGTCTGACATCGATGGTAAATCGTCTATCTGCTTGATAAGCAATATTTTCAGTAAACCCATTATTTTGAATCAACATTTCAACATCTTTACCCTGCGAAATGGTATTTACCCAAACCACAGAAGTACCAAAATCAGTAACATCTAATTTATGTTGTAAGCGTGAAGGAAGCTGTGTGTTTGAAAAACGAATACGAATTTTATCGCCTTCTTCCTTCATGTCTATTGGGATCTGCGAACTGCTCAGATCAACAACCACACGACCTTCACCTTCATTCCCACGTCGAAAATCTATTGCTGTTAACGCAAAGGATTTTCCACTGTGATGCGCATTCGATGATAATTGACCTTTAAAGGGATCCGTATTTGCCTGTTTACTTGGTACGCTTGGGGATACTGTGACAATCGCTTCTTTACCCACTGTTTTTACATTAAAAGGTACCGATTCGGTTAAGTCAATCACTACCCGCGTTTTGCCACCACCTTCAATCACATTAACGCGCTTGACTGCTCCCACATTGTATTCAGAACGCGAAAGCGCACGAGAAAGACCATTTTTTACATGTGGAAAATCTAAACAAATTTTTGCTGGGCTTTCAATCACAAAACTTTTGGGAGCATCAACAGGTTCATTCATCAATAACTTAACACTGACTCCCCCACCATCGGTGGAAGTTAACTTAACATTTTCAATGCGCGCACCGGCATGCAGCGCTTGGGCCATGAACAAGCATGATAGGAATAACAAACTAGCTCTCCTTAATAAGGAGAGTGATCTTTTAAATAATGTTATTCTAGTCATAGGTTTGCCCCTGCAAAAATCGGATCATTTCTTCATACCTTTCTTTTGCAAATCACTTTCATCAATCAGCGCAAGTGATGCTTTACGTTCGCGCCATCCCCCTGAGCCATCAGGGATAATTTCTGTAATCATCACCTTTTCTTCCGTGATATTATCAACACGACCATCATGTTGACCTACAAAATTTCCTTTAGAAATTCTATGTACTGTGCCATCAGTATCAACGACGATAGCCCATTTTTTACCATTTTTTTCTAAGGTGCCCATCATACGTAAGCTATCTAATGGAAAAGCTTCCAAGGGTTCTTTTCGTCGATTGGTGTCTGGTCTGATGCCATTATCCACCGCATTATGTTTAGCCACTTCAATCGGCGTTGACGGCATAAAAGGACTACGCGCATTAGAATCGTTATAAGTAAAAGTTTCATACGGTTTTACTTCTGGCAACGGTTCTATCTCTTTTATTTCTCGACTCTTAATCTTGTTCACATAGGCTTGCAGCTCAGCTCTTCTTTCATTGTTGCTGCAAGCAACAAGCCCTATGCTAAGCCATATTAACAGAATTGTTTTGCCCATATTACTTCGTTGCATTTTCTTTATCACCTGCCGTGTATCGGTATGTTTTGGCGGTTATATTCATGACCAAATTATCACCACCGGCATCTGGTTTAACCGGTTTTATGACAAAATCATGCAAGGTAACAATACGTGGTAGTGCTGCTATGTTACTAACAAATTCTCCAAACTGGTGATAATTGCCCACGACAGAAATTTCAATAGGCAGCTCTACATAAAAATCAATTTCTTTTTCAGGCTGTAAACGGATCGTGCGAAACTCTAAACCCGTTGCCAGCCCTTGGTGAGAAATATCTTCTAATAATCCCGGCACTTCTGTTTTTTCTGGCAGTTGTCGCAATAGGGCACCAAAAGAAGCTTTCATCGTTGCCATTTGATCTTTATACGCCTGCAAGTTTGCTGCTTTGGTTTGCTTTTGCTCAAAGGTGGTTCGCAGTTGTAATTCTTCTTGTTCAGCCGCATCGAGCTTGGCTAATTGTTTTTTGGTATCTGTCCAGTAACCTAAAAAGAGAATCAAGACACTAACAATGACAATAGTCACAATTTTAGCTGGCATGGGCCAGGTGCCTATGCTGTTAATATCTAATTCATTAAAATCAATGTTCATTTTCATTTGTTATTTTCCACCTGGCGTAGGCTGCGTCGTTGCCGCTTTTTGCCCGGTTTTTCCTGCCTCATCTTTGTCTTCTTTGAGGAGTTTGTTTAAATTTGCTTGTGTATCGACTGTCTCTACCGCTTGTAAGTTAAAACCAATCAATCTGTCATTAACAACTTGCTTATCGCCTTCCTTAGGGGTATCTGCTTGAATATAAGTAAGGACGGGATTTTTAAGCCAGTGAGAAGATTCTATGTTGCGCATAAAGGTTGAAACTCGGGTATTAGATTCAGCCTTTCCATCTATCACCAAATTGGGGCCAGTTCGCGACAAATTGGTTAGATAAAGACCTTCTGGCACGGTGTGTACAATACCATCGAACAGCTTAACAATTTGTGGCCTGTTGGTTTGCAACTGCTGAATAATCTCCATTCTGGCTAATAATTGTTGCTTTTCTTTTTGCAACGCTTGAATTTCCGCAATTTGTTCATCCAATTTTTTAATTTCATTTTTTAAAAATAAATTATTATCATTTTGAAAATTTACTTGCCTGGCAATTAACATATGGACAAGTAACATTAATCCTGATGCGGCAACTATCCCCAACCCTAAAAGCGAAATGAATTCACGCTTTTGTTGCTCTTTTTGTTCTTCACGCCAAGGCAATAAATTAATATTGATGCTCATGATTAAAGCTCCGTAGGGCCAATCCACAACAAATCATCAATGATGGCGCATCTGCATGAATAGCAGGAACACTCACTCTGGGCGCAATGGTCATATTGGCAAAAGGGTTTGCAACTGTCGCAGGAATTCCTAATTTTTCTTCAACCCGCTGAATAAGCCCGGGCAAGGTTGAAGTACCACCTGCCAACACAATATGATCAACTTCAGTATATTCACTAGATGAAAAATAAAACTGTAACGAACGGCTGATTTGTTGGACAACCGCATCTTTAAAAGGTTCTAAGACTTCTACAACATAGTCTTCAGGTAACCCGCCTTGTTTTTTCGCTAAATTCGCTTCTTCAAAAGTGAGCCCATATCGACGTTGTATTTCTTCGGTCAGTTGTTTTCCGCCAAAAATTTGATCACGTGTGTAAACGGTGGTTTTGTCATGTAAAACACTAAAGGCCGTCATAGAAGAACCAATATCCACTACCGCTATCGTTTGATGTTCTCCAGCACTGGGTAATTGATCGGCAATTAAGCTAAAGGAACGTTCAATAGCATAAGCTTCAATATCCACCACTTTCGCAGTGATACCTCCTAAGCTTAAAATTTCAACCAAGGTATCAATGACTTCAGTGCGTGATGCAGCAAGGAGTACATCGATAAGCTCAGGGTTTTTGGGACTTGGCCCTATCACATGAAAATCAATGTTGACTTCAGACATAGGGTAAGGAATATGACGTTCTGCTTCTAATTCGATTTGTGAAACCAATTCATGTTCTTTAAGACCTGCGTTCATTTGAATGACTTTGGTGATAACGGCAGATCCAGTTACTGCAATGGCACCAAATTTAGAACGGGTACGTGAACGTTTGACTACCCTTTCAACTGCTTGTCCAATAGCTTCAACATTTTTAAATTCTTTTTCCTGCATTGCATCAGCAGGCAACATCTCTACCGCATAACTTTCAACACGATATCCATGCTGATTATGACTCAGCTCTAAAAGCTTCACGGAAGCTGAGCTGATATCTACGCCAACCAGTGGTGGGTATTTATGCGCAAACAACGATAGTTCCACGCTTGCCTTCCTTTGCTCTCGCAATCATTTTCACTAAGATTGCGGCTTTAAATTATCCAATTAACTAACATTCATGGGTACAATTACCCACAATAAAATAATAGGAGCCTAACTCAATACTAGCTCTTACACGCAAACAATCAAATATTCCCTTAGTTTAATAGTTAACAAACTTACAATTGCATATCTTTATCAACTTCCTTTAGTCCGTTATACTCCAGGGTTAACGGGTATTATGACATTTTGCTATAATCCCAGCATGAAAAATTTCTTTAATATATTTATTCGGGTTCTCGTTAGTACAGGTGTTGCAGGCATTTGCGCACTTGTTGTCGTTATTTTATATACTAATGCCCAATTGCCCACCGTTAATATTTTGGAAGAAATCCAACTACAGGTTCCCTTAAAAATCTATACTGCCGATGGAAAACTCATTGGTGAATATGGCGAGAAGCGCCGTACCCCCATATCCATTAAAGATGTCCCTGAGACATTAAAGAATGCCATTTTAGCCACAGAAGACCGCCGCTTTTACGATCACAATGGGGTTGATTTGCGTGGGATGGCTAGAGCCAGCTTACATTTATTAATCAGTGGTTCTAAGGCACAAGGGGCCAGCACCATTACCATGCAAGTGGCGCGTAATTTTTTCTTAACGCGTAAAAAAACTTTTGGTAGAAAATTAAACGAAGTCTTACTGGCCGTCAAAATTGAAAAAGAATTAACCAAAGATCAAATTCTTGAACTTTATTTGAACAAAATTTACTTTGGCAAACGTGCCTATGGGGTACAAGCCGCTGCACAAGTTTATTATGGCACCACTGTCGATAAACTTTCTCTTGCCCAAATGGCAATGATTGCCGGACTACCGCAAGCCCCCAGTGCTATCAATCCGATTAACAACCCTGATGCTGCCTTAAAACGACGCGCCCATGTATTAAAACGCATGCTGCATTATGGTTTTATTAATGAAGCCGATTATGAAAAAGCCAATGACACCCCCATTGAAGCAAATTACCATGGCCGGGTTGTTGACTTGGATGCGCCACATGTCGCAGAAATGGCGCGCAAAGAACTTGTCGAAAAATTTGGTCCTGAAGTTTATACATCTGGTTTTGTTGCCTACACCACCATTGATAGCCGCTTACAATCACTGGCCAATAACGCGGTGCAAGAAGGTTTATTAGAATATGACAAACGTCATGGGTATCGCGGACCCGTTGCTCAATTAGCTTTACCCGAAAAAGGGGACATCAATCCAGATGCGTGGGCAACGCAATTGCGCGCTTACCCCAAAACAACCTTTACTTTACCTGCAGCGGTACTTGCAGTCAGTGATGATACAGTTAAAGCAGTACTGCCAAATCATCAACAAATTAATATTTCATTTGACAGCATGCGTTGGGCAGCAAGACAAATTTCACGCGCACGTGTTGAGATCCCACCTCAATCAGCCAAAGAAGTAGTGAGTGTAGGCGATGTTATTTATGTTGAGCCTGGTAATAATAACTGGCTGTTTAGCCAACTCCCCGAAGTAGAAGGTGCCTTGGTGGCAATGCATCCCAAAAATGGCGCCTTGCTTGCGTTAATTGGTGGATTTGATTTTAATTTGTCTTATTTTAATCGCGCCACTCAAGCAACACGTCAACCTGGCTCTAACTTTAAACCTTTTATCTATGCTGCGGCTTTAGAACATGGTTTTACGGCGGCCACGATTATTAATGATGCCCCTGTCGTGTATCGTGACAATATGGATGAAGCATGGCGTCCACAAAATGATACCCGGCGCTTTTATGGCCCCACGCGTTTGCGCGTTGGACTCACTAAATCAAGAAACTTAGTATCTATCCGTTTGTTGCAAGCACTGGGAATCGGTCGCGCCTTAAAAGTTATTGAGCGTTTTGGTTTTGAAAGACGTAACTTACCACGCAGTTTATCGCTGGCTCTGGGAACCGCAACCGCTTCCCCGATTGATATCTGCACCGGTTATGCAAGCTTTGCTAATGGTGGTTACAAAGTGAACCCGTACATTGTGCAAAAGGTTGTTGATAGCCAAAATAAAGTTGTCTATGACGCCAACCCACCCACTGCATGCGCAGAATGCCAACGACTATCTGAAGAAGAGATCTCACCTTTTGCCGATGATGCCAATGCAATTGATCAGCTCGTTGCCAAGGAAACAGACTCAAAACAAACTGCCCCTGCAAAACAAATTATTTCGCCTCAAACCGCCTATATTATGACTTCTATGTTACAAGATGCTATTCAGACAGGGACGGCAAAACTGGCAAAAGAGCTTAACCGCTCGGACTTAGCAGGCAAAACTGGTACAACGAATAACCAAATGGATGCCTGGTTCACAGGATATAATCAATCTTTAGTGGCCAGCGTATGGGTAGGGTATGACGAACCACGCTCAGTCCAAGAGTATGGTTCACAAGCGGCACTACCTATCTGGATGAAGTTTATGGGCCCCGCCTTACAAGGCGTAGCGCAAACCAGAATGGAACAACCGCGTGGTATTGTGACAGTGCGTATTGATCCTGGCACAGGTTTACTGGCTAGTCCTGGTCAAGGGAATGCAATTTTTGAAATCTTCCGCCAAGAAACGGCACCTTCACGCACCGCTGCGCACTATGGCGGTATGCGTAATGCCATCACGCCTAGCAATAATAATCAGGAAACACTGTTTTAGATAGCAGGGCCGGCACAGGGACCGGCCCCTACAAATAGGGTTAAGAAAACGCCAAAAGTTACATTTTATCCGCAGCGTCACAAAGTTCAATTACCGCATCAATAGAAATTTGTAAATTTTTACGTTCTTCATCGGTAATGGCGACTTCATAGACTGCTTCAACCCCTTTGCCACCAATTTTAGTGGGTACGCCTACAAAAAGCGCTCGCTTAATGCCATATTGACCTACTTTTAATTTGGCCGCACAAGGCAAGATGCGTTTTTGATCTAACAAGTAAGACTCAGCCATAGCAATAGCGGCTGTGGCAGGTGCATAAAAAGCAGAACCTGTTTTAAGTAAGGCAACAATTTCGCCGCCACCATTACGGGTTCTTTTCACAATTTCATCCAATCTTTCTTGAGTGATTTTGCCTTCTTTGACCAACGTTGTAAGGCTCACCCCTGCAATATTACTCATGCCGATTAAAGGTACCATTGAATCGCCGTGGCCACCTAATACATAAGCTTGAACTTCTTCAACAGAGACTGCAAATTCTGCTGCTAAAAAGCTTCTAAAACGTGCCGAATCCAACACCCCTGCCATACCCACAATCATGTGATCAGCCACACCACAAGCATCTTGCAATACTTTAACCATGACATCTAAAGGATTGGTAATACAGATCACAAAAGCTTTTGGGCAATATTGTTTAATACCTGCGCCTACTTCTTTCATTACTTTTGTATTAATCGCTAACAAATCATCACGACTCATCCCAGGTTTTCTAGGAACACCGGCGGTCACAATAACCACATCAGCGCCTTGAATATCTTTGTATTGATTGGTACCCGTTACGGATGCATCGAAACCTTCTATAGGACCACATTGCGACAAATCTAAAGCTTTACCTTGTGGCACACCTTCAACCACGTCAAACAATACCACATCGCCTAATTTTTTAGTCAGCGCAAGATGCGCTAAAGTACCACCAATATTGCCGGCGCCGATAAGAGCAATTTTTTTCCTTTGCATATCTATTCTCCTGTTTTTTAATTAATTAAGCTAATTCATATTCATTTAGGTTAATATTATTTCTGCTTGTCATGGGTGCGAGTGGCTTTAAGGGATAATGTGCAGGGTAGCCACTTTTAGCCACATTCGTTTCAATCGCTGCTTTAGCAACTTCCGAAGACACCACTGGCAACAACCGCGGATCGGTCGGCTTGGGTAAAATGTATTGGGGACCAAAGGATAATTGTTCTGTTTCATAACCTTTTAGCACAACATCAGGAACTGGTTGTTTAGCCAAATCACGAATAGCAAAAGCTGCTCTTAACATCATTTCTTGATTGATGCGACTTGCCCGTACATCTAATGCTCCTCTAAATATATAAGGAAAGCAAAGAACATTATTAACTTGATTTGGGAAATCACTACGACCTGTCGCTAAAATTAAATCATCACGCACACTATTTGCTACAGTGGGATCAATTTCAGGATCAGGGTTTGATAAGGCAAACACAATAGGTCTTTTTGCCATCGATTGTAACATGCGCGCAGTTAATATATTTGGACCTGACACACCAATAAAGACATCAGCACCTTCAATAGCTTCTTCTAGTGTACGTTTATCTGTTTCGCTAGCAAGCGCAAATTTATAGGCATTCAAATCCGTTCTACCAGTATGAATTACGCCTTGTTTATCTAGCATTAACAATTGATCACGTCTTAATCCCAGTGCCATCAATAACCGCATCGAAGCAATCCCTGCAGCACCTGCCCCTACACAGACCACTTGGATTTCTTCTAATGATTTTTGTTGTAACTCAATCGCATTGAGTAACCCTGCAACAATTATAATTGCTGTGCCATGTTGATCATCGTGAAAAACGGGAATATCCAAGCGCTCTATTAAGGCTTGTTCAATTTCAAAGCATTGAGGACCTTTGATATCCTCTAAATTAATGCCACCAAAAGTGGGAGCAATTTTAGCGACTGTGTTTATAAACTCTTGGGGATCAGAGGCAGCCACTTCGATATCAAATACATCAATATTTGAAAATCGTTTAAAAAGTACTGCTTTGCCTTCCATCACTGGTTTTGCCGCAAGCGGTCCGACATCGCCCAAACCTAGCACTGCGGTGCCGTTGGTAATAACGCCCACCAAATTTGATTTTAAAGTATAACGATAGGCTTCTTCAGGATTAGCTTTAATGGCTCTAACCGGCTCAGCCACACCTGGCGTATATGCCAGAGCTAAATCTTTTTGTGTTTCAGTGGGTTTGGTTAAACCTATACATAATTTTCCAGGGACGGGGAAAGCATGGTAGTGCAAGGCTGCTTTCTTTAGATCGTTTGTCATAAATCTCACTCAATTGTCTATTTTCTGAGAAAAAAAAAGGGCGTTTACCGCCCCTTTTCAAGATAATACCAAAATATGAGTTTATTTTTTAGTATCACCTAAATCATCAGATTTTTTATAGGTACGGTATCTGCTCATAAATTTATCAACCCGGCCTGCGGTATCAACAATTTTATGTTTTCCGGTAAAGAATGGATGACAAGCGCTGCAAACGTCTATACGCAGCGTTTCAGACTTGTAGGTTGAACGTGTTTCAAACGTATTCCCACAGCTACAAACAACTGTTTTTTCATTATAATTTGGGTGAAGTTCAGGTTTCATTTTACATACCTTGTTTTAAAAGCCTCGGATCGCCACACGCCTTTTACTATTTAGCGTGCACCATACCTTAAATTTAGGCGCTCATCATAGCTGACCTACCTTGGTTAGACAAGGTAGTAAACCTAGAGGTTCTAGTAAATTGTATAAATATGTAAGTTTGATGAATAATTATTGCAGAGATGCTAAGCTATTAGCCTGAGGGTTATTTAATCAATGAGCGTAAGTGCACTTTATGTTAACGGCAAATGATTTAATTGATTATAGCGATTTTACAGAAGCGGAAATTGAAATTATCGCAGAATATGAAGATGAGCCAGTCACTTTTTCCGTTGCACATGCACAAATGCTGCTAACCCAATGTGCCGATATTGAAACCATTAAAGACTATCTACAAAATGCGCTAACCAATGCTAAATCAAAAGGCCACAGGCAACATATAGATGAACTCAAAAAGATTGTGGAAAAATATGAAAAAGCCCACCCTTCTTGCCACCCTGGCCACTAGCATTTTTTATTAAAATTTGTTCCAATTTTCAGGTTCGCCCTCAACCCATTCATGCTCAACATCTTCTGGAACTTCAATATTTCTTGATTGATCCCATTTAATGTTGCCTGTTTCTTGTTCTTTGATATCTCGAACAGCATCCTCTAGACGCTTATAACAGCCAATAGAATCATCATCCATACCCAAAAAGTATTGATGTGTATCCTCAGATTCAACTATCCAAAATGTGCCTAATTTTGTCTTGTGATACCACATAGGATCTCCTCCTACTTTGTTTTCCTTTGTTTTTACTCGTTTTGACATATATCTTCCTTGAAAAGTTGCATCAAATACGGGGATCCCCACTAATGCAAAACCCAACATGAAAAGTAGATCTGGCTCAGGAGCCATGATTTTCCTCCTTTAACGGGACCTGGTTATTCTGCGCTTGTTCAAATAGGGGGTGGGTTGCCACAACCCAAATAGAAGCACACAAGACGACTAATACGACTATCCCTAAGTGCGAACGCTTCATATTCTTGTCCCTTTTTTTGATGCTGCCTATTACTGGTAAAGCAATCACAATGCCAACTTTTTAAAAGTGCTTGCTTTATTAATGGAATGCCATGAAATCTCTAGCAATATTGTTGGCTATAAAAAATTATATTTAACAACACAAACCAGATAAATTTGGCAATGATGAGACGGATGTAAAATGCTTTGACAAAATTGCTTTCCACATCGACGTTTGACGTTGTAGGAAAATATCCCATGCCCCAAGAAGAAAAGAGAGTGTCGCCTTTAGCGAAAATTAATCACCGCTATGCATTTCGTTAACCGATGAATTTCTTATATTATTAAGCAATGAAACAGCGGACAGGGCATTCCATGAAATATAAAGTTTATCTTCTAACATATTTGTTGCTAGCCATACCTACTTCTCTTATGGCCACATCCAAGGACTTAGGTTTACCCCCTAAAGTGTTGTTAAAAGAAAATAAGCAAAATAGTAAAATTGCAGATGAACCTAACCCATCCCTTTCAAATAAAAAAATATGGATGCAAAATATTGAACAAACTTTACCTGGTTTATTGTGTGATTCTAAAAAATATTTTGTGGATTGCTTTAGTGTCACCCAAGAAGAGTGTGTGGATTTCACAAAATTAATAGTGCACGCTTGTTTATCCAACATACAAGTGGCACTTCCTCAGGAGATTGAAAAGAGCCAAGGTGAATATTGGGGCCAAATGGTTGGCAAATGTAGCTATGATTTGTATGAAAAATTTATGCAAAGTAAAAAATTACCAAAGCCTGGCTGCGTATTCATAACCAACAATAAAGATGATTTACCCAAACCTTCACAGGCAACCCCATGAGTCAAACGCTAGAAGTAATCACCTTAGCTATTGTGCAAGGTTTAACCGAATTTTTACCTATTTCAAGCTCTGCCCACCTTATCTTGGTTCCCTTATTAACCGGTTGGGAAGATCAAGGGATCACTTTTGATATTGCAGTGCATTTAGGAACCTTGGTGGCTGTTTGTATTTATTTTCGTAAGGAAATTTATCGGTTACTTTTTGGTTTTTGGCGTTCTTGCTTTGGTAAATCGTCTCGCATTTATAGCGTGCTTGCCTGGCAACTTATCATTGCCTCTATTCCCATCGCATTAATCGGCTTTCTTGCACATGATTTTGTAGCAACCACCTTGCGTTCTCCTTTAGTCATTGCTTGTTCTACCATTGGCTTTGGCATACTTCTATTTGCCAGTGATCACTTTCGTACTAAAAAAAAGCAACTTATGCAGTTAAGCTGGAAGGATGCAATTCTCATTGGATTTGCACAAACTTTAGCCTTAATTCCTGGTACCTCCCGTTCAGGTATCACATTAACGGCTGGATTATCTTTAGGATTTAATCGTATCAGCGCTGCCAAGTTTTCTTTTTTGCTTTCTATTCCAGTGATCTTATTAGCTTCAGCTTATGAGGGAACTAAACTCATCAAAAATGATGCTCCTATAAACTTACCCTATCTGTTATTAGGAATAAGCGTAGCTGCAATCAGTGCTTATTTTTGCATTAATTTATTTTTTCGTATTATTCCTAAAATCGGCATGCTGCCCTTTGTTGTTTATCGACTGCTATTAGGAGCATTTTTATTATTCATGTTCTTGTAAGCGCTTGACTTTTGATTATATTTGCTTAAAATGCCACCAACTACAAATCTGGGGTGCTGCTTTAGCGGCTGAGAATCCAATAGGATACCCATACAACCTGATCTAGGTAATGCTAGCGAAGGGAGATCATATGAATTGGCTCGATCCTGTCGGTGCAGGTTTATCCTTAATATGCACCTATTATTTTACACAAGCGCGACGTTTCGCCTGGATTCTAGGCATACTTGCCATTATGGTAAATAGCCTATTGTACTATCAAAAAGGGATCTATGGGTCGCTTGTTTTAGAAGCAATTTATTTTATTAGCATGATTTATGGTTTATACCAGTGGTCAACGCCACAAAAAAGGTTAACCACAGCGGACATTAAATTCTTAACTGCTAAGCAGTTTTTTGTTTTATGTGTTATTGCATTAGGTGGGTTTTTTGTTGCATCTTTCCTGTTAACCAAAACAGGTTCAGATATTCCTTACTGGGATGCATTGACGACAACCTTAAGCTTAATAGCACAAGCTATGTTATGCCTTAAAATAATTCACTGTTGGATCTTATGGTTTATTGTGGATGCGATGATGGCAGCTTTACAACTCTATAAAGGGATCCCTTTTCATAGTGCAATTCATTGGTCTTATTTAATACTGGCAGTCATTGGTTATATTCGTTGGCATCAACTTCTGAAAATGCAGCCAATGCAAACTGCAAAAGCCACTCAGTGAGTAGTTTTACCTGAAGAATGATAGACGTGAGGCCCTTTGCTTATATCACTTAACCTCGATTGTATATATTCAGTCGCTTGTTCAAAAGGCATGGGCTTGGCAAATAAATACCCTTGCAAGTATTCACATCCTAACGCTGTTAAATAACGTGCTTGCTCTTGAGTTTCCACACCCTCAGCTAAGGTTGTCATGTGAAGACGTTTAGCTAAATCTATAATTGTTGCAATGATGGCTTTATGCCTTTCGTTATCATGTAAGCTTAATGCTTGCACAAATGATCTATCAATTTTAATAATATCAATGGGTAAATCTTTGAGATAACTCAAGCAAGAATAACCCGTACCAAAGTCATCCATTGCAATTTGAAAGCCCATTTGTTTAAGTTGGAGTAATTTATTGATAATTCCTTTAGCATCATGTGCGAAAATGGATTCGGTAATTTCAAATTGAAACCGATGCGGATCAATCTCATATTTGTGCATACATTGGATGATGTCTTCTAAAAAATCATCTCGTTGTAATTCATTTACCGAAAAGTTAACACTCAATGAGAAATTCTCTAATCCAAGTTCTTTCCACGCTAAGTAACTTTCACATGTTTTATGTAACACCCATTGGCCAATATTGCCTATAAAGCCCATTTCTTCAGCAATCGGGATAAACTGAGCAGGAGAAATTAAGCCTAATTCAGGATGGTGCCAGCGCACCAAAGATTCAAGCCCCATCAGGGCACCTGTTGCTGCTGAGATCTGCGGATGAAAATAGAGATCCAGTTGATCTGATTGCACGGCAAAGCGCAGATCATTGGCAAGACGCATCATTTTTTCTGCTTCAACATTAAGCTCGGATTTATAGTATTGATAATGATTCTTTCCTCTTTTCTTTACTAAGCTCATAGCAAAATCTGCATATTGCACAAGTTTAAGCGGATCACTGCTATCGTTAGGATATAACGCGATACCAATACTCGCCGTAATAAAATATTTTTGATTATTTAGCTCTATCGCCGGCAATAAAGTACGATTTATTTTAGCAGCCACTTTAGCCACATCATTAGGATGCGCAATGTGCGTCAAAAGCACCATAAATTCATCTCCACCAACTCGCGCTAAGATATCTGTTTCGCGAATGACAGCTTGAACTCTATCGGCAACCTTGAGCAAAATTTCATCGCCACATAAGTGACCCAATGCGTCATTGATTACTTTAAAACCATCTAAATCTATAAATAACACAGCGCATTTTTTTTGGTAACGCTTACAATAGGCAATAACGTGTTCCAGGCGGTTTAGAAATGCTTTTCGATTAAATAGACCTGTTAAATCATCTTGGAACGATTTATTTCTTAATTCTTCGTTTAATAATTTTGTTTCAGAAATATCTTTAAAACACAACACATATCCTTCCAAATGAAGCATTTCATTAAACACAGGAATGAGATTCGCTTCAACTAATGAGGTATGCGCATTTTTGCTCAAATGCATCATATATTGACCAATAACAGTCATTTGATTTGTCGCATTTATCTGCTGCATGCCTTTATGCAAAGAATCCATAAAAGTTATATCTATTTGCTCTGCATAATCACTGAGCGGTTTTCCACCCAAAGAATTCAATGGCGCTTTAAAGTATAAAGCTGCAGCTGGGTTAGCGAAGGTAATAGTGTCTTGCAAATTAAGGCCAATAATCCCATCGGAAATCGCTGCCAACAAATCTTCTGTATTTCTTTTTTCTCGATTTTTTTCTTGATATTGAATTTCTTCATTAACAATGCGCTCTATCGTAAAAGGTAATCGTTGCAAATATTGGTCATATTCATCTTTAACAAGAAAGTCCCGAGCACCTTTACGAAACACCTGCAACCCCATTTTTTCGTCTTTTTTATCAGCAATAATAATTGTTGGAATGATTTTTGCGGTTAAGGCATTTATCGCTTCTAAAAATTCAAGGGCGTCGCCATCTTCTGTTCGAAATTCTGCGATGATTACATCGATGTTTTTTTCTAGAATTGTTTTAATAGAATCTTTTATTGAGGTTGATTTATATTTTTCATGAACAAAGCTAAGCGATTGAACACTTTTCCAAAGTGATGTGTTCTCCTTATTTTCAACCACAAGGATTGTTACTTGCGTTTTATCAACCATATTCGCTTAACTCTTCATAGTTTTTCATTTTGAATTACAATTTTAATATGCATATCCCTATTTCATAACTAACTGTACTGTAATATACTTCAGCGCAAGAAATAATAAACCATTAACCCTATATTTAGTTAATCATCGGCAATAAAGTAGACTATATGAAATCATTTACCGATCAAAACGCCAGCAATTTAGCCCCATTAAGCGTTTTTTCACAATTTTTATCTTTAAGATGTGTTGACCTACATCTGAAACATGATGAATCTTCCAATATGTTAGCCATCATCGCCATTCATAGTACGCATTTGGGCCCTGCCTTGGGCGGATGCCGTTTTCGCGCTTACCCTAGTATCGAACACGGCATTATAGATGCCATACGCCTTGCGCATGGCATGAGCTATAAAGCAGCTATTAGTAATTTACCTTTTGGTGGCGGCAAAGCTGTTATTATCCAAACGCCACAAATGACCAATAGAACAGAAATTTTTCGCAGCTTTGGCCAGTTTGTACAGGAGTTAGGTGGACGCTATATCACCGCTGAGGACAGTGGTACTGGCGTTGAAGATATGGATGTCATTAGAACAGTTACCCCCTTTGTTACCGGTAACAGCAGTCAAAAATTTATCTGTAAAGATCCTTCGCCTTTAACAGCCATTGGTGTGCGCCGAGGCATCCAAGCTGCTGTTAAACATCATTTACATCGGGACACACTTGCTGGCATACACGTCGCCATTTGTGGGGCTGGGCATGTGGGCTATTACCTGGCAAAAGAGTTACATCAGCTGGGTGCACGATTAACCATTACAGATATTAAGCCTGAAACAACAGAGCGCTGTGCAGATGAATTTCATGCCACACCGGTAAGTCCGCAAGATATACATAAAGTGGAAAGTGACGTCTATGCACCTTGTGCTTTAAGTAATGCCGTGAGTTTTGAAAATATAGATGAAATCAATGCCAAGATAATTGCCGGCTCGGCCAATAATCAATTAGAGTCACCGCTTTTAGCAGAGCGCTTAATGCAAAAAGGGATCCTTTATGCACCAGACTATGTTATCAATGCCGGCGGGTTGATTCACGTGGCTGCCCAGTATAATAACCAAACCGAAAACATGGCTAAAGAAAACATTGAAAACATTTATAATACTTTATTAATGCTCTTTGAACGTGCTGCTAAAGAAAATGTTTCGCCCTTAGATGTCGCTAATCGTTTAGCTGAACAACGTCTGTATTTTTCCAATTAAAAATTATGACATCATTAGAACAGTAACTATTTACTAACCCTTTAAACTAAGCTAAGCTTACTATCTTAATTGATGTAACCTCACGAATCCTATGCTAAAAAGTCCTCAATCATTAAAAAAGTTACTTGCATTTTCTGAATTTATTGAACGCCAAGAACAAACCCCCGAGACACTCTCTCAAGAAAAAAGACTTGCGATTGTGCAAAAGGAATGGTTGCTGGGTAATGGGTTAAATATTCTTCCTGATATTGGAAGATTATCGACTAAAGACATTGATGCCAGCACCGGTTCTAGCGCCTTTGCTCCTCCAGAAGCAGTTGAAAAAGACATTAGCAATATCAACTCTTCACAGCTGCCTGAATACAATAATCATTTACCGCAAGAAGATTTAGTGAAAGCAGCAGGAGTCTATTTTCGTAGAATAGGGGTGCTGGATAAAGACACCAGCCTCAAACAAGATGTATATGACAAAGCTGATGAGCATGATTACTTTAGTGTTATTGGCCATGGGACAACGCATTTATTTACCAGCGCTTTAAAATCCATTATCAAAACCAAAGGCGATGTGGTTATCTTCCCACAGCCAACATACGGCCTATTCTTGCCGCCTGTGCTTCACTTAAATGGCCAAGTAGTCTCTTTGCCACTGAATGAAAAAAATCGTTTTAAACCTGATGCTCATGAACTTAGAAAATTAGTCCTCCAAACCAATGATAAGCTAAAAGATGATTATCTTAAAAGTATCAGTGCGCTCACGATTTTACTGAACGGGCTCTTTACTGAAAAAGCCGTTAAAGCTTCTGAAAAAAAAGCCATTTTAAAACTTGTCAATGAAGTATCCACCTTGGCCAAAGAAAAAAATGGGCAAAATTTTGAAGCACTTGATAAGGCAACTTCAACGCTTAATCAAGCCCTATCGAGTTTAATTAGTAATCATTTTGACGGCGCAACGAAACAAACATTGCAGGATTCACTGCACTTACCTTTATGCGCGCGCGTACGCGGCTTTTTTAATATCAATCCCCATATGCCGCTTGGCACCATTTGCGATCAAACTGATCTAAACAAACTTGCTGAAGCACTAATACCGTTTAACGATGTGGTAGTGATTGATGATTTAACCTATTACGATTTAGTGATGACACCTGGTTTACAAGTGGGCACATTTGCAAAAAGCACCCTGCAAGCTCGTACTCTAACGCTCTATAGCCTTTCTAAACAATATGCATTAGCGAATGTGCGCGCCGGTATCGCCTTGGGCCCCAAATCACTTATTGAACCGATTTGCACAGATATTTTTAATACCAACAATACCCCGAATATCTATTCTCGTGAAGCCTTCTATAGCATTTTTCGGTGGGATAACAATCAACGACTTCAGTATTTAAAAGAAACCAATGAAATATATGCTTTTAGGCGCGATTTTGCTATGGCTCTTATTCAGGGAGTGCCTAAGAAAAAATCTTTAGAAGATAAAATAAAGCAAGCGCTTGCTGAACTTAAAATTACTAAGGAAGAACAAGCCACATTATTACAAGGGATCCCTGGCTTAAAAGTACAAGTGACCCCCAACTCAGGATTTTTTGTCACTATTGATTTTTCTCATTACCAAGGTAAGTATCTAGGCAAAGTGCAGCTGAATCAAAGCCGCGATTTTCGCAATGCGTTTTATTGCTTAAGCGATGTCAATACCATTCCTGGTGAGCTGATGTATCAATTTGAAAAGCCCGTGGTGCGCTTTTCCTATTCCATGACCACCAAAGAAATTTTAGAAGGGATCTTGCGAATCAAGGCCGTACTCGAACTTTGTCAAGATAAACCCTTCTCGCAAAAAGAAATAAATGCGCTGACAAATGAACCTAAGAAAAAAGGCACTCAGAAAAAACAGAACGCACATCCGGCAGCAAAAACTCAACCTGCAGCGTCGCCTAAAGAGCTTACCCATGTTTATTTGCCCACCTTTGAAAAACAAAAGAAGAAAAGCAAACCGCTTTTGGAGTATGCTTTCTCTACTATCAATCAAAAAAGAAAGAAGGGCAAAAGAAAAATTAAGGCCAAAAAACTAATTGTTATGTAGTTCTGTTTTTGACCCCCAACTGTTGGCGCAGATCATCTCTTTCTTCAAGCAGATCCAACACTAAGGAAATGCCCGCCCAGTTAATGGCTAAATCTTGATGCAAGCGCATGGCCTTGTTAAAACGAATCACTGAACGGCTGGTGAATACCCATTGTTCTTGCATTTTGCCTTGGGGTTCAATAACACCAAATTCAACCATCTCAACAATCACCGTATCTGTGATATGCCCCATTTGTATTAACTCAGCCAAGGTATAGGTCAGGGTTTCGTCTAATAATGTGCCTTCAAAGATGGTTTGCTTTGGCATCGTTTATACTCCTAAACCAATACGCGGGTTAAAGGGCATTTCTTTTTCCATTTGTTCATACAATGCTTTTGATTGCTCAGTGTTGGCACTGGGCACTTGTACTTCAAAAATAAGATATTGATCCCCCGGTGGCTCACCTGGCATGCCTCTACCCTTAAGCCGCATTTTTTTGCCACTTTGAGAATTGGGCGGAATTTTTACATTGACATTGCCCCCTAAGGTGGGAACAACAATGCTTGCCCCTAAAGCTGCTTCCCAAGGGGTTATTGGTAATGTTAAGTGGATATCTTTTTGGTGCAAAGAAAAATAAGGGTGTGGCATAATATCCATTTCAATATAAAGATCCCCATTGGGACCTCCCCCTACGCCTTTACCACCCTGATCCTTTAAGCGTATTTGATTACCCGAAAGTACACCCGCAGGTATTTTAACCTGTAAGCTTTTGTTTTGTAGTTGAGTCTGACCTTGTTCATTTGTGGTTGGCATTTGTAATTGTAGTGTTTCCACCCCACCGTTGTAGGCTGTGGTTAACGGAAGCGCCAATTTGATATGAAAATCCCTTCCTTTACTCTTATAGTGTCGATGATGTGCTTGGCCACCAAAGTCAAAGTCATCTTGTCTGCCACCAAATATGGATTGAAAAAAATCATTAAACGCAGCAGCCTGCTCAGGAGAATACTCTTGTGTTTGCTCATAACCACCTTTTGCCCCACGAAAATCCTGCTGGCGAAATCCACCTTCTCGTATTTGGTCATATTGAGCACGCTTGTCTTTATCTTGTAACACTTCCCATGCTTCATTGATTTCTTTAAATTTACTTTCCGCGTCCGGCAATTTGCTCACATCAGGATGATATTGCCTGGCCAGTTTTCGATACGCTCTTTTCATTTCATCATGAGGCGTTTGCGGCGTCACGCCCAATATCGCATAGTAATCTTTAAATTCCATGGTCATCCCTTGCTTTCGATTTTTAGCATCATTGTATCATGGGGTAGCATGAAGAGAAGTTTCTCTCATCTATTAAGATGCTTAACTATTCACGAAAACAATTATTTATTTTCATTATTTTGATCCCATTGCTTTCTTGTTAAATGCTGTTATACTTTTTGATAATTGTACATATATCTATTTAATTATCTTTATGACCAAAAAAACACAAAACCCTGTTCGGCCCCTAAAATTGATTCGCGGCGGTAAAAGAGATGGCGCTGGTCGCCCGCAAGGTACTGGTAAATATGGTGAGCCAACCAAGGCCATTCGTGTGCCACAAAGCTTAGTGAAAACCATTCAAGAATTCTTAACCAACTACGGACAAGAGCGCGCTAATCATAAAGAACCTTATTTGCAGCCTGCCCTGAATTCCGTTGTACGTCTCCCTCTTTTCTCCACCAAAGTGGCGGCTGGTTTTCCTTCTCCTGCCGATGATCACCTAGAAGCCACCTTAGATCTCAATGAATACGTTATTCGAAACCCCGCCTCTACTTTCTATGTGCGCGTAGAAGGTAACTCCATGCTGGGCGCAGGTATTCATCCTGATGATTTGTTGGTGGTTGATCTCTCTTTACCACCACGTGATGGTAACGTGGTGATCGCCATCGTCGATGGTGAATTTACGGTCAAGCGCTTGCATATAGCAAAAAACAAAGCCGTGTCTTTACATCCTGAAAATGAAAATTATCCTGTCATACATATTAGAGATGGGATGGAGTTTAGGATTTGGGGTGTGGTGACGAATGTCATCCATTCTTTTGTTTAAGTTATTGAGAATTGATAATCTCTAAACCTTTAGATTCTATTATATTTAAAAGCCTTAAGGCAGCACCATTCGGGTATTTTTCGCCTGTTTCCCATTTCTTTACAGTAGACGGGCTTACATTTAAATACAATGCAAAAACGGGTTGACTCACTTTTTCACGCAAACGAATTCTTTTAATCTCTCGAGGGCTCATATCATGGACAGGTTTTAGGCATAAAGAATCAAACTCATGCATTGTCACAGCATCAATCAAGCCAATGTCATGCAGACCCTGTGCAGTGTCATGCACTGCTGATAGGATAGATTTACGAGCTTTTGTTTGTTTTTTCATAAAATGACCTCGATTAATTCACCATTATCTACCGCATGATCAATTTGATGTTGAGACAATATCAGGAATTCCTTTGCTAACTTCTTTAAAGCTTCTTCTTCAGACTTATCGATGTTATCTTGTTCATTCTTTTCAAAACCAAATAGAAAAATACTGCGCTCTCCCTTCTTGTAAGCAATAATGGTTCTAAAACCACTCCTTTTCCCTTTATTCCTAAGAGGAATGCGCTTCTTAACCAAATTGCCACCCAAATGAGCATCAATCAATCCATCTGTAAGTTCTAGAGCGGCAATAACTAAAGATTCATTAGGTAGAAGAGCTTTTTTAGCCCATTTGTGAAAATATCTAGTTTTATAAATTTTCAAACTGACTTCCTTATCAAATATACCACCTGGTGGCATATAATGCAAATTATCCAAATATACCACCTGGTGGCATATACAACCTTTTTAGATTTTAATATAAATCAAGGGGATTAATCTAACATCATGCATTCAAGGCGTTCGATTCTATCGCCTACTGGGGGCTGCACAGTAAAGAGCAGTTTCCATTTCTTTGAGCGCAAAGGGTTAACCGTAAATAAATGCGCTGTTGAAGGATTTTCTTCCACTTCTCGCAGTTCATAATAATCTCTTGATCTCTCAATTTTTCTTAACGCGCCAGAAACAAATTGCGCGTTTTCGCATAATTCTGCAGCTTTTTCATCAGCATAATATTCTTTTTCTATAGACATAGTCATTTGCACCACAATAGCAACCATCGGCGCAAACATCGACATCAAAAAAACCGCCAACTTATTGTTGCCTGGTTTATTACGCGAACCCATACCAAACACAAATAATGCTTGCGCCTGATTTGCAATCAAGGTGACTATCCCGCCGACGCTTGCTGCCAGGGTGGCTAAAAAGGTGTCTTGATGCAAAATATGCGCAATTTCATGGGCAATAACCCCAGCTAATTCATCTTTGTTTAACGTATCCAATAAACCGCTGGTGACCACAATCACCCCATTTTCCGGATTGCGACCCAACGCAAATGCATTAGGCATATTTTCTTCAACTAAAAATATTTGTGGGCGCGGTATTTTAGCGCGCTCAGCAAGGTATGCCACAGTAGCATACAGCATGGGTTTATCGTTTTGATGGAGTTCTTTGGCATGATACAAGGTGAGAATAAGCTTATCTGAAAACCAATAGGCACCAATAATCATCGCTGTTGAGGTAAGTAGCGCAAGCAAAATCCCTTGGATCCCTACAAAGGAATAAAAAAACCAAACTAACAAGGCTGACAATATGCCAAGTAGCAAGATGGCTTTGGTGTTATTAGGAGAAAGTTTGTTCATAATTTCGCCACAGTTATAGTGCACCCATTATAACAGTGGCTGGGTAAGCAAAAAAGCGAAAGAGATAAGTGGCAGCTTTAAGACGCTAAGTAGCTAAAAATTACCAGTGCACATGCGACAAACAAGTACACTGGTTTCAATTTATTTTTGTAATTTTAATAGTTCAGAGACGGTAACAAAGCGATACCCTTGTTTTTGTAAATTGTCAATAAGCATTTCAGTTGCTTTGACAGTGTTTTCACGACGTGCGCCACCATCATGCAAGGTAATAATTAAACCAGGCTTCATTTGTTTCATCACATTATTATATATTTGTTGCGATGAAATTTTCGTCCAGTCTTGTGGCAAAAAGGTAAAAAGCACCATGCGTTTATCAAGTTGCTGTAAGGCCGTTTTAAGATTGGGAGAGGTAATACCAAAAGGGGCTCTGAAAGTAATTTCTTTTTCATAACCCAAATTTCTTAAAATCTTATCAACAGAGGCAATGTCATTTTTCATTGTTTCTACTGATTTATTTTTCATCATAGAATGTGACATCGTATGATTGCCTAAATCATGTCCGTCTTTCATAATTTTTTTAATCAAATCAGGATAAGCTTTAGCATTGCCGCCCAGAACAAAAAAGGTGGCTTTTACATTATGCTTGTCTAAGACGCCTAATATTTGTTCAGTATAAGGTTTATCTGGGCCATCATCAAAAGTTAAAGCAACGACTTTTTCGTCTGTTTTAACATGACGAATAGGCTCTCCGGTTGCAGCAGCAAATGCGCTTTGCACAAAGAATATCAGTATTCCTACCTTAGCGATTGTTGAAATCAGTTTCATAGTGTAACCTGCGTGGTGAAAAATTAAGGGATCTCATCTTTGCATATCGATAAATTGCGCTTTTGCTTTAATTTAAGCGATTTTCGCAAGCTGTGTATGCGCAACAATTTGAATAACTAACAAATGAAGAAAACCAGTATTCTTGATATCAACCGATGGCTACATACGCTAAACAGGGCAACTTCCGGTGAATTAAGCTGCCCTGGCTTTCTTAAGCCTTACCATTTAGTCACGCTGGCTATTATGCTAAAGCAAAACAATGCACAATGGATTGAGCTATCAGCAGAAATTGAAAGCTATGCACTACGCATGGGCTTATGGGATGCTTTAGGAATAACCCCACCTTATGAACAATACGCCTATCCAACGCAAAACCAATTTTTACCGGTTGCCCCTTTAGAAGATCCCAGCACCACTTTGCACACTGCCAAAAACTTAATCCAACTGGTATACCAACAAAATTTAGGCTTACAAGCATTTGAAAGCGTAGAAATCATGCTGATGGAGCTGCTTGAAAATACTTATAAGCATGCACGCGTGAATGATAAATTGCATGGCTTGGTTTGTGCGCAATCTTGGCCTAAAGGGAACTTAGCGCAAATTGTTTTTGCAGACCCAGGCATTGGCGTAAGAAATTCCTTAAGTGAAAACCAGCTTCTAGGAAAAAAGCTCAAGATTACCAATTCCTGCCAATTGGCTTGTGAGCTTGGCATCACCAGCAAGCCCGAGGCACATTCTGGTTATGGTTTAGCGCTTACCAAAGGATTAATGAAGCAAAGCCAGGGACAAATGATCGTGCTTTCACATCATGAAGGTGTTTGCATTACCCAGCAAAAGGAAACCACCTTTGAGGCCCCTTTTTGGCAAGGGACTTTAATTATTCTTGAATGGCCGATTAATCAAACATTAGATGTGGGCGCAGTATATGCCAGTTGGCCACTGCCTGAAGGTTTTGAAATACATGACTTTGAATAAATTGATATTAAAAACTATTTTACAGGACACGGGTTCAAGAGAAAGTGGTGCTTTATTAAGAAATAAGATCCTTGCATTATTAACAACCTATCCACTGATAGAAATAGATTTTAATGAAACGATTCTAACGCCTTCTTTTGCCGATGAAGCCTTTGGCTTGTTATGCCATAACTTAAGTTATCAAAAATTAAACGATAGTGTCAAATTCGTTAATCTTTCCCCTTCACAAAAAGCGCTCTTAACCCGGGTGCTTGCTAATCGGTTTTCGCACAAATAAAACTCACCTTTTTAATTTTATAACGCTATATATTTTTAGCTGAATATAATTCCTTCTAACACTTTATACGCAAATGTGATATTTCGTTTTATAACCAATTGATGTATGATGCAGCCCGATTTAATAATCCTAGCCTAAGATAAAGGTGAGAACCTATGATACTTGGTCCTTTATGTGTGTTACATTTGAAGGAATTAAATCATCAAGGAAGTGAAGATAACCCCCTAAGTGCTTTTAAAAAGCAATTTATCCCCTTTTCCCCCATGTCTTGCGCTAGACATGTTTATATATTTTTAAAACCGCAAGCCTTTAGCTTTGAGCCCTTGTTAACTTATTTGCGTCATCATACAGAAGCTGTTGAATTTATGGCAGATGAAAAAGCCTATGCTTTTTTGCTACGTTGGGCCACAGGTTGTGAAAGTTGGAAATTAAAAGGCAATGATCACTTTGTTTTAGGAACTATCCGTAAACATTGGGGTGATTTTGTCAAAGAAAATCCTACACCAGCAAAAACCATTGAACCGTTAATGGCCATGCTGTTTGAAGATGCCTCCGGCATTCGTCGGCAAATTCAAGAATATGAAGATGGCGCTATTTCGACAAATGAAGCCCTTAAAAGCATGTGCAATAATTGCGCAAGCTCGCGTGCACATGGCCTAAAACCAAACTATGAAAATTTACTGCAAGATAATTTAGCCTATTTTGAAGCTGCAAGAATGCAATATTTTGATTCGCGTCTTAAAGCAGCGACTAAATCCATTAAAGCATTAAACGCAAAAGCAAGTGATCCTATACTTGTACCCACACAAGCTAAAGATATGGGCGTGTTTAAAGCAAATATCACTTTTTGCTTCGAAAAAATGCAAATCACAAAAGCCAAAGAAAGCGCAGCAGAACCTAAACGCCTTTTACCACAACAAAGCAGCTATTGAATGTGTCATCTAAGTAGATAGCTTTCTAATTGATGCATTAAAATTAGGTGTAGTTGTTCTGTTTTTACTAAAAAATAGTTTTTTCGCCCCTTTTTTTTTAGATTTGCCTTAGATTATGATAGGCGCCAGTAGAGGTACCCAAAAGGGGGTTTTTATGAAAAAGATGATAATTAGTTTACTGATGGCTTGTGTGCCTGTGTGCTACGCTGATGTACTTAGCGCACCTAACCAATATTATAAGCATAATGTGCAAAAACAAGTTCAACCTAAACAGCCTGCTGTAAAGGTAGCGCAGCCCAAACAACCACAAGTGGTCAATCAAAAGAAAGTTGTGGTTAAAAAGGCTCCCGTAAAACACAAAACTAAACATATTGTGAAACGTCGTATTGTTAAACGTCATGCGCACCCTACTGTGGTAGAACAACATGTTTATGAACGCCCTAAGCGGGTGATTGTACGTAAAGTGCCACGTCATGAAACAGTCGTTGTCAGACGCCATGTAGCACCACCACCCTATGGATATGCGCCACGCGTTCATCACTATCATTATTACCAACAACAACCACGCGTTATTGTTCGCCCCACCATGGCTTTTGGCTACGGTTTCGTCCGCTAAAGCTTCACCTCTCCCTCTTTTACAACTAAAAGAGGGAGCATTTTCTTAATAACCGTGTAAATACAATATGCATTTTATAGCGATAAATGGCTTTTTTTTTCAATAAATATAAGTTACCATCTTGGCTTAGTTGTAAGATTTGAAAGATTGGAAGTCGGATATGCTTCAACATGCACCATGCTATACACCGCATTATAGTGCTAAAAACGACCAAAGCGCTTTAAATGCCTTAATCGAAGCCATTCGAGCAGGCCATGCCTGGCATACAGACTTTGCTTTACGCTATTTTTTACATACCTTTTCCCTCAATCAAGTACCCGATGTGATGTATGGTACAGAAGTTCCTTTTGAACTTCGCAAAATATGGCGACTAATTGGAATTGATCCTGAATCAGCGAATGAAGTTTTTGAATATTTAGTACGTCAGGGGCACGAACCTAGCGAGCTTGAAGACTGGAATGGGGAAACGCATGAAAGTGGCTACCGTTTCAAGCCTAAATAAGCTGTGTATACACACCCTCTATAAAGTATACGCCACCCTCAATTTACCCCAAAATAATCTATAGTATTATCATGTATTCCCCTGGATTCTGGTTGCAAGCTTGCTATGGCAACACACAAGAAAATTAGCTTTGATATTGATACTAAATCCTTAAAAAAGCTCGATGAAGTCGCTGTTATCGCAGACAGAACCCGTGCCTATATCCTTAATGAACTGGTGCAAGATTTTCTGGAAGATCTAGCAGGGTTCTATATTGCTGCACAGCGCTTAAAACACACCACTGAAAATGAATATACACCGATAGGAAAGGCCTGGGAGATGGTTCAGCAACGGCGCGAAAGTAATGGCAAAGGAGGAAAAAGATAATTGCCATGTGGGAAATCGCTATACATCCTGATGCATTACGAACCCTTAAGAAATTATCCAGAGAAACTTCTAAATCCCTATTTCTTTTTTTAAATGATTATTTGCCCAAAGATTTAACCGCTGCCAAATTAGCCGCAGCAAAGATAAAAATGTTAAAGGGAATTTACTTATTTCCTAAACATACCCCTAAAGGTATGGTTCATTTATTTGCACGTATTGAATTTGAAACACATACCATCAAAGTACTACACATTAGTATTACCAAAATAAAAAGCAAAAGAAAACCAGTTGCTAGGCTTTGATATAAGCGTATAATTTAATGGATTTTACCTGAAGGAACGCAAAATGAAAAAAATAGGAATACTATCCGCCTTTATTATTAGCTTTAGTTGTCAGGCTTATGACAATTATCTTTATATAGCCGATGATGTTATTACTTCTATCCCGGTTAAATGTATCAATGAAGAAATGATTGATCTTAATAAACAAACTGAAATTGCTTATGGTAAGCCACCACTGTATCCCAATAACAAAGAATATACCAAAATCAGAAAAACTGTTTATGAAAAATTAAAACAAGCTCAATCCAAATTACCCCCAGGTTTAAAGTTATGTGTATACGAGGGTTACCGTAAATTAGGTGTACAAGAATACCTCTTTAGAACACACTTTCAACAAATACAAGAAAAACAACCCTTAGCCCCTTATGAAATAACATTTACACAAGCGACTCGTCTGATTGCACCTGCTAGAAAGTTAGATGGAAGTGAAAATATTGCACCGCAATTAACAGGTGGGGCTATAGCAGTATACTTAGTTGATGATCAAGGCAAACCAGTTGACATGGGGATACAACCTCAAGACTGGTTAAAAGATATGGATGGTTCATTATCCCGCACTCATTCTTATAAAATTTCAAAAGCTGCTGAGCACCATCGAGAAATCATGAGTGATGCGCTGCGTGCAGTTGGGTTTGTAAACTATCCTGCCCAATATTGGCATTGGTCTTATGGAGATCAATATTGGGCGCATGTCACTCATCAAGATCATGCAATTTATGGAACTTGGCAACAAAGCGGCGCTTTAGCTTCCAATTAAGCTTTCTTGTTATGAAGCAAAGCTAAAATATCCGGCAGCGCCTTAAGCGCTGCTTCTCTTCCCGCGCGATACATTTCTTCATTATTATTATCAGTAAACATGCTGTATTTATCTATTTCGGGATGAATAACAATATCTGCTTGTTTTGTTTGCCAATAGGAAAGCTGATAATAGGAAATATGTAAACTACGATAACCTAAATGGGCCACAGAACTTACATCACCATTATTAGGGGTTGTGCCAATATCAACTGCAATAGTGATTTTTGGTGAATATTGTTTTGCGATCTCAACAGGAACAGGACTTGAAACACCGCCATCCACTAACAACCTGCCATATAGCTCAACAGGAGCAAACAGCATGGGAATAGCACTTGAAGCATGTAATGCCGGACCAAGCGGGCCACTTTGAATGGCAAAGGTTTCTCCTTTATTCACATCCGTGGTAACAACCACTAATGGGATCTTTAACTCTGAAAATGATTTGGCTTTGATATTATTATCAATAAATTCTCTTAGTGCTGTTCCTTGAACTGGACCCGTGATATTCCAGAACATTCTGACACCGGCCGACCAGTCAACATCTAAAAGGTCCCATTTTCTTAAAGGTAATACTTTTCGACGTAAATTGTGTGAACTTGGGTTGTCTGCATATAAGGCGCCAATAATACTCCCTGCACTTGAGCCAACGATTAAATCGATAGGAATATTGTTTTCTTCTAACACATCCATGACGCCAGCTTGTGCCAGCGCGCGAGCACCACCGCCACCTAAAACTAAAGCAACATTGACGTTTTGTATTTTATTAGGCTTAGATAATGCCTGAGCAGCTAAACAAGGTAAACTTGTAAACAAAATAAAAACAAAAAAGAATAAGCGCAGCATAGTGTAAGTACATCTTAACCCAATAGAATTGACATTTTACTGCAAAATGATGATCTGAATAAACCCCTTAACCCATGTTAAGGGGTAATATTTTAGCGTGTTATATCATCTGCGCTCGCAATAAAATATGTTCGGGGATCTTAATCTTAAGATCTGTAGCTGAAGTCGCATTCACATACAATGATGTTCTTTCAGGTACTGAAATAGGTATATCCCCCGGCTTTTCCCCATTTAAAATGCGTACCAATTTTTTCCCCGCATCATAACCCACATCATATTGCGAATAACCCAATGCCAATAAAACACCTTTTTTCACAGAATCCGGATCGCTGGTTAATACGGGTACATTATGTTGATGAGCAATTAAAATTAGCTTATCTAAAGCAGACCATACCGTATTATCTGTAGGCAAAATAATTGCATCTACTTGTTGAATAATGCTGTTGGTTGCTTGGGTGATATCAGCAGAGCTGAGAATAGGAGCTTTAATCACCTTTAAGGAAGAGGATAGCTCTATCATTTGTAAACCCTTAACAGAGTTTGCTTCACCGGGATTGTAAATTACACCAATAGCTTTTGCATGAGGTAGAATTTCATGAACAAGTGCCATTAATTCATCTTGGGGCGCCAAATCCATAGTCCCAGTAATATCGCCGCCAGGATGTGCAAGATTATTCACTAATTGTGCCTCTATCGGGGAAGTCACACTCGAGAATACAATGGGATGGTGACTATGATTTGCGGCTAATACAGTTTGTGCTGAAGTTGTTGAAATGGCAACAACAGCATCCACCTGTTGTTGATTGAGCGATTTAGCAACTTGCGCCGCCACACTAAGATTGCCCTGTGGGTTTTGAGTGATGATTTTAAGATTTTTGTTCTCGAGGTATCCTGCCTCTGTTAAGGCATCTTGCAAGCCTTGGCGGGCCGCATTCAGGGAGCTGTGATCAACAATTTGGGTAATGGCCACTACTTTTTGATTAGCTGGCCTTTGATTGGGTGATTCGTTTAACCATAACAAAAGACTAGCGAGGCTAAGTCCCAGCAAAGCAAGTAGTTTAAGTTTCATGACATTCTCCTTCAATGTTGCCCCTTGGTCTGGGAAAGATCTCTGAAGGAGAATCACCCCAGCCTTTGGAGCCGGGGTGGTGGTTACTAGTTTTTAATACGCATAAGCACCCAGCTCCAATTACTAAAATAAAAGTAAAAGAAGCTAAAAAAGGCATTTACTGTATTCACAACAGCAAAAATACGCTTAAGGGGTGTTTGGTAATTTTTATGCATCATATACTTCTTCTAGCATAGGGTTTTATAGATCGTCAAGGTACAGTAAGACCCTTGGACACTAACTTAAGATGAATTGAGTTATCTGTTGCAATTACAAGCATTACTTAATATATGAAGGAGTTTTAGTTGATATCTACAATAAGTTTGTTAAAATACTCTCAAGTTAATCTATAACATTCTATAAATGCCAAAATATAAACGAGAGTCAAAACAAACCAGCTTGATAAGTAAACTATCAGAACCCTGCAAGCAGGTACTTTACTTTGTTACTGATTTTTTTAAATTATTCGTTTCTAACATGCGCCAAAGCTTAAAAAGATGGGACCCTTGGTTTGGATGGATAGGAAGTTCTGCCAGTGCCTTAAGTTCTTTTGTGTCAACAATAAAACTAACCCCGGTAATTTTTTCAAGTTTAACCGTGTTATCTACCATTCCTTTGTTTCATATTATTTTACCTAGCGTTATTTTTGAACCGATAATATTTACGCCTATTGTGATTGGCATTGCGGCAATCACCGCTTATAAAACCTATAAAGATGCCATCGACCGAGATTCTTTAGATAATAAAATTGAAGTGAATGAAGAAAAAATTGTTGTGCTTGAGAGGGAGAATACTTCTCTTAAAAGAAGGCTTACGGTGCTTGAAACACATTTCAAGACATTTAAAAGCCAAGAAGAAAAACTTAGCTTCAAAACACCTAAACGTTTGCATTTTAAATCAACATTAAATCAGGATAGTATTGCACCAAGTGCAGCAGCAGATATGGTGCTCACAAAACGAAAATCCGCGAGTCGCGTAGTTCATTAGTTTATTCAAATCAACAAAGGATGTTAATTTGAAAATGAGATCTCTTCCTTTAATAGCCCTTTTGCTCACTCTCTTTAGCTCAAGCTTACTGGCTGCCATCAAGAATAGTCCCGGAGAAACCTTATCCACTGTGCGTCATCGCGGATATCTTATTTGCGGAGTCAGTCAAGGACTTACTGGTTTTTCTACGGTAGATGATAAAGGTCAATGGCAGGGCCTAGATGTCGATTTTTGCAAAGCTGTTGCTAGCGCCATCTTCGGTGATGCCAATAAAGTTTCTTATGTTCCTTTATCAGCCAAAGATCGGTTTACAGCCTTGCAATCTGGCGATATCGATTTACTTTCACGCAATACTTCTTGGACTTTATTACGTGATACCACTTTAGGCTTAAATTTTATTGGGACCATTTATTACGATGCCCAAGGCTTAATGATTCATAAATCAGCGGGCATTAAAAGTGCAAATGAACTTAATGGTGCCATTATTTGCACTAATACGGGCACAACCACAGAGCTTAATATAGCCGATTTTTTTAAAGCACATCAGTTAAAATATCAAATTATTACTTTTGAAAAAAGCGATGAAACACTTAGCGCCTATGAAGCTGGGCGCTGTGATGTGTATTCTACCGATATGTCAGCGCTAGCAGCACAAAAATTAAAATTAAAAAACCCTCATGATCATTTTATTTTGCCTGAAAGAATTTCCAAAGAGCCCTTAAGCCCAGTCGTCAGACAAGGCGACGAGCCATGGGCCAACATCATACGTTGGGTATTATTTGCTTTAGTTAATGCCGAAGAGCTAGGCATCACGCAAAATAATATTAAACTTTCATTAAATGCTAGCGATTCCAACATCCAACGTTTATTAGGCAAAAAAGATAATCTTGGTGAAAAATTAAATTTACCTAATGACTGGGCATACCAAGCTATTTTACAAGTTGGCAATTACGGTGAAATTTTTGAGCGCAATTTGGGGCAAAAAAGCCCGCTTAAAATTGAGCGCGGATTAAATGCTTTATGGTCTCAAGGTGGCATTCTCTATGCTCCACCCCTAAGGTAAGGAAACCTTATGTTTGCTAAGATTTGGTATCACCCAAGATTTCGTTCACTTTTTTTTCAAAGCCTTTTTATAGTGCTTTTGTTCTTCTGTATTAAAACCATTTGGGGAATTTTACAACAAAACTTAGCTGTTCGTGACGTTGGTACAGGCTTTGGGTTTTTAAGCGAATCTGCTGGATTTAATATTATTCAGCATTTAATTTTCTATGATGAACAAAGTAGTTATTTCAGAGTATTTCTAGTTGGGTTGCTCAACACTCTCTTGGTCTCAGGTATAGGTATTATGTTGGCGACTATTGTAGGTGTTCTCATTGGCGTGGCTAGAGTGTCTTCGCATCGATTGCTGCGCACACTAGCAATAGTGTATGTACAAACGCTGAGAAATATTCCGTTATTACTACAATTATTTATATGGTATTTTGTTGTTTTACGTGCAGCACCTTTGCCTTTGCATCATCTTGACTTATTTAATGCCATCTATATTACCAATCGCGGCATTTACATACCACAACCGATTACAACTTTTGACTCATTAGGGCTGTTGGTTATTTTTTTCGCTTTTCTTTGCGCTGGTTTTTTTAGTTTATATTTGAATAGAAAAACTTGTTTTCAACTTGGCAAAAATGTGACTTTTTATTATTTTATGAGCATTGGGTTTTACTTTGCCGCTGCTGTTTTTATTGGCTTGTTTATCCGTAGCTTGCAATGGGAAATGCCAACGTTAGGCCGTTTTAATTTTGAAGGCGGCATCAATTTATTACCTGAATTTCTTGCTCTGTTATTGGCCCTCACTTTTTTTACCGCCGCTTACATCAGTGAAGTTGTGCGTATGGGGCTGTTATCAGTTCCCAAAGGACAATGGGAAGCAGCCACCGCTTTAGGGTTTAGTAAATGGCAAACTTTACGTTTAATTATTATTCCTCAAAGTTTAAAAGTCATATTGCCGCCTTTGACAAATCAATATTTAAATTTAATAAAAAATTCTTCACTTGCCACCGCTATTGCTTACCCCGATCTTGTCTCCATTTTTGCAGGCACCGCACTCAATCAAACCGGACAGGCCATTGAGATAATCGCAATGACAATGGCGGTTTATTTATTTATCAGCGTGCTGATCTCTTTAATGATGCTCACTTACGAGCGCGCAACATTATGGGGCAAAAAATGAAATTATTCGCGTACTTACGTCAGCATTTTTTTGGCTCCATTACCAATTTTATCCTCACTTTGTCAATTGCTCTTATCCTATGGATTGCTTTGCGCCATTTTATTGACTGGGCCATCATTAATGCGACTTGGCAAGGGAGTTCAACACTAGATTGCAATCCAAATGGGGCATGCTTTGCCATGATTAGCGCAAGATGGCATCAATTTATATATGGTTTTTACCCAGAAACTGAATATTGGCGCATCAATTTTGCCTTTGTTTTATTGGTGGCGGGGATCATCAATTTTAATTTCAATAAAAGAGCAGTTTATCGCTTTGTATCCAGTTTGATTCTTGCTCTTGCTATATTACTGGTTCTAAAAGGTGGCATTTTCTTAAAACCTGTTTCTACCAGTTTATGGGGTGGACTCTTCTTAACGCTCTTTTTAACCATTGGATGCATCATTGGCGCCTTACCACTCGCCATTTTATTAGCGCTGGGCAGAAATTCATCTTTTATTGTCATTAAAAGTTGTTGTATTTTATTTATAGAAGTCATCCGTGGGGTCCCTTTAATTTCTATTCTTTTTATGGCGTCAGTGATGCTCCCCTTATTGTTACCTCAAGAAATTGTGGTTGATAAACTATTAAGAGCCTTTGTAGGTATGATGTGCTTTCAAGCAGCTTACCTAGCCGAAGTCTTGCGCGGGGGGCTTAATAGCATTCCCAAAGGGCAATATGAAGCAGCTGGTGCATTAGGGTTTTCCTATTGGCAAAAAATTAGCTTAATTATTCTCCCGCAAACCTTTCGCGCTGTTATACCTGGCTTAGTGAATAACTTTATTGGCCTTTTTAAAGATACCACCTTAGTGCTCATTATTGGGATCTATGATTTTTTAGGGATTGTACAATTAGCAACCACCTCACCCCAATGGTTAGGAACTGCGCTTGAAGCTTATCTATTTTGCGCTATCGTATATTGGATTTTCTGTTTTGGCATCTCTCTTTATAGCAGCCACCTAGAGAAAAAATTGAGGATTGAATGATAAAGATAGTAGAAATAGATCATCTTTCAAAATGGTATGGACCGTTTCAAGCACTAAAAGATATTAATTTGTGTGTAAACCAGGGCCAACGAATTGTGATTTGTGGACCTTCTGGCTCTGGAAAATCAACGCTTATTCGTTGTATCAACGGTTTAGAATCGCATCAAGAAGGCCTCATTAAGGTAAAAGGCACAACCTTAAGTGATAACCTTAAAACTCTTAGCACAATTCGCCAATCTGTAGGTATGGTTTTCCAACAGTTTAACTTATTTAATCATCTCACCATTTTAGAAAATCTGATTTTAGCACCCATGTGGGTAAAGAAAATTCCCAAAACAAAAGCAAAAGAGCTGGCAATGCATTATTTAAATGCCGTTAAAATTGCTGATCAAGCCAAAAAATATCCTGCAATGCTTTCAGGCGGCCAACAACAACGGGCCGCTATTGCCCGAAGTTTATGCATGCAACCCTGTGTGATGTTGTTTGATGAGCCGACCAGCGCCTTAGATCCAGAAATGATCAAAGAAGTATTAGAAGTCATGATATCGTTGGCTGAGCAAGGCATGACCATGATTTGCGTGACACATGAAATGGCATTTGCCAGAAGAATCGCCGATCAAGTAGTATTTATGGATAAGGGTGAAATTATCGAGAGTAATACCCCCAATAATTTCTTTGATAACCCAAAAGAAGAGCGCACTAAACAGTTCTTAAGCCAGATTTTGCATCATGTTCCTAAAAACTAAGGGTATGTCACTCTCCTATTTTTAAAATTACCTTACCCACCGTTTTCCTACCCTCTAACATACGCTGGGCATCGGCTGCCTCATTTAAGGCAAAAACATGATCGATTCGTAATTTCAACCACCCTTCCCGAATGCCGTTGATGACCGCATTTGCTCTTTGAACTAATTGCGTGCGTGTACTCATAAAATAAAATAAAGAACCACCACTGATGGTTAAGCATTTCGCTTGTAAAGAATTAGGTAACAAGGGATCTGCCGGACCACTTGCGGATCCAAATAAGCAAATATGTCCTTGCATCCGTATAGCATCAAGATTTTTAGTAAATGTGCTTTTACCAACTCCATCAATAATATAGTCTGGGCCTATCCCTTGAGTATATTCTTGTGCTTTTGCTACAAAATCTTCTTCGTTGTAATTAATAACATAGTGAGCACCAGCTGCTTTAGCAATGTTTGCTTTTTCGGGCGTTGATACCGTACCAATCACCGTTGCGCCAAGATGGTTAAGCCATTGCACCAATAGAAGGCCCACCCCGCCGGCAGCAGCATGTACTAATACTTTTGTCCCTTTTTTGATGGGATAATATTCGTGTATCAAATAATGCGCTGTCATCCCTTGTAAGGGAAAAGCTGCGCCTTGTTCAAAGCTCAATTCTTTTGGCAGTAAAATAAGATCACTTGCTTTAACAACATTAAATTCAGCATAAGAGCCCATGGTACCCGTATAGGCAACTCTATCGCCTACTTTAACTTCAGTAACCTCTTCTCCAATACTTTCAACAATACCAGCACCTTCTAGGCCCGGGATAAATGGCAGTGGGCGCGCATAGCGACCCGTTCTGATATAAATATCAATAAAATTTAACCCAGCTGCTTTTAATTTAACTAAAGCCTCACCTTTGCCAGGCACAGGAATAGGCACCTCTTGGTAGGATAATACACTGGCATCTCCTGTATGTGTGATGCGTATTGCTTTCATGAGACCTTTCCTTATTCAATATACTATGCTAAGTTTTAACGTTATTTATATCAAAGTATCAACTTATTCCATGCATGAATTAATCACCCCAGTTATAGAAGGTTTTTTTGTAGGCGCAGGCCTTATTATGGCCATTGGTGCACAAAATGCCTTTTTACTTAAACAAGGGTTAAAAAAGGAACATTTGTTCCTGTGTGCTATAACCTGTTCCATTAGTGATGCTTTTTTAATTGTGCTTGGCGTAACAGGAATTGCTGAGTTATTTGATGAATTGCCTAAAATTGCAGATTATATGCGCTGGGGTGGCGCCTTGTTTTTATTCTGTTATGGGTTACGTTCTTTTTATCAAGTATTTCACCCCCATGTGATGGTGGCTGATCTTGAAAGTAAAACTAAAGGATCAAAACTTGCCACTTTTATTGCACTTTTAGGTTTTACATTTTTGAATCCGCATACCTACATTGATACCTTTTTGTTATTAGGTACTGTGGGAGGCGAAAGACCAGATCCTGAACATATCCCCTTTATGATTGGCGCGGTATCTGCTTCTTTTTGTTGGTTTTTTAGTCTCACCTATGGCGCTAGCAAATTAAGCCCTCTGTTTAGAAACCCGCGTGCTTGGCAAATATTAGATACCCTTATGGGCTTCATGATGATTGGTATTGCCATTAGTCTTCTTATCCCCAACGATTAAAAAGTCGTGTAACTACGCTTAACTTTTTTCAAAGGAACTTGCCTTTCTTTTTTATTGTCCTACAAGCATATAAAAATTAAGGAGTGTGCCATGAGTTTTTTAAGCGAGTTTAAAGCCTTTGCAATGAAAGGAAATGTAATTGATTTAGCCGTTGCCGTCGTCATTGGCGCAGCCTTCGGTAAAATAATCTCTTCATTGGTTGAAGGGATCATCATGCCCTTAATTGGTGTCTTGCTAGGTGGCATTGATGTATCTGGTAAAACTTTTACCTTAGGACAAGCCGTTGTGAAGTGGGGCGCTTTTTTGCAATCCATTATTGATTTTACCATTATCGCCTTTGCTATATTTTTGGCAGTTAAATTAATAATGTCGTTTCAAAAAAAGAAGGAGCAAGTCGTTGCGCCACCCTCAGCAGAAGTGCAACTGCTCACTGAAATCCGGGATTTACTGAAGAAGCAGGATAAAGACAACTAAGATTAATTTGGAAAAGATCTGTTAGATTGTAAACCAAGTTATCTTGCATTATTATGTGTAAAATCAGAGGGATCGGATGCTTTTGAATATTAAGGAATCAAAGTGGTTAAAGTAACCAACATAATAAAAATTATATGCCTTGTTCTGTTTTACACCACTGTGCAAGCTAAAAGTAATGCTACCCGAGATGAAGCTATTCAAAAAGCATTACCCAAATTCGAAAAAAGTATTCAAGACATCATGAAAGCAAATGGGATCCCCGGCGTTGCCGTGGCCGTGGTCTCTAAAGATAAGGTTTATTATCTTAAAGGTTTTGGCGTTAAAAAAATGGGAGGCAAAGATAAAGTCACCCCCACAACCTTATTTCAAATTGCTTCTCTTTCTAAACCAGTTTGTGCCACTTTGCTTGGTGTTTTAAAAGAGCAAAACAAAGTTTCTTTTGATGATCCAGTAAGTGAATATCTGCCTAACTTCCAAGAACGCAAAAATCGCCCTCCCGTTAGGATCTGTCATTTGGTGAGCCATAGCTCAGGTGTACCTGTTGGAGGCTTTAATGATTTAATTGAAAACAAGGTACCTAGAGAAAATATCATTGCCAAATTACAAAAAGCACGACAAGTTGCCGCACCAGGTAAACAATTTGCTTACCACAACGCCATGTATGGCGTCGTAGAAGATGTTATTTGTAGTGCTTCAGGTAAATCTTTTCCTCAAACCATGAAAGATAATCTCTTTATTCCACTGGGGATGAAAAACGCTTGCGTGGGTTATCAAGCTTTATTGTTATCTAATGACAAAGCTTACCCTCATGTGCCTAATGGCAGAGGAAAATATATTCCTGCCCCACAATATTCTCATGCCTATTATTCTTTTCTAGCCGCAGGTGGAGTAAATGCCTCAGTACAAGATATGGTGCCTTTTTTACAACTCTACCTTGGTAAACCTTCCACGGTGGTTTCCAAAAGCACCCTGGCAGAGCTAACCAAACCTTTTGTTAAAAACAATAAAGCAGTGATGATTTCTGAAGCCCGCAAAGGGCGGGTGAAAGACACTTACTATGGGCTAGGCTGGCATTCGATGAACTATGCCAATCAAAAAGTGATCTATCATCAAGGGCATTTAAAAGGGTTTAGAAATTTTATGGGGTTTATGCCAGATGATGTGGGCATAATTATTTTGACTAATGCTGATAAAAAGCATGCTTCGAAAATAGCAATAAAGTTTTTTGATGCTTATCTGAATGCTTGAGTCACCCCCTTCAAAAGTCGTTCAAAGGGGGTAAGCGGATGAGAATGAAATCCCTATCTTAAGCAAGCGCGTTTGGTTGGCTGCGGTGCTTGCGCAAACTGCTTGAGAGATAATTTGTCGCACTTCTTCTTCCATAGAAACGCCATGCTCAAAGGATATTAATTAATATTTTGGTTAACAGGCTGCTGCACGTAAATCACTTTTGGCTCATTGTGAAAAAGTGAACCAATAACGTGACCAGCAAAACCTTCAATGACACCACCCATAAATCCAAGCGGACCTAAGACTAATGCACCCACGCCCATGAAAGGTAAGCCGGCCACAAAACCAACAGTGCCCCACCACATGCCATCAAGTATCGTTGTATTTGCACGACTACCACCTGTGGCGCCAGAGAGAACAGCTAAAAAAAATGTGAAACCAATACCGCCTGAAACTTGCTCAATTTCATGACATGAAAGTTCTTTCATACATACTACCTACTACTTTGAAATATATAGAGCTAGCATTATATGATTTCTCGTGGTGACATAAAAGCTTCTGGGGTAGTAGTTATGTCAGAATTTAACATAACTACTACTGATATTTTCACACTATTTAGGAGTTGGTGTGGAATGTGGCAGATCTTGAGAAGGATCTTGCGAATGGATAGCCGGGACATGTGCTGATGTTAAGCGCTTGCCAGCTAAGGTGCGCAATATCACATAAAACACGGGGGTTAAGAATAAACCAAAAAAGGTAACACCTAACATGCCATAAAAAACGGCAATCCCCATGGCATGACGCATTTCAGCGCCTGCACCCGTTGAAGTTACCAACGGTACCACGCCCATAATGAACGCAAAGGAAGTCATTAAAATTGGGCGTAATCTTAAACGCACACTTTCTAATGCTGCTTGCACTGGCGTTTTACCTTCAAGTTCAAGCTCGCGAGCAAATTCCACAATCAAAATAGCGTTCTTACAAGCAAGGCCCACTAATACAATTAAAGCAATCTGGGTGAAAATATTATTATCACCTCCAGAGAACCAAACAGCGGCAATGGCGCACAACAAGCACATAGGCACAATCAAAATCACCGCCAAGGGCAGTGTTAAACTTTCATACTGTGCTGCCAGTACTAAAAAGACGAGTAGAACACAGAGAATAAACACAAACATCCCGGTGTCACCGGCTAATATTTGTTGATACGTCAACTCTGTCCATTCATAACTCATGCCTTTAGGTAAGGTTTTGTTCACAATATCCGTAATGATTGCTTGTGCTTGACCAGAAGAAACGCCAGGCGCTGGTCCACCATTGATATCTGCTGTGCGATAGCCGTTATAACGCATCGCGCGCTCAGGGCCATAACTCTGAGTGACTTGTAACAAGCTGCCTAAAGGAACCATTTCCCCAGTGGCACTGCGCACTTTTAATTTAGTGATATCTTCAGCACGCGCTCTAAAGGGAGCATCTGCTTGTGCTATCACCTGATATGTTCTGCCAAATTTATTAAAGTCGTTCACATACAACGAGCCCAAATAAATTTGCATGGTTTCAAAAATAGAAGAAACTGGGATCCCAAGCTGTTTGGCTTTAGTTCTATCAATATCCACGTAAAGCTGCGGTACATTGATTTGATAACCGCTAAACACGCCTGCAAGTGCAGGGTTTTGCCAAGCTTGTCCTTGAATAGCCTGAATCGCCTGATACAGCGCTTCATCACCTAACTCGTCTCTATCTTCGATTTGTAGTTTAAAACCACCCGTGGTACCTAACCCTAAAATAGGAGGCGGTGGCAATAACATCACAAAGGCATCTTGAATAGCACCAAATTGCGCATTTAACTGTTGGGCTATCATTTGCGCAGGAAGCTCTCTTTCTTTAAACGGTTTTAAAGTCACAAACACGATGCCCGCATTAGAGCTGATAGTAAAACCATTAATCGAAAGCCCAACAAACTCAACCGCATGCTCCACCCCAGGCGTTTTTAACACAATATCAGACATGCGCTGAATAACTTCATCAGTCCTGTCTAAAGAGGCACCATCGGGTAACTGTGCAAAACCAATCAAGTAGTTTTTATCTTGCGCAGGAATATAGCCTGTAGGCACTTGTTTAAATATAAATACCGTACAGCCTATTAACAGAAGGTAAATCCCCATAGCCAGTGCCTTGCGATTTAAAATGCTAGCCACTTTACCTTGGTAGCGCTCTGCACCGACTTTAAAATAATGATTAAACGGCCTAAATAGCCAACCCAAATTCTTGTCCATAAAGCGCGTTAATCTATCTTTGGGCGCATCATGGCCTTTTAAGAGTATTGCTGCCATTGCCGGGCTTAAGGTCAGCGAGTTAATCGCTGAAATTACTGTTGAAATAGCAATGGTAAGGGCAAATTGCCTATAAAACATGCCATTCAATCCGCTTACAAAAGCAATGGGTACAAATACCGCAATTAAGGTTAAGCCAATCGCAATAATTGGGCCACTCACTTCGCGCATCGCTTGATAGGCAGCATCTCTGGGTGAAAGACCGTCTTCAATATTTCGCTCAACGTTTTCTACGACGACGATGGCATCATCGACCACAATACCGATGGCGAGTACGAGACCAAACAACGATAGAGCATTGATAGAAAACCCAAAGGGCAACATCAGCGCAAACGTACCCACAATGGAAACGGGTACCGCCAACAAAGGAATAATGGAAGCTCGCCAAGTCTGTAAAAAGAGGATCACCACCAACACTACTAAGGCTACCGCTTCAAATAAAGTGGTAACAACGGCCTTGATAGAATCTTTAACAAAGATGGTCGGGTCATAAATGATGGAATAGTCGATATCTTCTGGGAAATCGCGCTTAAGCTCTTCCATCGCTTTACGTACATTATTAGACACTTCAATGGTATTTGAGCCTGAGGCCTGAAAAATACCCAAGGCAACCGCTGGCTTATTATCTAACATAGAGCGCAATAAATAATGCGAGCCACCTAATTCAATCCGGGCCACGTCTTTAAGGCGAGTAATGGCACCATCTTGCGATGTCTTAATAATAATGTCGGCAAATTCTTCTTCAGATTGCAACCTACCTTTAGTATTGATATTTAATTGCAGATCAAGCCCAGGTAACGAAGGCGCTGAGCCAATCACACCTGCAGCAACTTGCACATTTTGCTCACGTATGGCATGAACCACATCACTGGCTTGCAAACCACGTGAGGCAATTTTATCCGGATCTAACCAGACTCTCATGGCGTAATCACTACCACCAAAAATTTCTACCTGCCCAACGCCAGGTAAACGTCTTAATCTGTCTTTAATATTTAAGGTGGCAAAATTACCTAAATAGAGCATATCGTAGCGGCCATTAGGCGATAAGACATGTACCACCATGGTGAGATCAGCAGAGCTTTTCACCGCAGTAACGCCAAACTGACGCACAACATCAGGTAAACGCGGCAAAGCTTGATTTACTCTGTTTTGTACCAATTGCTGTGCTTTATCGGGATCCGTTCCAATTTTAAACGTAACGGTGAGGGTCATCTGCCCATCAGACGTACCTTGTGAAAACATGTAAAGCATGTCTTCAACACCATTAATTTGCTGTTCTAAGGGAGCCGCAACCGTTTCTGCAATGGTTTTAGGGTTTGCGCCAGGGAAGTTTGCCCTAACAACCACAGAAGGCGGAACCACTTCTGGGTATTCAGAAATAGGCAACTGCCATAGGGAAATAAATCCTGCTAAAAAAATAAGCAAAGACAAAACGCCGGCAAATATCGGCCTATCTATAAAAAATCGAGAGATATTCATGCATTTTCCTTAAGAGGACGCGTCGTACTTGCTGTGGTATCCATGGGAACAATCTCGGGGATTACCTCGCTGCCCGGTCTTGCACGCTGCAAGCCATTAACAACTATTTTTTCACCTTTTTGTAATCCGCTTTGAACCACACGTAACCCTTGTACTACGGGCCCTAATTTTACTTCGCGATAATTCACTTTATTATCGTCGCCTACAACAAGGACAAATTTTTTGTTTTGATCTGTTCCTACAGCTCGGTCGGTAATGAGTAAAACATTGGCTTTAGCTGCCTCGCCAAGATTGATTCTGGCAAATAACCCAGGCAGTAATGTGCCATTCTCATTTTTAAATACCGCACGAACTCTAATGGTGCCTGATGCACTGTTTAACTGATTATCAAAAGATTCAATAAAACCAATATGCGGCGTGCCACTTTCATTCGCCAAACCCATTTTAACGGGAATATGATTTATCGCTTGATGATTAAGTTTGTTTGCTTTGGTGTATTCCAAAAACGCTTGTTCATCAATTTCAAAATCCGCATAAATAGGTGAATGTGAAACCACTGTCGTCAAAATGCGTGTCCCTGGTTCTACTAAGTTACCAACCGTAATTTCAGGACGACTAATAATGCCTTGTATTGGCGAGCGAATTTGCGTGTAATCTAAATTAATTTTCGCCGTTTCTAAAGCTGCTTTGGCACTTTTGAAGAGTGCTTGATTCACATTCAATGCATTTTTACGCGTATCATATTCGCTTTGCGATATAACTTTATCTTTAATTAAACGCTGTGCGCGCTCAAATTCACTGGTAGTTAACGTCAATTGAGCTTGTGCCGAACTAAAAGCACCTTGTGCTTTAGAATATTCTGCTTCAAAGGGTCGTGGGTCTATAGTGAATAACAGATCCCCTTTATTAATGAGCGCACCACTTTTATAGTGAATAGCATCAATTGTCCCGGCGATACGGGGGCGTATTTCTACATGTTCTCTTGCCACTAAGCGACCAGAAAACTCATTCCACTTTTGTACATCACGCTCAATGACTTGCGCCACACTGACTGGCATGGCTTGGCCAAAATGCCCTTGGGCATTATTGGCGCTATTTGCAGCAAAATGCCGATAGGTAAAAAATAATGCACCAACAATAAGAATGACACCTACATATTTATTTTTTAACAACCGCGGCATGGCTAGAGGCCTCTTTAACTTTCTGAATGGGATAGATGAATTGCATGCAAAAATGCAATTCATCATAGTACCCAAAGCAAGCCCACGATGCCAGCAAATAACTCAATGAAGTCATACAAATTAAGCATGTAAGTATTTAATACCTGCATTTGTGTATAAGTTGGTTATCTGTCTAGCAATTAAATAGGGGATACTTCAATAAATTAAAGTGCAGATCAACTAGATAAATGAATATTGCCCACGATTAAAAAAAGATTTTGCCTTTCAAGTGATACCTATCTATGTTTTTTCTTCGAGTGCCAAGAACGTAGATTTGGTTTTACTGATAAATTTTCAGTTCTTAAGGAGTCGTGCATGAAAACGCATACTAAAGTTATCCCAGTAATAGCACTATTATTGCTTGTTGGTTGCGATAACATGAACCATACCGAACAGAATATGCTCGGTGGTGCAGCACTTGGTGCCGGTGCTGGTGCGCTAATTGGTGCTGCTGCAAGTTCCCATGGTGCAGGCACAGGTGCGCTTATTGGCGCTGGTGTGGGTATGCTCGGTGGCCTGCTTTATGATAACGCTAAATACGGCAATCGCTATTACGATGATTACTAATTAATCTGTTTTGCCTAAATGACGATAAGACTAATGTAAAGTCTTATCGTTTTTTATTTATAAAACTGAAAAATTTTACAGCGCAGCGTTTTCAAAGGCCTAAGTTAACGTAAAAGGATGGATATCATGAAATCAATAAAATTAGCAGTATGTGTTTTGTCATTAGCATTTGCTGGCTCTACATTGGCAGGCGTGGTTAGCTCATCAAGCCCAAGCACAGATAGTAAAAAGCCTGCTGAATCTACTGTTAAAAAAGAGGAATCTGCTGTTAAAAAGGATGTTAAAGAAGTTAAACAATATCTTTCCGATTCAGACATCACCGCCAAAGTGAAAGAAGCTTTCATTAAAGAAAAATTATTTGGTAAAGAAAAAATTTCCGCTATGGGAGTACATGTTAAAACCAAAAAAGGTGTAGTAACATTAAGCGGTAAAGTGTCCAGCCAAGCCGATGCTGACAATGCGGTTAAAATTGCTAAAGGCGTTGAAGGCGTTCATGACGTTAAATCTGATCTTAAAGTAAAAGTGGCTAAACCTGCTAAAAAATAATTGCTTTGCTCAAGGCCCTGAAACTTTGCTTTTTTCATGGGCCTTGTCCTCTTGCGTTTTCCCCTCAGAAGATCGCGCTTTAGGCAGCGAATGGTTATTCAAGGATTCAGTATAAGCCGTTGTTATCGGTGGTTGTAACCAGAGGGGATTTTCGGTTACCGTTACCTGTTGCCTAGGCTCATCAGAAGGGGATATCTCTTTTGGATTTTCTTTCTTTATTACTTTTTGTGTTTTTGCAGCCCCTTCTACCCCCATTTGAATGACCGCAGGCACAGCCGTCAATGCAGTCACTACCGCTACCGGTGCAATGAGTACTTTGAGTAAAATCGAATCATTTTTTCTTGCATAATTAATAAATTTGACAGATTTATTAAAAGTATTTTTAGGCGTAACTATCCCTTTTATAGTTTGCCCAGCACCTGCCACTAAGGCTACTGGCACAAGGCCAATTCCGCTTGCTACTTTTGTGGCAAGTGATGTTGAAGGATCTTGTGTATTTCTTAATAATTTCCCCCCCGCCCAAGTAACCGCATTCAAGGGGTTAAATCTGCTTATTTGTTCGGCTGTGGATTTTTTACCTTTTCTTAAAATTAGACTATCTTGATATTGCATGGCGCCGTTTAAAACTTCCTGTGGGTTACCAAAACCACCCCACGCTTTTTGCTTAAAATACACTTGATGTTCTTTGCTTGCGCCCGCTGCTAAAATGCCCCCTGTGGTATAAGAACAATTTCGGACAACCAAATCAAATTGCGAGCCTTCTGTTGCGATTTCGCGCATTTTTTGTAGCATTCTCTCAATGTTTAATCCTAGTCTTGCATCTTTACCTTTTTCGGCATTTTCACGCTCATCTTGCTCTGTAAGGCTTGCTACAGGTAGCTCGATAATATTACCGGGTGGCCTTCCTCTGGTAACAAATTCTTCATTATTGCCTTTAGCGAAATCGGAAGTAAGGGTTGAAAGCGCACGCTCTTTATTTTTTAAATTTTCAAGTTCATCTGATTGTTGCTTCACATAGGACAATATCTCTATACGGATTTCGTGCCATTGCTCTAGCATTTGTTCTATAGTCATTTTTTGATATTCCGGTGGCAAATACGGTTTCCAAGTTTCATGAGTAAGTCTTTTATAAACTCTTTGTGCTACTTCTTGACTATCTATAGTCACATTAGCCTGTAAGTATTCTTTGATGTTTTTTAATATATCCATGTCCTTATCTATCATTTTGAGCCTATGGGCTAAACATTCTTTTTCAGTGAACCCTTCTTTTTTTGCTTTACTATATATATCTGGATCTGCTTTATGTTCGCGCATAAAAACATCTAAATCTTGTGATCTAGAAAGATCCTCTTTTGAGGGTTTTTCAGCGTTTAACTCACCTCGCATCTTTTCAAGTTCTGTTTCTTGCTCATGGCTTTTATTATCACTTTCTTCAATCTGTCTTTCTACTTTATCTTTTAATGAAAAAGCCTCTCTTTCTGAAAGTTCTTCAACATGCTCTTCTTTGTTTTTACCAATTGCTTCTTTCCAATCCGGAAATGCTTTATTTAACAACTTAATCAAAGTTACATCTAATTTGATCCTATCTTCCCCAAACTTCTCTTTTAATTTTTTCTTAATCAGCTCTAAAACCTCGATATTTCTTTGAAGCGCATGAAGTTTGCTTTGTTTTTTTAAAATACTTTTTTGTTGCTCGCTTAAATCCCCACGATTTTCATGTCTTATTTCATGCACACCTAACTTCATTTTACGAGCGCCCACTCTTCCGTAAGCATTTCGTTCCTCCTGCTCAAGGCCAAGCTCCGTCTGTATAGACGGTTCCATAGCACCTACATCCACCCCAGCACGTTCAGCGTCACTGTCTTCATTCACATTTTCAGAAAGCGCAAACTCTGAGCGCTCACCTTTATCTGTTTTTTCTTTTGGCCACCAACTAAAATACACTTGATAAACTTCATTTTTTACGACATTGCCGTTGGCATCATAACCGGTTTGAAGGACACGCTGGAAAGGAATAGGTGGGTCTTGCAAGCAATATTTTTCAACTAATTTTCTACCTGCTTCATCCGCCAAAAAGGTGACTGTAATTGAAGCATGCCCCACATTACCGCCCAACAAATTACTCTCAAGATAGTGTGCCATGCCATTACCACCATCCAGGCTTGTTCCCCAGGTAGTAACGGTAACAGAATTTATAACAGAAGCAGGGGGTAGGCTCTTAACCATAACCATTACCTCAATATGGCGCTTACAATTAAGACAACATAAAGAGGTAATAGTTCAGTGAGTGTATATTCGCCTTATTCTCTATGAATTACTTACTGGCCCGTAATTCAGCTCTCCTAGGTAAAACTATCCCCATCATTTCCAAAATAGCTTTATCCGTATCGTTAAAGGCCAGTGTTTTGGTTCTTTCTTGAAAGTCTGGATTATCCAGCAATGTGTAGCAATGCTCATCCATAAATGTTTCCAAGGCATCATTAACGCTTATCATCTCGCGGGCAATAAATGGCGCTAAACAAGTTAAACGCCGCATCTGATTATCCGTAGGATTGGTTAATAAGGTTAAATGTTTATCTATTGTTGCAACCAATTTGCCCTGAACTATTAATGCATAAATTGCTTCACTACCTAACCATTTGGCAAGATAAAAGCTTTGGGTTAATTGCATTGCTTGCTGTTCAGGGTATTTATCTGAATCAATTAAATGGGCAATCCGGCCTACTTCATTCATGCTTAATTGCATGTTTTCACCACCTTCGACCTCCATAGGCTCTGATAATTGTATGCGCCATTGTATTCTTTCCAAAGTATGCTGTTCTTGCTCAGCATCGCGCTTCTCTCGCTCTTCTTTAGTAAGCGTATCTTTGGCTTGCATCTCGAGCCTTCTTCGTTCTAAATTAGCACGCGCTTGCGCCATATCTGTTTGCTGCTTTAATTTTTGGCAGTCACCTTGAATAAGTTCCTTTCTTTGAGCAAGAGGCATAAAACGTAAGTCTTTAATTTTATTTCTGACCACGCTTTGCACCAAACGTTCAAAAGCATGGCGCTTTTCATATATTTGTTTTCGGTAACGAGGATTGGCACGCTTTTTTCTTTCCATTGGGATCCACATACTCGCTTCACTTAAGAGATCTTTTAGTTGTTGAGCCCTAGACAAAATCGCTTCAGGAATGCGCTGCGCTGGTGGCTGGGTGGGTTTATTTAGAACTACTTTTTTTAAAGCAGTTATCACCAAGGCGAAACCGCGCCGCCCCGTGATGACGATTTTGTTCAAAATATCATTAGCCAGCTCTGCGTAACGTGCCTTTTCTACACCACTCAATGCCATGGTGCATCTCCTTTTGTGTGTTGTTGTATGTTTACTATTTCAAGAAATGAGTCAGAGTACAAGGTGCAAAAATGTGCAGCCATGATTTTTTAAATCATGGCTGTATTCAAATGTAAGAATGATGAATTAACTTCTAGTTTAGAAGAGAGATTTTAAAAATTTTTCAAAGGCTTGCCAAGACTTTTGATCCGCTTCTTTGTTATAGGCTGCGCCTTTACTATTATCATTACCGGCGGCAGGATTGGTAAAAGCATGCACCGCACCAGGATAGGCGATAAAAGTTAATTTAACTTTAGCATTTTTCATTTCTTCTTTAAAAGCTGCCACTTCTTTAGGAGGGACATTAGGATCATCTGCCCCATGCATGACCAATACTGGCCCTTTAATGTTTTTGGCATCCTGGGGTGTAGGTGAAGAGAGGCCACCATGGAATGTTGCTGTGCCAACAACGTTCGCGCCACTTCTGGCTAGTTCCAAAGCGCCTGTACCACCAAAACAATAACCCATCACCATAATTTTTTGAGGGTTCACTTCTTTGTGGTGGGTAAATTCATCCAAAGCTGCCTTCATGCGCGTACGAAATAAAGGTCTATCGGATTTATAGTGCGTGGCTAATTTGCCGGCTTCATTATTATCTTTAGGTCTCACCCCTTTGCCATAAACATCTACCACAAAGGCGACATACCCTTCTTTAGCTAAGAGATCTGCTTTATCTTTGGCAAATTGTGAAACGCCCATCCAATCTGGCACAATTAAAATGCCAGGCTGCTTTGATGTGGCAGCATCATCATAAGCAATATAGCCTTCCATGGGAGCACCATCGGCGCTATATTCAACTGTTTGCGATTTAAGCGCCGCACTTGCCTGCGCTGCACATAAACAGCCCATCAATATCCATAACTTTGCTTTCATGATGTAATCCTTTAGTACTTAATTATTGTTTCAATTCTAAATTAAAATGAACAGTAACTTCATCTTTTACTTCAGAAGGGTTTGCCCATTCACCCTGCCCCACACCTAAAGTGAGCCTTGAAATTTTTGCGTGTCCATGCAGTTTCATTTTATTCGGGGCGCTTTCATCTACCACTACATCCACTGTCACCGGCTCTGTTTTATCTCGGACTTTTAATTGCCCTTTGACTTGATATCCCTTGTTATCTGCCGTTATTTCTGAAGATTCAAAAGAGGCCTGCGGAAAATGAATAGTATCAAACCAATCCGCCGTTTTGAGCATGGTAGCCAGTTCAGCAAAACCTGCAGAGACGGAATTCATATCAATATTGAGTTTTACTTTACTCTCTTTCAGATTTTTGGTGTCGAACTTAATATCACCTTCAAATTTCTTAAATTCTCCTGATACTGGTGCATTATTTTGGGTGCCAGTAAATTTAATCGTACTTCCTGCAGAATCAATTTGCCAACTTGGAATATTGGCAATAGCCACTTGGCTTTGCCAAGTGCCAAAAGCTAAGATACAGCAAAATAGTTGTTTTTTCACGGTAACATCCTCCGAAGAATATCGTCTTTATGTATAAAATGATGTTGCAAGGCTGCTCCCACATGTGCACCAAGGGCAGCAATTAAGCCATATCCTAACCATTTGTGTACTTGCGTAAGTAATTCTCTTAATGCTTGATTGGGGCCAACCAGATCAGGCATCACAAATAAACCAAAAAAGGAAACGGGTAACCCTGAGGCGCTAGAAAGCATCCAACCCGATATGGGTAAAGCAAACAAAAAGAAATAAAAAGCAACATGAACACTTTTAGCAGCCAGCTTTTGCCAAAGCGGCATGTGAAGAGGATATTCAGGGGATATTTGCGTAAAGCGCCATAACAATCTTAAAGCAACCATCATCAAAACCAATACACCCCATTCTTTATGCAAGCCATAGAGCTTCAGTTTCCACGCGTTAATAGGCAAACGAACCATGTATAACCCGATGACGATAAGCCCAATCACCAATAAGGCCATCACCCAATGAAAGAGCTGTGAAATCAGCCCATATCTTTGCGCAGTATTGTTTAGTTCCATGTTTTATTTCTTTAAGGTGGCTTCACCTTGAATTTCTAAACTAACGTCATCCGCTAAACCGGGCAAGTAAGCTGTTATGCCAAAATCGGAGCGTTTAACTTTGGTTGTTGCTGTAAAACCGATGGTAGGTAGCTGATTTAACGGCGATACACCTATTTTATTAATGATGACATCCAGCACCACCAATTGTGCAATGCCTTTCACCGTGAGTGTTCCTTCTACTTTAGCGGTGAGGTTACTAGTGGATTCTATTCGGGTACTCACAAAAGTTGCTTTGGGGAATTGCACTACATTAAAAAAATCTCCCCCTTTTAAATGCTCATCCAGTTTTGAGATCCCTGTTACCACATCTGCCACATCGATATAAGCATTAATGCTGCAATTTTGGATCTTATCCTTATCAAACATAATGGTGCCGTTGGCAAACCATTTCCCAGAGGGCTCAGAAAATCCAAAATGATCAATATGCCACATCACATAGGTGTGATTGGGATCCAGTATATAGGTTTCCCGAAGATCCTTTTGCTCTGCTGCATTTACCTGAGTAATACTACAGCAAATGAATAAAATGCTGATTAATGACAGTAAAATTTTACGCATAGTCAAATCCTCCATTGAGGTAATTATAGATGTCCGAAGCCACCCTTTGTTAAGTAAGCCTCCTCTTTTACCGATGTATAGAAAAGATGATTTAAAGGGGGCAGGGAATGAGAGTCTTCAATATCGCAGCCTTAGTAGTAAGTTGTGTGAGCCTTAGTGCATGCAATACTTTGCTACCTCACAAAAACACAGCTTATTGGGAGGGGGAAACTGAAATTTATTCTGATTGCTGTGCTGAAGAAAATTATCAAAGCGGTTATTACTATAACGGTTATCATGAAAACGGCTGGCGGTATTGTGTCTCTAAAAAAGTAGATGCGCAGGGTACGATACCATAAAAGCTCAACAGCTCTTGTCGGCCTCCGCCGCGATGAACACCTTGAGCGAAAAGCAAAAGGTGAACATCAACGAAAACACGGACCATTCGAGTTGCATGGAACAAATCCACACACGCTCCCACTTTCACGATAGGGGCTAACCTATCCCCTCCTCTAAACCAGGGGCCTCGCTAGAGGGCAGGCCTAAAGAAGATAGAGAGCATCCCCCGAAGTAAAATAACGCACCCTGCGATTTCAGTATATGCCTATTTAAATCAACGTAAAACAGGTATTTCGCATACGTGTGACATAGAACATAACTAGAGATGGTGGTTTGCCAATGTGCGGTGCTAACCTGTTAGGTAAGTGGCTGCCAAACTCGCGCCTTTCTAAATTTCATCATTTGATGCTAAAAAAGGTGCGAGTATAGCGTTTAACCATTATAAAAATGACTAAGCAGCAACTTTTCGTTTTTTCGCTGCTGTCTTTTTGGTAGGTTTGATTGTTTCAGTTTTGGCGGCAACCAAGGCAGTTTTAGCTTTTTTGGATTTGCTTGGCGCTTTGGTTGATTTAGCTGCTTTGGCCTTTAGGGTAAGAGCGGGTTTTTCGGCCTTTGCAGTTTTGACCACTTTAGCTGCTGAAGTTTTGCTGGTTTTTGCAGCAACTTTAGCAGTTTTGGGCGCTTTTTTCGCAGTCGTTTTCAAAGCTGCCTTTGAATTAGTGGCCAATTTTTTACGTTTAGTCATCTTAAAATTTCCTCCGTGTTAAAACAATCACAAATCTAACATAGAAGGCTGTAAAAACAAAATTTGTCATTGAAAAGACAAAGATGTTCTTTTGCAAAAAAATAGAACCGCCTCTTATGCTTTAAATTGCCCAATCAATTGATGAATACACCCTGGCAAGTTTGCATCAGTGGTTCCCATTAAAATAATTGGCAAAAAAAATATTGTACAAGAACGATATTTTAACTACGCTATCCCACCTAACTATCAATAGCTTCATATCGCCCAGGTGTCATAAAAAAATATAATAATTGTCGCTCACACACCTATTTGGACCGATGTGGGATTCATTTGATTGGATAATTGGATGTAATAACCCGATTTAGCTATTGATTTTTAAGTCAAACAATAGTACTATGTTATCTTTCTTACTTCGGGGAAAGGCCATGTTACAGAAAGACCATATTTCATATTTAGCTGAAGATAGAGTTAAAAAACTTGCCAATCCTTTAGCAAAACTCGGGGATATTCACTATTTTTGCTATGGTGTAAATTATCCTGATACCACGGGTTTCACGCTGCATACAAATTCTGATTACTATGAAACATGGTTTGAAAACCAATTCCCCTTAGTTGGTTTCCATTTAGATTCAGGCTGGCACTTATGGGAATCTTCTTTACCCAAAAAACAATTGGAAATAGCAGAGTCCTTTAATTTTGGTAAAGGGGTAAACTTTGTTCAACACAAAGACGGCAAAACCGAAATTTTCGCTTTTGGCTCAAGACCTGGTAACAGCAAAGCCATTGATTTTTACTTAAACAATCAGAATTTATTAAAACGTTTTACGACCTATTTTATCGAAAATGCCAAAGAGTTGATTGACATTGCTGATCAACAACGTATTAGGCCTTTGCCTGGCATGGTTAAAAAACCGGCTAAAAACGACGATGGTTATAACCCCGTATTAGATAACCCTGTCGTTGAAAACTTTCTCCATGATTTAAGCTATCCTTTCAATGTTTTGTCTGAAAGGGAGTGTGAATGCTATCGTTTAATCCTAAAAGGTTATTCGATTGCACAAATGAGTGAAGAATTGCACTTAGCGGTACCAACTGTTGCTGTGTACATTTCAAGAATTAAGCAAAAATTGAAGTGCACCAATAAGAGTGAACTCATTAATCTTGCTCAAGAAGCTAGGTTAGTTGAATACTACTTATAAGCTTAAGTTGACAATCTGTAACCTATAGCGCACCTTAAAATTATTTGGGAAAAGGATTTCCTTTATGAAAGTAATTATTGTGGGCGGCACCGGCACTATTGGTAAAGCCGTCGTCAAAGAACTCTCAAAACGCCATACTATTATTATTGCTGCTTACCAACATGGCGATATTCGTGTCGATATCACTGATAATCAATCGATTGAAAAAATGTTTCAAAGCGCTGGCAAAGTGGATGCTGTTATATCAACGACTGGAAAATTACATTTTGGTGAGTTTTCCCAAATGACTACAGAGAACTTTCAACTAGGTTTAAACAGTAAATTGATGGGGCAAGTGAATTTGGTCTTAAAAGGGCTCCCCTATATGAATGATGCAGGCTCTTTTACGCTCACCAGCGGCATTCTGAGCCATGATCCCATCCGCTTTGGCTGTAGTGCTTCCATGGTAAATGCCGCTTTAGATGGCTTTGTGAAAGGGGCTGCCATTGAAATGCCACGTGGCATTAGAATTAATGTTGTTAGCCCAACCATCCTTGAAGAATCTCTCCCTGACTATGGCGATTTTTTTCATGGTTTTGTGCCTGTTAGTGCTGCCAAAGTTGCCTTAGCCTTTAGCAAAAGCGTAGACGGGCTGCAAACTGGCCAGGTTTACAATGTCAGTTAAGCTTTGGCTCCCTTAGCAAGAATAGATAACATGATAAAAGCCCAACCCCAAATAAAGAGATCGATGCCCACAAATAAACCTATCATGTAAAAGCCTGATGAGGGCAACCCTGACAATATAAGGATCCCTAATGCCAGCGTTACCAAACCACTTAAAAAGCTCCACCCCCAGCTGGGTAATTGGGTAGCAGCAGCAAAAATGATTCTAAAAAACCCAATGACAATAAAAAACACAGCCATGATAACAGTTAAAGAAAAAGCCGCAGGGATAGGGGTAAACATCAATGTCAGACCCGCTATCATATAAAGCAAAGAAACCAGAAAATGACTGAAGAACCCCGGCTTGTGCAACCAATACTGGAAGGTGTTCAGCATCATGATAACGGCGCTAGCAAACAAAACTGCGCCTAAGAAAATCACAGAGATAAGCGTGGTAAATACCGTTGCGCTCATGGCCATCACACCCAACAAGACCAGTGCGATGCCCCAGAACAAGATCCATCCCCAATTTTTACGAAAATGACTAACATCATATTGAGTTAGTTGAAAATACATTGGCATTATCTCACCCCTGATCGTCTATCCTGCTATTGAAGCATATGCTAAACTCTGCATATAACTATAGCTTTAAAAATGATAACAAGGATACCAAAGAAAACGTCATGGAACTTACCATTCACCACGACAGTGCTGCTAAAGAATTTGTGACCATCATTGATGGGCAAAAAGCCACGTTGAAATATAGCGTAATTAATGCAACTACATGGGATTATTACAGCACTTTTGTTCCCAATGCTTTGCGGGGGCGTCAAATTGGACAAACGCTTATAAAATATGCCCTCAACTATGCCAAAAGTAATCAGCTCAAAATTATACCAAGTTGCTCATTTGTTAAAAAATGGATCCAGGCACACCCAGATTATCAGTCGTTGATTGCAGAATAAAAAAGCAAACATACACACAAATTTACGCTTAAATAACTATATTACTATATTACCCAATTCATTTTGCATAAGAAAATCTATGCAAGCAAAAGAAAAATTTGCTGAAAATTTAATCAACGCTATTGAAAATAACAAAATTAAATTACCCACACAACCTGAAGTGGCTGTACGCTTAAGAGAGTGTGTTGATGATCCTAATTTGACCTCAGATAAGCTTGCTAAAGTAATTAGCCATGATCCGGCATTAGCTGCAAAATTTATACAAATCGCCAATAGTCCCTTGAATAGAGGTGAGGTCACTGTTAGTTCATTGCCTTCTGTCATTAGTCGACTTGGTCTCAAATACGTCGCCAACATTGCAGTGGGTATGGCGATGGAGCAAATTTTTCAAGCCACCAACGAAAATATTGATAAATTAATGTATGAAGTGTGGTCATCTAGCACCCATGTGGCTGCCTATGCAAATGTACTCGCTAAGAAATATACTAAAGTCCCTTCCGATATTGCTTCTTTGGCGGCTTTAATGCATCAGATTGGTGTATTACCGATTTTGAGCTATGCACAAGATCGAGACGAAATTGCCCAAGACGTGGATTTTTTAAAACTGTTGATTAAAGAACATCACGCCAAAATTGGCGAAGCTGTTTTAGTCTCCTGGAAATTTCCTATTGAAATTGCAAAAATACCTAAGCAACTTCAATTTGGCGTAGATAATCCAAACGAAAAGTCAGATTTAATTTACGTTGTACAAGCAGCCTTACTTAAAACTAAAGAAGATAACAAGCTCTTCCTGGATTATGATGTACCCAATGATGTGTTAAAACAGCTTAATTTAGAAGATGCATTGAATACTGAACAGTTCAAAAATGAACTGCAGCATTCCATGAAATTTTATTGCCAACTATAGTACATTTCCCTTACGATTGCGAAGCAATTATGGATCTTCCCTTGTAAAGGGAAGAGGCGCGCCTTGCGCGCATAGATGGATTTTTCTGAATAATTTAAGATAAAATCCCTCTGCGCTACGCGCATCTCCCTTTTACAAAGGGAGATCTATGATTCCAACTTTGTATCGATAGTGATGGTGGCATTCAATAAACGTGAGACTGGGCAGCCTGCTTTGGCCGTGTTTGCAATTTCAATGAATTTTTCTTGGGAAATATTAGGAACGATAGCACTAACACTTAAATGAATGGCATTAATTGTCCAATTGCCATTGATTTGCTCTAAATTCACTTGTGCTTTAGTCTCAATCTTTTGTACCGTAAAACCTTCATTACTTAAAAAAGCAGAAAAGGCCATCGAGAAACAACCTGCATGAGCTGCGCCGATTAATTCTTCAGGATTAGTGCCAGGGGTATTTTCAAAACGATTCACAAATGCATAGGGAATTTGCTTTAAGGCGCCACTTTCTGTGGAAAGAGAACCTTTACCTTGTTTTAAATTACCCGACCAAATAGCTGATGCGCTTCTTTTCATGTTTTGCCCTCCTTGGTTGTTTCATTAAAGCACTTTGCTTTGTATTTGTACAGTGACTATGAAAGGGATATACTCTAAATTCGGGGAAGTGTTTAATGCAAGGATGATTATGGCGCAAGAACGCGTAAATGCAGGGCATAAGATCCCTGAAGAAATGAATGTTATCATTCAAATTCCATCTTCTCATGATCCCATCAAATACATTGTGGATAAAGAATCTGGCGCTCTGTTTGTTGCTAGCTTTCACAATGCAAGCATGCATTATCCTTGTAATTATGGCTACATTCCTAATACTCTTGACGTTACTGGCTTACCTCTGAATGTTTTAGTAATAACCCCTCTTCCCGTCAATCAAGGCTGTGTTATTCGTTGCCGGCCCCTAGGGGTTTTAGCCCTTGTTGAAGATGCTAAAATTATACGCAAAATTGTCGCCGTTCCCATTCACCGATTAACCGATGCTTATCATCATGTTCAAAAAATAGATGACTTACCGCATGCACTCGTACAAAAAATTATTCATTTTTTTACGCACTATAAAGAACTTGATCAAACACAATCAGTAAATTTCGAAGGGTGGTTAAGCATTGAATCGGCCAAACGAGAAATTTTGACAGGTGTGTTACGACACGAAAAACAAACTGAAGCAATCGTTTAAAAAAAACCCACGGTTTACACCGTGGGTTTAAAACAGATTAATGTGCTGCCAACATCGCTAACATTAATAATGCAACAATATTGATAATTTTAATCATCGGATTAACAGCAGGACCTGCCGTATCCTTGTATGGATCGCCAACAGTATCTCCGGTTACCGCCGCTTTATGAGCCTCGGATCCTTTGCCACCATGATGACCATCTTCGATATATTTCTTGGCATTATCCCAAGCACCACCGCCTGATGTCATGGATATAGCAACAAAAAGACCTGTAACAATGGTACCTAATAACATAGCACCTAATGCCGTAAAAGCTGCTTGCGCGCCGGCAATAAAGCGAATGCTAAACCAAAGCACAGCTGGTGCTAGTACGGGTAAAAGAGAAGGCACAATCATTTCTTTAATCGCACTCTTGGTTAATAAATCCACTGCGCGACCATATTCTGGTTTTGCCTTACCTTCCATAATGCCTTTGATTTCACGAAATTGGCGGCGTACTTCTATCACCACTTGGCCACCAGCGCGTCCTACTGCCATCATGCCCAACGCACCAAATAGATAAGGCAATAAACCACCAATAAACAAGCCCACCACAACATAAGGATCATTTAAAGTGAACTGGATATTCAAATCAGGGAAATAGAACTTCAAATCTTCGGTGTAGGTTGCAAACAGCACCAGCGCAGCTAAACCTGCTGAGCCAATCGCATAACCTTTGGTGACCGCTTTGGTCGTATTACCGACAGCATCCAAAGCGTCGGTGACCACACGCACATCGGCTGGCAATTCAGACATTTCTGCAATACCACCAGCGTTATCTGTAATCGGGCCATAAGCATCTAAAGCAACAATGATACCTGCTAAAGCTAACATCGCTGTTGCAGCAATACCCACGCCTAACAAACCAGCATTGATGTAGGAAACTAAGATCCCAACACAAATCACTAATACCGGTAAAGCACAGGCTTCCATAGAAATCGCTAAACCTTGAATAATATTCGTGGCATGGCCGGTTTCAGAAGCTGCAGCAACGCTGCGTACTGGGCGATATCTGGTGGAAGTGTAATATTCCGTAATCCATACCAATAATCCGGTTACGCCTAATCCGGTTAACGCACAAATCAACAATTTAATACCATTGGTTGTGCCATTGCTTAAGGGGATCTCTTTATCAAAACCAAGCAAATAATTGGTAGCGAAAATAATCAAGGCACTGGAAATAATAGAGCAAACAATCAGCCCTTTATAAAGCGCACCCATAATATTTTTGCCAGACCCAAGCTTTACAAAGAAAGTCCCAATGATAGAGCCGATGATGCACACAGCGCCTATTAAAAGCGGATACATCATGAGTTTTTCTGCAAATTCTCCGGTGGCAAAAATCGCGCCCAATACCATGGTAGCAACGATAGTCACTACATAGGTTTCAAATAAATCGGCCGCCATACCGGCGCAATCGCCCACATTATCACCCACATTATCTGCTATCACTGCAGGGTTGCGTGGATCATCTTCGGGGATCCCGGCTTCAATTTTACCTACCAAATCTGCCCCGACATCTGCGCCCTTGGTAAAGATACCGCCGCCTAAGCGAGCAAAAATAGAAATAAGAGAGGCCCCAAAGCTTAAAGCAACCAACGCTTCCATCAAGGGGCGATGTGCCAAACCTATTTGCTTAAGGTAAATATAATAAGCCGTGACACCAAGCAAACCTAAGCCTACAACCAACATGCCGGTAATAGCGCCGCCTTTAAAGGCCACGTTTAACGCATGCGCCAGACCTGAACGCGCAGCTTCTGCAGTACGCACATTTGCACGCACTGAAACATTCATACCAATATAACCTGCTAGCCCAGAGAGGAAGGACCCAACCACAAAACCTATGCCGACATATTTACCCAGCATAAAAGTAAGAAAGCCAGCAACAAATATACCTACTATGCCAATCGTCATATATTGGCGGTTCAGATAAGCTTTCGCACCTTCTTGAATGGCGGCTGCAATTTCCATCATTCTGGGATTACCAGGGGCTGCAACACAAATTTGCCGTCCGGCATATAGTCCATATAGAAGTGCTAAAAATGAGCACCCCAAAATAAAAATGTTAAGTTCCATTACTTACAATCCCCTTTTTATCAAATCATCTGCGTTAATATCAGCACAAAAAATACAATGCCTTTATGGCAGACAAGTTTAGGACCTTGCCATATTATTTTTTGGTTGCAAAACTATAAATTAATTTTGAGTGAAGTGGAATAATAGTTTTATAGTTTTTTTTCAAACTAATTTAGAATTGCAGCTTGTGGGATCACCACCTTGGCTTTGTCTCACAAGATGGTGATTAGCAGATTAGAATTTTTCACATCTAATTTTGATTGTTTGATTCGACGTGGTGCCGTAACCTGAGCATCGTGCATTGTGTTTTTTCTCACCGATAATGCCGACTATTTCAAAATCCTCGGAATTTCTTAAAAAGAATGTTTTGTTGGCATTGGTTTTAATGCGTCTATAACCATCTGGATAATCATAGTTATACACTTCCAACACCAAAGTAGCATTTTGTAAGGGAATGCTTTTAATTGGAGAATTATTAGCATATTCTAGCGTATACATTTCCTTTGCTTGGGCTATAGATGCTAACAACAAAATCGACGCCCCTGCGAGCAGATGAACAAGCTTCATAATATCCTCCCATAGCATAGCTATCGTTTATATGCACATATGAAAAAGAAAATACAGAAATAAAAAATCGGCAAGAAAGATAAAAACTTAACTGTATTTATATAGATACTACCAACAACCAAGTTTATGGTTTATAAGACATAGCTCTTTTTAAAAACCATTTTCTATCCGTATCTTTTATTTGATCTTTCATTTCTTGGTGTTTGCTTTTTGAGGGGGACTTAAGAGGAAGTGCGGAAAATATTGAAGAACTGTCCTTTTCAATACCTTTTAAAAATTTTTCTTTTTCCTTATCATCTTTAAGCAAGGGGTATATTTCTTTTTCAATTTTGTCTACGTCTATAATTTCTTTACCAAATTTTTCTCCTTTTTCTGAAAGGTATTTTTCATTAATGTGCTCGTAGATTTTTTTCATCGCAAATTCTCTATCTTCTACGCCACTTCGTTTTTTTAAAACGCTATAATCCTCAGTTGTAAAATCTAACATTCTTGCATCAAGAATAATTTTAATTTCATTGTTGACTTTAATAATGTGTTCTTTGAGTTCTTGGGCCTCTTTTTGGGCGTCAAGAGAGAGGGTTTTAGCTTGTTTGAGCTCTTCAAAAGGTGTTATGCCTTTTTTTCGGTGATCACCAATTGGCTGTTTGGGACCTGGCATTATTAACTCCTTACCATCCTAACCTCATACTAGATAAGACTTGACCCACTGTCATAAGTTCCTATAATTGCCACTCAAATTACGTTGATATAAACGCTAAGTAACTGGCTTGGAACAGTATTAAGGATGGAATCATGCTGCAGTCATTTGATAGATCTAGAGCTCAAACATCACAATCCAGTTTAGGCGTTAATCTTAATACATTGCCACTAATTGAGTTACATACCCACGCCGAAGGGGGCACACTTACCCCGCAAACATTGAATGGTTTAGCAAAAGCTAATGGCATGGAACCCCCCAGACATTTATATGGCTCTGGTAACAGGATCACTTATAAACCACATGATTTTTTTGATTTTCTGAAAGCTTATGATGAAGCCACAGCTTTCATATTAACCAAAGCGGATATTGAAAAAGTTATTTATAAATATTTGAAAAAATGTCATTTTGAGGGAGCAATGTATGTTGAATTAACTTGCTCTCCTGATCATGTAAAACGTTTTAGAAAAAAATATGAACATGTAGTACAAGAATTAGAATCAGGAACTTCTACACACACGCAGGCAAGTGAACAAGAGCAAAGCACAAACTTATCCTATGCCGATTTTGTTGAAGCTATTGCGCGTGCTATTGATAGAGCACGAAAAGATTTTGGAATTGAAGGGCGTATTTTAATGGTACTGCTTCGACATAACGGCGAAGAAGCAGCACAGCAAGCGGTTGATGAAATTTTAGCCTATAGACACCCTTACGTCGTCGGCATTAACCTGGCAGGTGATGAAACTAATTTCCCACCCGCCCTTTTTGCCAAACCTTATGCTAAAGCTAAAAAACATGGATTAAAATTAACAGCCCATGTAGGTGAACATGCAGGCCCTGAAAAAATTATCGAAGCGGTCAATGTATTACAACTAGACAGAGTTGGCCATGGTGTAACGGCCATTCAGTCTGAAAAAACCATGGCCTTTTTAAGAGAACGTAATATTGCTTTAGAGCTTTGCCCCAGCAGTAATGTGGAATTTAATATTTTTCCCTCCCTCAGTGCACACCCACTGAGAGCTTTTTTTGATGCTAAGATAAAATTTACTATTAATTCTGATGATAATGGATTTATCGGGAGCAGCTTGGGCGATGAGCATAGAAAAGCCCAGGAAACCTTCAAATTGACGGATGATGATATGCAGCTCATTTCACAATATGGCATTGAGTCAGGATTTTGTGATGATTTACTCAAAAGCCAACTCTTTGCCCATCTTGCTTTATATCGTGCCTATCAGCAACTTAAGGCAAGTTTGGAGCCCTTGAGAAAAAATGACGTTTATAAAACCTTAGAAGCATATGCTAGATTACCCAATGAAGATGCGCTCAGACAATTGGAAGAATGTTTACAAAGAACCTGTCTAGATAGAGATGACTTCACTTCCTTGCAAACTCAAATGCGCGCCTTGTCGCTAAATCATTTTGATTTTCAAGCAAAACGCAAAGCTCAGCATGATGCTTGTGAACAAGCTTTGGCTGAATTTAAACTTGCGCACTTGCAAGTTCAAAATGAAAGCAAGCGCGTGGCCGTTAAATAATATCATTTTACCCAAGCTAGGCACGCATGCTTAGCTTGGGTTCTCGCGTAAAATCCTCACGCTTTATTCTTTTTTCAGTTATAATCTGCGCTTAATAATCTAAGTTGTTAACTAACCAGCTCTCTGAGAGATTTCGCAATGATCAAAATTAAAAAGATAATCTTAATAACCCTAAGCCTATTACCAATATCAGTATTTGCCTCACCTTTTCTGACGGACGATGGCACCACCACCCCCTTTAAAGAATGGGAATTTGAGTTAAATAGCACGCTAGTTTTCGCTAAAGACGATGCGGATGAAAAAAGCTTGGGTTTTGAGGTAAGGTACGGCTTTCTCTCTCGAGTCGATGTCTTTTTAGAATTGGGGTACGATCATGTTTCATCCAACGATGAAGATCCTTCTTTACATGGCGTTGGTGATTCAGAAATTGGCTTTAAGTACCGCTTTTTAGATGAGTGTAAATTGGGCCCCAAGATGGCAATTGCCCCCAGAATTGGGCTTCCCACAGGCAACCATAAGGTGGGAAATGGCAGACCTTGGTTTGAACTCCCGTTGTGGATTGAGAAAAATTTTTGGCGCATATCAACCTCCGGCGGTGGCGGTGTGGTTTTCAATGATGCTGATGATGCCAAAAATTTCCTATTTGGCGGTTGGAAAGCTCGGATGCAATTTACCGAAAACTTAAACGCCGGTCTTGAGATTTTTTATCAAGGGGCAGACAGTGATGATAATGGAGATGTGACCTTAGTTAACTTCGGCTCCACTTATAAGTTAAACGATACTTTTAATTTTCAATTTGGTCTCGGGCACTCGATTCATGGACAAGATCAAACCATTGTGTACCTTGGTATCAGTACTTAAGAGAAAATCACTACTTCTTCTTGGATTAAGGGAATAACAGGGAGAGTTTAATGAGTTTAGGAAGCTTTTTTGGACAAGTTGCAGGTGTTGCGCAAACGGTATTGTCCTCTAACCTTTTTAGCGCTTTTACCAAAGCCAATACCTTGCGCACAATGCGCGCCGAAGAGCATTTTATTCTAAAAAGCCAAGAGCTTAGCGTTAGCCAAAAGATCTTGCCCTCCACTGGTATAGCCATTGCCGGGGGGGCCACCTTGGTAGGGTTGTCCTCACTGGTGATAGGCTTACCCTTTTTTGTTCCCTCGATGTTTTTTTTAACCTCGCTTGCTGGCGTTGCTTTTGATTTATCCTATTATTTGGCAGAGCGAGCAGAAAGAGCAAACTTAAGAGATGTCTTTATAAGCATACATGATTTACAAAAAGCTATTAATAAAGAACGCTCTCTTTCTAAAAAGCAAAAACAACACTTACTTGACTATAGTATGGGACAATCCGAACTTATTTTAGGCTTGTTTGAATTAAGGTTTGTTCTAATAAATAACCAACAATTAACATTGAAAAAGAAAGAAGCGCTTATCAGACAAATCAATCATCTCATTGAAGCATTAATGCAAGACAAACACATTTCACTTAAAAGCTTGCAACAAGCCATTACTTTGCCTGAACTAGACTTCTCCATAAATCGCCTAATGGACGGCTTAAAGATTTATGAGCAAGCGCGTCGCCAAATAAAAGGATTTACGGTGAGTGCCCATTTGCGCCAACAAGTAAAACACTATCGTAAGACTCAGGCAAAAGTGTTTGCTTTAGATCTGACTGTTGAGGATAAGGAAGCGCTTCTTAAACTGTTAGAAGATAAAACCCTAAATGCACCTAAAATTAAATTACTACTAGCAAAAATAGGTTTTCGTTTTTTAAATCAAACAGCACATCAACAGGTGTGGCTTCAAGATAAGAAAATGAATGAATTTTTAATAAATGAAAAAATAACAGGTACTAAGCTTGGGCCAGTTGTTCGTTTTTATCAATTACCGCGTCAGGTGTCTTATCACTTGCATGAGATATATCAACTTATTGAAGAAAATAAAAAATTAAAGCCTCGTATCAAACAAACTCTGGTTACACATATTCATACTCTGCAGCAAGAGCTAAAATCCCCTTTTTGCTCAAAAAAAATGGTAGAGACGTGGGAAGAACTTTCCCAATTACTGGTAAAACACAAGCTCAAAACCAAAGCTGAACTTAAAAAAATTTCCACCTTAATTCTTGACATTGAACTTGTTTATAAAAAGTTTCAAAAAATAATCAAGCAACAGGAAAATACAGATCTAAAAGAGCTGATCTTAAAGCACCGATTACAGACACTTGGCCAATATATCACGGGTTTAAATTTCAAATTTAGTCTCCCACAATGCAAATGGTCAGAAGAAAAAGCAACGCCGTTAGAAGCGGTAGTAAACGAAATAGAAAATAGTGCGCTTGTTCATGACATTCAATCACTTGAAAATTCGATAACACACGATGTCCAAAGATTGGTTGGAGAGCTTGAAAGCGTTTTATTTGGGGAAAGTGATAATACCCAAAGTGGGCACTTAGCCGAAAATTTACGCAAAACATTTGCCGATAACTACGGCACAGCCTTAGACATTATCCAAAAGGCAGAACGTTTAAAATATCTTGAAATGGCCGCCCCAAGACATTTTGTTAATATGGGTATAGACATCGCTTGCGCCGCAATTCCTTTTGGACCAGCAATACCGGCCTTACAATATCTTAACTATACATTACCCGTGCTCAGCGCTGCCAATGGGCTTGAACTGTCTGTACGCACTAAACACGCTCAAGCAACGCTTAACGAAGGATTGTTTGATTTAACCTCAGGCATTATTCCGCAATTTACATTAGGCAAACAGCCTGTTGAAACACCTGCAATACCCCAAAGTCGTGATGACAGATCTAAAAATCGTTTCACTCTTTAAGTCTGGCTCTATGACCAAGGTAGGGTGAATCCCCTCTTTGGGGAAGCGCCTCATCAAAGGCGTTTGGATCTGCCATTGCTAATTGCAAATATCTTAATAAATCATCTTGCGTCATTTTTTGACGATTTGCTTGGATTAAAATTTTATTGAGAGGTGTGAGTAATTCGTTGTTCATTACTCTTATATAGTCATTTGCTTTGCCGCCTTTGCTGGTATATTCTAAAAAGCTGGCTACTAAAGCTTTCTTCAGCTCTATACGCCCTTGAGTGCGCTGATTTTCAACCTGTTGTGATAAGAAAAATAAGGGGCTGGCTAATTGACTGGTTGATCTAAGACTTCTAGATTTTTTCCGATTTAAATCTTTGAGCAATTTTATTAATTTATCTTCCATTATTTTATTCATCAACAAAGGGGTAAGCTTTTTATTAGTTTCACATTCTAAAGCCTTTTCAATGGCAACTTTATCTGTTTTAGAGCCGTCACTAAAATCAAAATCCCTTACTGCATCTTTGAGCTCCTCATTCTCCAATACATTAATATCGCCCAATAAGGAAAGTAGCGCTCTTGTAGACCTTCTCTTACGTGAAGTTACTTTTTTAAGTTTTTCTCGTGCCATTTGTTGATCAAGCACTAAAAGCGCTTCGTTTATTTTTTTATTTAATTGAATAATTGCCTGATTAAAGGCAAGTAATTTACTGCTAAAAACAGATATAGGGTGATCTTCATGTTCGTCTTTTAATTTTTTGTCAATTTCTTTGATAAAATCTTTGATAAGCAGTCCATATCTTGGCAAGCGTTGAACCGGCGCAATCAAAATTGCTTCTAATGAACCTAATTGTGGAAGGCCTTGAGCGATCTTTTCTGCTTGTATTATTTTAAATTTCTCTTCAATAAATGATGGGATCCGCAGCCCATGACTTAAGGTCATAAATTGAAGATAATCCTCGTGCAAAGCCTCGATATCTTGTTGCCACAAAGCGGGATCTGACTGATACAAATTATTAAGTACATTTTTTTGCGCACGTAAAATCCGTTTTATACTATTAAATATCAAACGCATTTGCTCTTGATTGATTTCATTTTCTTTTGGTGTTATTTTTTGCACATCATATTCTGTGACAAGCTGATTGATATCATCTTTGTTCAGATAATTTAAAAAGTGATTAATATAGGTTAATTCACTCTGTATAAGCTCTCTGTAATGAGGAACATCCGCAGGTTTACATTGAATTGAAGTTAAAGCTTTATTATACGCGTCATCATTAAATGTTAACATGAACAGTTACCCCACATCTTAAAGGCGGCTACATACTTAATACATAGTTTAAGATAGGTCAGAATTCTTCTGATTATTTGGGCAGCTTGAAATAAAATGCAAGCAACACTTTAATGTAATATGCAGCTTGAGCACATTTTTTTGGATGCTTTACTTTTTTGGCATTCAGTATTGTTTTCTTCTTCTGCAATACAACGCATTAAATATTTGTTTAAATGTCCGCTAAGAACAAGACAAAAAGCATCTTGAAGATAGGCATCATCTATTTCATCTTCATTAGGCTCTTCTTCAAAATACTGTGTTAAGAGATTTGGAAATTCATTGAAGTTATAGGCTTTGATAACATCTTCAGCGGCTTTAGGAGCCATTTGCGCAAACTGGGAAGGATTTTTTAATCTATTAGCTTGTAGGAGAAATTTCTTTAACATCCCATGCAAATTTTGATGCGATGTTGCTGCGCTTAAAAATACACTTTTAAGTGTAGCCAAGTCCTCTTTTTTTAAAAAGGCAGATTTAGCATTTTCAATTCCTGATTTAACACAAGCTAATAAATGTGAAAATTCCAACATGGGGATTCTCCCCTAACCGTTTTTAATAAATGCGAATTTTGCTAGTACCACTCCAAAATAACAATCTAAAAGAGATAAAATGTCTATCAAAACAGATAAACTGTTTCACCATGTCGAAATAACGCTTTCTATTAAACTTCTTGAAATACTCGCACTTGGCGGCAATACCGGCAAATCAGCCTTATTAAACCAGCGTGCATCTTCAATCTCGTTTTTATCTATCTGTAACTCACCTGAGTCATACTTTGCTTTAAAGGCAATCATAAAACTATCAGGGAATGGCCATGTTTGTGTGCCAAAATAGCTGATGTCTTTAATTTGTATACCTAATTCTTCTTTAACTTCACGTACAGCGGCCATTTCTGCTGTTTCTCCAAGTTCAATAAAGCCGGCAACAGCACTATACATCCCGGGCCTAAAATGCGCTGAACGCGCAAGTAGAATTTCCTTATCACGATATATTAGCACCATCACGGCTGGGGACACTTTCGGAAAAATGGAAAGTGAGCAATTTGAGCATTTTTTTTCTACAGAATCAAAGGTGGCTTGCAACCTGGTGCTACATCTTCCACAATATCGTGAATTCATGTCCCAATTTAGCCAATGATAGGCCTTTAACACTGATGATTGAATGATATTATTCGTGGTTGATAAAAAGGTTTTTACTGGAACTATTTCATAATCAGAAGCTTTTTCGCTCACGATGCCATGTATGGCAATGATATCATCATGTTTATGGGCGGCATGAATTGTCATTTGCAAAGTCTCAACAACAGCCGATATTGTCATAAACGGTTGCTTGGTTTTTTCCTCTATCAAAATGCTGTCGTCTGTAAAAAAGAGTGCTTCAGATCTGCCATATTCCTTGAGCATTTGCAGGGCTTGTTGTTGGTTTTCAAAATGCATAGTGAGCTCTTAATGTTTTTTTAATTTATGTTGACATCATATGCAATAGCCACGCTGATAACAAGAGGCACCCACTTAGCAAAGTTTAGGACTTTTCGGTGGGGCTTCTTCTTGCTTTAACGCCAAAATTTCTTTGATTCTATCTTCCATTATAGTTTGGGTATAAAACATACCGGCATTTGGATCTTTCAATTTAATGCGATAAGTTCCATCCTGACAATTCACATATTGGGTAACAATGAAACCTTTATATTGTTCATCTTCATTTTCAAGATACGCTTTTACTATTCTCATTTCATCGATATCTATAGGCAGCGGAGTAGCGCTTCTGGTATCGGCGCGGTGCGGTTTTTTTGCCCCTTTTGGATGTTCTGTGCTTACTAAATGAATTTGGTTCGCAGCTTCATTAAAGTGCACCGACTTCTTCTCTTTAGGTTTTTTATCATCTTTGCTACTTCCCATCATAAGCCCCTCTTTACTCATTGGCGGTAGGTCATGTATAGAACCTAGCTGAAATTTCCAAACCTATGGGGAAAGATTTTTGGATGCACTTACACCTGTAAAAAACGCTGGTTATTTCAAATAAATTGACGGAAACAGATGGGGGCTATATTATGGTCTTCTTTCTGACTAAGAGGTTGGCCTCATGTTAAAGCGTTTAATGTCACTCTCTATTCTTTGCTTTGTTTTTTTAGCTGGGTGCGCCCATCAAACGGTACAAAATGATTTTATGCGCAACCGACCCGAACAAATAAAGATTGGCAAACTTCCCTATTCCAACGAAATTGGCATTCTTTACGAAGTTTAACAAGGCAATGTTAAGTGATAAGAAACAATGCCATATCTTTGAGCAAGATCAATTAATGCTTGCTTACTATCGCACTTAAGCTTATGTTTAATGCGAGCAATATACATGTTGACTGATGAAGCAGAAAGACCCAACAGTTTACTCATATCATACATTGAATACCCTTTAAGCATTAAATAAAAACACTGTTGTTCTCTATTGGAAAGCTGTTCTAAAGGGCCAAAAGCCCAATCCTGGGGATTATTTGATAACTGCTGCTTGCTAAGCACATCATTTTCTAATGAAGCAATCATACTGGGCGTATAGGATATTAATTCCTTTTTAGCCTGATTAATGATGTTTTTGGCTTCTTCTTGAAAATGCGCTGTAAAACCTTTAAGCAAATTGAGATTATTTAATAAAAATACTTCATTTTGTCTTTCTGGGCGCATTGCAAAGGCAGAAGTGATTATCATGTCATTGGTGTGCTCTATATGCAATATACCTTTACCAATACCTAATATTTTAGCTAAATCTATCATTTTGGATGAGCTACAATTTTCCCAAAAATACCAACCACTCTGATGAGAAAATTGGCACATCGGCAGCTCTAAGGTAAACCAGCTTTTATAAAAATCTGCATCGGTATGCAAAGTAATGCCCGTATTATTGGGAAAAGAAAGCGTGTAGTTAAAATAATGAATGCCATATTTGTCATCTAGGGGTTTGAGTAGCTTTTTAACGTCCTCTTGCGCCTGATAGGAAATGTGATTATCAGGAATCATGTAACTTTTCGTGTATGTCACCGTAGCCACCCCAAATGAACATCTGTAAACTCAAAACATGATAATTTGTGTCGCAAAACTTAACAACACTTCTCATCAAACAGATGAGGCAATTTATCTATTTTTTCAATAAATTATCACCACTATGCGAAGCCATGACGCATAATCCACGTCAATAAAATCCATATACTATAATCATAAATATTAATTGCACTTTTCTCATGATAAATGAGTAACACTGTATAAACCGTTAGCTTTCACTAGGAAGCTTTAAAATGCTTGATTACTTTGCTTTGGGGCTATTGTTTTTCGTTGGGATTGTTATTTTTTATGGAATCATTGCCATTCATGATATCCCCTATGAAATTGCCAAGGCTCGCAACCATCCCCAACAAGATGCCTTACATGTTGCTGGCTGGATAAGTCTTTTTACGTTACATGCAATTTGGCCGTTCTTGTGGATTTGGGCAACCTTATACCGAGAAGACAGAGGTTGGGGATTTATTAAAGATCAAGGGTTACAAGAGCAAATCAATTTGCTACAAACCCAAGTCAATAAAGCGCAAGAGCTTCAAGAAAAAATCTTAGCGCTTGATAAAAAGCTCTACGATATTGCTCAAAATAATACGCATCAAAACACAAACATCCTACAGAAAATTGCTCAACTTGAAAACGAGATAGCGTCAGTAAAACTGCAATTAACTCAAGTGCAAAGTAAAAAGGATCCCCACTAATGGATTTGCTACTGATTCTTACTTATACGGCAATTTGCGTTGCTGTTTTTAAAGTGTTTCGGATCCCGCTGAACAAATGGACTGTACCAACAGCGGTACTAGGGGGGATTTTACTCATAGGTACGTTAATTGTGTTAATGAATTATAATCACCCTTATTCTGAAATGAGCCAAGAATACTTTGTTACCACACCCATTGTTCCGGTTGTTAGTGGCCGTGTTATTGATGTTCCCGTCGTACAAAATACCCCTTTAAAAAAAGGGGATATTTTATTACAACTTGACCCCGTACCATTTAAACATAAACTAGAATCGATAGAGGCAAGATTAAAGCAAAGTGAAGCTGATCTTAAAAGAGCCAATGAATTGGTAGTTAAAAATGCAATGTCCATCAGAGACAGGGATCTTGCTCAATCTCAGTTTGACCAACTCACCGCTGAAAAAGCCACTGCAAAATATGAGCTTGAACAAACCACCGTGCGCGCCTTAGCCAATGGGTATGTCACCCAAGTTATCGTCAGGCCAGGCATGATGGCAACCTCTTTGCCAATTCGACCTCTCATGATATTTGTTAATGAAGAGAAAAACTATTTTGTTGGCTGGTTTAGGCAAAATAGTTTGCTGCGACTAACTCTGGGAGATAAAGCAGAAGTCATCTATGATGCGATCCCTGGTGTTATCTTTTCTGCGAAAGTTCATCTTATTTTACCCGTTCTCGCTGAGGGTCAGGTGAGTGCCAGTGGAGAATTAGTCAGTATGAAAATGGCTAATCAACCAGGGCGCGTACCTGTAATAATAGAAATAGATGATCCCAAATTTGCCAAATACCAAGACATTCTCCCCGGAGGCGCTGCTGGACAAACGGCGGTGTATAGCCAACATTTTCATCATGTTGCCATTATGCGTAAAGTCTTGCTCAGAATGGCTGCCTGGATGAACTACATTTTTCCATTTCACTAACTCACTATTTCCGGGACACCCACCTTCTCTTCCCGCTACAGCGGGTGTCCCGTGAACACCTCCCGTGAACACCGTGTTGGGTGTCCCTGTAATCATTAGTGTTTTTCTTTATATTTGGAATATTTTATTGTTGTTAAACTAACAAAACATATTTAAAATATGGCCTACCTTTTTAAGAAGGTTGCTTCTTTTTTATTATGGCGCATAACTTATACGAAGCAGCTCTTTTGCAGTTACAGATGGGGAAGTAGTTAATGATTAGTTTTTTTAAAACACTAAGAAGAGATTTAAAACGACCTAGCGACGACGACCGACATATTCTTGCCAGAAAGAAAGCTTTTGCTATCGGGGCCACTGCGCTTGGTTTGTTGGTGGCAACCAGCATGGCTGTTAGTGGCTATGCCTTCATGTCCATTGCCTATTACTCATTGATGACATTTACTGGCTTTTTTGCAACAACCTTTTTACTTTTTACCAATGTGCGAAATATCATAGGCCAATGGATAGATGATCACATTATCAATCCACCGCGCCCTATTACACTTCCAAACCCCAATCGTCGCGAGCTGGGCTCAAAAACCACTCAATACAATGAATCGGTAAATATCCTTAAACGCGCCAAAACTGACACTTCCATCACTATAGGGCAAATAAAAGCTGAACTTAAGAAAATATTTGCACTACGCTCTTTTACATCGCTGAACATGACTCAAGATAAGTTCGACAAACTTTGGCAATCATTCGAAAAAGATTACAAAAAATTTAAAACCAACATAACCAATGAGTCTGATTGGAAGAAGCAAGAAAATCTCATTACGCTTAAGAAACTGGCTATCGATGCTGTCATTCTCACAGATCAATTATTTGCTCTTTTAGAAAGCGATATAAGAAATGATAAAAAAGACGTAGGAACTGAAACTGTAGCGCAAAAATTAAATGATCAGTCTAAAATTTATCGTCGAATCTTTTTGAACAATGCCTTGATTGATTTATATCATTTCGCACGCGGCATTGCGGTTTATCAACACACTTTAACCATTAAGTCTGAACATTCAACGGAATATCTCCCTGAATTTTATCAGGAAACAACCAAACAAAACGATATACGAAAAATATATAATACCTTTATCAAGCATGGTTTTTATTTACAATATGGAACTAAAGCTTTTAGAGAGCAATTAAATAACTATGGCAATGTTTGCAATCTTTGGACACAAAAAGATAGCAAAAAGAAACGCAAATTTTCTGTATACCCTTCTTCACGCCCCAATTAAACTCAGGTATAGTTACTAGTGCCTATTCGCACTAGTAACTATTGTTAACATATCCATGAAAAGGGACCTTTATGGCAAACTATCAAATTGGCGTTATCGTTGGCAGCTTACGCAAAGATTCCTTTAACTTAAAGTTAGCAACCAGTATTCAAAAACTGGCGCCTGCTGATTTTACCTTTAAACAACTCCTCATAAACGATTTACCACTTTATAATCAAGATAGCGACAACTCTCCAGCAGAGAGTGTAAAGCGCTTCAAAGCAGACATTCTCGCTTGCACTGGTCTTTTATTTGCCACCCCAGAATACAATCGCTCCATGTCCGGTGTGCTTAAAAACGCACTTGATCATGGCTCACGACCTTATGGTCAAAGTGTTTGGCAAGGAAAACCTGCGGGAATTATTGGTGTTTCTCAGGGTGCTGCCGGCACTGCCATGGCACAACAGCACTTACGAAATATTTTAGCCTATCTTGATGTACCCACTTTAGGTCAACCAGAAGTCTTTATTCAATACAAAGAAGGTTTATTTGATAACGACGGTAATATTGGAGAAGGCAGTAAAAAGTTTTTACAAAACTGGATGGACAAATACGTTGCGTGGGTTAAAAAACATACCCCCTAAAGTTTAAACTTTATGGTTAATTGCGGGTGATTCATGGTAATAATTGCGTGTTAGCTTATCCCAAAGAATAATGCCCGCAATCCCCCCAATCATTAGCATTACTGTAAGTAATGAAATTAAGGTAACATTTACCATCACATCATGATCTTTGAAGTCATTTGTTTGTATAAGTGCTTTATTATGCCACAACAAACCCAAAGCGCTGGCTAAAATCATAAAAGACATTGCTGTTTGTAATGACATTCGACCAAATTTAGGCCAATTGTACATTAAGTCAAATTTTAGGAGATAGCCAAGGAAACAAACAAAGCCTACAATAAAAAGACAGATTGTTACCGCCAATGATAGATAAAGCCCCCTTTTGGAAGATATAAAATTATTGAAAATTAAAAATAATCCAAACATGATAAAGCAAAACGATGTTTGCGGAGACATCCTCCCAGGATTAGTGCTGCCATCATTTACTAAAACTCGCACAAAAAATTCATCAAATCCAAGTGAAGTGTTTAATATCGGTTGAAGTATATTTAAAGAACAAAATAGTATTAAAAATAGACTAATGCCTAAATGGGCAGCTTTGCGGAAATTAAAGAATCTTTCTGGTATGAGCAAAGCAATGGTAGCTAGCACAAAACAAAAAGCTGTATTAAAAACCATGATAAAAATGCTGGGAAAATAAAGAAAAGTCTGCTGCTGAAAAAATAGCCAGCAACCGATGGTAGCCAGCGCTAGAATTAACACAATTATTGCTAGAAATTTGTAGTAATAACCCATTTCTAATAATGTAGTCTTTAGTCATCGGTTGTTTTGATAATTGTAGACTAAAATTAGAAAATGAATTTTTAAGGTTTTTTAATGGTTTATTTTATATTTCTCATTTGACCTGACTGCGCTTCTTCTTCTACTTCTTCATCACTCATGTTCTGGCTTACTTGAAGGCCACTTAGCATATGCTCAGAGTTCTGATTAAATTTTCCACAACTACTCAGAAAAAAACTCATCATGCACACGATGAGGCAAATTATTTTATTCATTGACAATTCCTTTAGCCCATCAAGCCTGCTCTAGTAAATAAGGCTATTTGTGCTTTACTTGCTTGTTCTATCATTTGTGGCTCATGTAAATATTCCATTAATGCTTTTTGCGCTTGCACATAACCTTGTTCACCAGCAAAGCCATGCTTGCTCATGACACTCATCTGCATAGGGATTAACAATGTTAACAAGTGTTGGCGTTTTTCAATTAAAGGCATGTTAGGGTCTAATTTTGCCATAAATGCATCAACTTGCTTTAAAAAGTTTTCTGACATCATTTCAATAGAAATATCTTTAATAAGCGCTAAGGCTTGTTCTTGAGAAATTTTTTGAACAGATGTGATATCAAAGGCTTGTTCAAAAATATAATTCCATTTTGCTTCGTTTAGTTCACGTAATTTTTGATCATCTTTTTGAGTTTGCATCAGTTGCGCATTATATTCAATTAAAGCAGTCTGTTCGTTAGTAAAACCTATTTTTTTAAGGATCTCAAATTGAATGGGGAGCAGAACACCAAGCATCATTTGCCACTTTACAATAAGGGGATAATTAACAGTTTTAATTTTTGCAAAAACATCTTGTTTTGTTTTAAGCATATCCAAGAGCGTTTGTTGTGACTCATATAATTTTTCGATACTTAGTGTGTTCATCATGGTAACCATTTCCTACGGGCGGTAAAAGTAAATACTATTTGCTTGCCCTATTTTACCTTATAAAAGAACATAATTAAATAAAATTCAGATGTGATTTGTCATTGGCCGGATAAGTGGCAAGCTTATAGCTTAGCAAGTTTTTTGCTAAATTTATTAAGTTCTAGAGATAAATAATGCAGACAAAAATCTACGAATATTGACGGATCTTTTTGTTTATCGCTTTTATCCAATGAGCGATAGTATTCACTAGCATGTTGTTTGATAATATTGCCAATTAACACATAGCGAAACACCGAACTTTCTTTCAACATCAAAAGATGTTGCCAAATTCTTCCTATGCGTCCATTCCCGTCTATAAAAGGATGAATATATTGAATGCCATAATGCAGTATGCAAGCTTTTAATAACCAAGAGATCTGTTTATTTCCTCGAATATAGGAAAACACTTGCTTCATCATCATAGAAATTTCTTTAGGTAAGGGTGGGGTATGAACAATTTTTTTCCCTTCTAAGATTTGAACTTCACTCTTGCGCCATTGTCCACTTTCAGCATCTAAATCAATCATAAGCATTCTATGGGCATTTTTTAAATCTCTGACTGATAAGGGATCCCATTTAGATAAGCAATCATACACTTTAGCAATATTTTTAACTTCCTGGATTTCATTGTCCGGTAATCTCAGCGCTTGATGCGCCAGAATTTTTGTAACCTCCTTTTCAGAAAGATCATTGCCTTCCATGGATAAAAATGAACCAATGGTTTGAATTTTGGCACGCCTAGCAATCAGGCTAATATCTTTTTGTACCAGGACGGCCGTTAAATGTTTACACTGCTGGCTAATCCGTTTTGCCTGGCGATATTGTGAAGAAGAAAAGGTTGTTTGCAATGTAAATTTCATATTATGTTTGCAAAAGAAAGTAAATTAACTAATAAAATGGTCATTCCTTCTCTCATGCTAAGCCGAGCAACGCTTTTAATCAAATCAATACACTATCAATATTTTTGACTTTTAATCCATGCCATATGCGATAGGATCCCATTTTTCCTCAACCTTACAAGGTTACAACATGGCAGCCCTCGGCCCCTATAGCGTATTTATACCTCATTTAACAATTCCCTTTTCTCGTTCTGGGCTCTCGGCCATGGTCTACGGATACATAGAATATATGTCATTCCTTAGCCAGCAATGGCACCTTGTTACTACTGAGGTTAATTGGGTTAGAAATGGTGAGCATCGATGGGTATCATTAGGATCTCACCCCACCCTGCGTGAAAAATTGTTTTTTGATGAGCATTCTATGGCCATCGCGGAGCTTAAACACCAAGCGCTTGTTTTATGCCAAGGTAAGACAATAGATCAAGTGCTCAAAATTGTTTGCAATATCATCAATAACATTACCAGAATACCCGGTGAGCATGTTACACAAACAGAAGCGAGAATAGATTTCGAACTAAACAATTTTCTTCGTCTAATTTACACGCAACAAAATAGCGCGCCTAGCTTACTACTGGATGATTTAATTAAATTAAAACTGCTGGTGTGCCGTCATAAAGCATTAATAAGCTGTGCTTTGCTCCGTCATTTAACTGAAAATGGTATCTTGCCAAATGGCTCCGTGCGTCAATACCGTACAACTTTACCAAATGGAGGTGGGCATACCTTCAGTGTATACCGAGATTTTTCCAGTGGACAATTATGGATCTGCGATCCACGTAACCGCGTTGTTGGCAATCTTCATGAAGAATTGATAAGATTATCGCAAATTTATACTCTTGGCGTTTTATCTGACATGAAGCTACGTCTTGATGAACAAGATGTATTCATTCCCTTACAGCGAAAAATGCGCTTTTCCGAAGTGACTTTTTACATATCTTTAATACACAACCAGCATGGAAGTAATCAGCTTACTTTTAATTTTTTACTAAATGATCACACACTAACCTCTTTCGCTTGGGCATTACAGCGCCAAAATATTTCATTCGCACAGTCTTGCAACATCCTCACAATCAATATTGATGAAAACCCAAGGTTATTTTCACTAAATGTGAACCAACTGATAATCGATTTCAAAAACAGCGAAGCGGCTTTCATGATTCACACTGTTCTAAATACTAATGCAAATACAGTTTTGTTTGCTGCCAGTAATGTTAGCTTAGCTTCTGGCAGTGGGTTTTGTTTTGTCAACCAAGACTGGGAGGAATTTTTGGCCAAAGATTCTTTGCCCAAAGAACATGAATTTTTTACCAAAAACAAAACATATGGGCGGTTTAATTACAGGTAAAGAGTTGCCTAAGCAAATTTTATTTTCTATGCTATTAGAGCACCTTATTAAAGGAACCTATGATGAAAAACAAATACGGCTTTGGCAAAAAAGTACCCTATTCATTTAATGAAGCCTTACAAAAAGTAACCGCTGCTCTACAAACTGAAGGCTTTGGCGTGTTAACCGAGATAGATGTGGCAGCCACCTTGAAGAAAAAACTCAATAAAGATATGCCACCCTACCGTATCTTAGGCGCATGTAATCCCCCCTTTGCGCACCAAGTATTGGAAATTGAGCAAAGCATTGGATTATTGTTGCCCTGTAATGTTGTTGTTCGCCAAGATGCAAGCGGCTCAGTTTTTGTTGAATTTATGGATCCTAACGCCATGGTTTTGCTTGTTGAAAATCCACAAATTAACAATATTGCTGCTCAAGTAACACAACGCCTTGAAAATGTTATGCGCGCCTTATAACAGCAGTCTTACTTGTTAAACCTATCCAAGCCTGGTGTGGCTGGTCTTTCAGTGAGTTCAGCTATGCTCTGGTTATCGATCTCAGGAAAAGGCTCAGCAGCTTGTCTTGTTACATATAACGGCGTCATGTTAGATGCAGGATCGTCAAAGATGCCAGCAACTAAATCCTCAAGCGTTTGAGCTGTAGTTCTTGGCTCCTCATCATCTTGCCCGTTAAGCTCTAGTTCATTAAGCCCCTCGATTATAGATTCAATAAAAGGCTGAGGGCAAAAACTAAGATATTCATTTGAAATATTAGGTTCCGATAAACGAAAGTGTTCTGCTAAATACAAATAATCCTGATCTTTGAATAAAGGATGTCTTTGTGCACCTATTACTCTTTTAAATAACAATTGATAAAGCCCAACATTGCTTAACACGGTTAGAGCAAAAAATTTATCTCTTTCAAATTCTCTCATTAATAGTAAACGCAGCGGTTCAAAACCCGGTGTCTGCTCTAAGATGCCAATGACATTGACATTAGCTTTTATCATGCTTTTAACCGATTGCGTTACCCAACAACCTTGCTTATCATCTGCTTGATAAACACAGTTGAGTGTCTCTAAAATAGCATTTAAATAAAATGGGAGCATTTTGGCTAATTTGCCAACATGATAAAAATCAAGATGCGTTAAAAAAGAAGCGGTACCGGTCATATACTCTGCTAAAGTAGAGTCATGTTCAAGGAAACTCATAAAATAGGCATAACTTACTGCTTGACACCAACTTCTATTTTTAATCATTGTTAAAACAACTGCTTGCCAAGCACTGCGCAATAGATCTTTTATTGAAAGTATTGCTAGTTGCGCTTTTGTGCTTTCAAGAATAAAAAGTAAATCTTTTGGTAATAATATGCTGTTTAAATATTCATTGCCTAAAAAAGTAACCCATAATTGTGGTATGCTTCGACTAAAAATAATATGAAAGTATTCATTCGCTAAAGCCATTTCGCGCTCCGCGGAAATCGCCTCGATGGCCTCATCGAGTTTGTTTTCTTCAATAAGCAAAGCCAATTTGGTAATGTTAGGATGCGTTGCGCCAGAAAGTGACATGCTATAAAAACCTTGAGAATTTTTAATTAATAGGCAAGCTTACTAGTTTGTTATGTTAAAAACAATACTGCAAGGCACACAGAGGACTAGTTGTTACCCTCTACTACTCAAAAAAACCTTTTCGCAAGGTAGCATAATGTTTTAAAGTGGTTTCACATAAGTGTTGAATTTCATCTGGCGCTATACCTGTGAGCAAGAATAAGGCTTCATCAATGGTATTAATGGCATAAACATGAAAAAGACCTTTGTCGCAAGCATCAACCACTTCTTGTTTAAGCATTAAATTTTTAACATTGGCTTGCGGGATGATGACGCCTTGCTTACCTGTTAATCCAAAATGTGAACATATATCAAAAAAACCTTCAATTTTTTCATTTGCCCCCCCAATCGCCTGTACAAACCCATGTTGGTTCATAGAGCCCGTCACAGCGAAATGTTGAAATATGGGAATATTGGCAAGAGATGAAATCAAAGCACAGACTTCAGCAAGCGAAGCACTATCACCTTCAACCAACCCATAGGTTTGTTCCATCACCAGACTTGCAGATAAAAATAACGGAACATCTTTAGCGTAGCGCCCTTTTAAAAATCCAGATAATATCAGCACCCCTTTTGAGTGAATAGAACCACCCAAATTCACTTCTCTTTGTATGTCGACCATCGATTCCTTACCCGAGCGGGTGGTTGCTGTAATCCTGGTGGGCAAACCAAAAGCAAAATTCGGCACCTCTATGACCGACAGGCCGTTTACCTGACCTACGACTTCTCCTTCAATATCAATCAAAATATTCTTGGAAAAAATATCCTCATAGTATTCTTTTCGAATTTTATCTATCCTTTTTATTTTTGCCTCAATAGCCTTTTGGACATCCTCTTTATAAACAACTTCACGAGTATGCTTATTGGCCCAATAGCGCGCTTCTTCTATAATTTCTACAAGGCTACTTCGTTGTAGTGAAATCTTTCTTGAATCCCCTGTTAATCGAATGCAGTGTTCAATAATGCAAGTCATGGCGTCTCGATGAAAAGCACCCAGTTTTCTCTTTTTAATCATTCTAGCCACATAGGAAGTAAATTGTTGAATATGTTCTTCGGTACGTTCAAGTGTAGTTTCAAAATCAACAAACACATGGAATAATTTAATAAAATCTGTATCTTCTCCAAGATCGTCATATAGATATCTATTACCTAGCAAAACCACTTTGGCTGTCATCGGAATGGGTTCTGGGTGTAATTGACTTGAGCCAATGTTACTTTGAGAATGTATAGGTTCGATATTTATTTTTTGTGCAAGCAAGATTCTTTTTAAACTTTCCCAAGCGTGGGGATCTTTATTTAAATTTCTCATATCTAACATTAAATAGCCACCATTGGCTTTATGCAGCGCACCTGGCTTTATTAAGGTAAAATCGCTAATAATGTTGCCATGTTGAGTAGAACCTTCCAACTGCCCAATTAAATTAGCATAATTGGGGTTGCGCTCAAAAACAACGGGGGCATGGCCATCTTTATCACTTTTGATTATCACATTTACTTCATAGCGCCATAATTCTGATTTTTCACTCCCGTTTTTACTAACCTCCTTGGTAAAAAGCTCTGGTGATTCAATGATATCTTCCTGAACAGCTCTCAAATAATTTAAAACCTTTGGGGAGCTATGTTGCTCTTTTAATTTCCCAATCATCGAGGCTACCAACGAATGAGCAAAATTATGTTTTACATCTTTTAGTCTTATATGTTTTTCTTTGTACCATTGAGGCATTTCATCCTTAATTTTTTCTAAACGATTCATTATCTTGTTAATTTTAATGTTTAATTCTTTTTTATCTTTTTCATCTAATTTATCTATTTGTTCTTTTGTCATCTTCTCATTGTTCACCAAAGGAATAACTTCATATCCTCCGGAATATCGAATGATTGTCAAATCCGTTGCTTTGGCATCATTTTCAATTTTTTTCATTAATCTTTCTTCTTTGTTCTTATACTTAAGCTCAATTTTCTCAATAATGGTGCGATACTCCTTGCTGGCGAACATAGCAGGAATGGCCGACTGCAATTGTTCAATAAAATTTTTCATATTTTGTTTAAATACATCCCCTTCGCCGGGGGGAAATTCTAGCGCTATAGGCAATTGCGGATCTTTAAAATTATTGACATAACACCAATCAGAGGGCGCAGGCTCTTTGAAGGCAACCTTGTCTAGGTAATGACGAATAAAATAATGCTTTCCCAAACCAGAAGGCGCCGAAGCGAACAAATGGTAAGACTTTGTTCTCATATTGATACCAAAGGCCAAGGCTTCAAGCGCTCTTGTTTGCCCAATATATTCAACAAAATCTGTAATTTGTGCTGTTGTTGTGAAATTTAATAGCTGAGGGTCGCACCCTGGACGAAGTTGCAATGGCGTTAGAGGGACAAGGTTTTTCATTAACAATCAGCCTACAAATGCTCTAATGTGAAAGTATAGCGGGCTTGGTTTTAAATATTTTATGTTGTCGGTCTTTACAGGTTTTTCTTGTTAAAACGAACAGCCTTATCTCATGTAAATACAATCTTTTTTATTCGCGCTGGCAATCAATAATTGCTTTGATTTATAAAGCGTTTTTTGCCATAAAAAATCTATTAATATCAATTAATCCGATAAAAGGGCAAAAATTGAGTATTTACAGTGTTCAATTGATTGACCCCCTTTAGAAAGTTATGTAGCATAAAAGTAACTATATTTTACGTCAAAAACAAAACTACGAAGACCTGTAATTGCATCTTTTACTATTTTAGCTCGGGGATTATTTATGTCAGATGTTGCTAATGCTTGTTTACCTAAAAATCATATTTCCTATGAAGCGCAAAGCAATATTCAAAAAATGATAAAACCACTTGAAAAATTAGGTATTAGCTATTTTTGCTATGGTGAAAATTATCATGATAGTTCAGGATTCACCCTACATACCAATGCAGCTTACTATGAAACTTGGTTTAACCATGAAGGCACCTTACGCGGATTTTACCTAAAAGATGGCTGGCACGCTTATGATAATCTATTACCTAACGAAGTCTTGGCCATGGCCCACACGCAAAATCTCGGCAATTTTCTCACTTATATCGAACATCAAAAAGATAAAACTGTCATTTATGAATTTGCCATGCGTCCAGATAATAATCATAGTATGGAATTTTATTCTAATAACATTGTTCTTTTAAAACGTTTTGGAAAATATTTTTCAGATTCATTAGCGCTCAAGCTCATTGAAATTGCAAAAGAACAACGCATTATGCCTCCACAATATATGACCCAAAAAAGAGAATTTGACAAAAAATATTCCTTACTTGATAAAGAAGCGCTACTAGATCCTTCCTTATCTACCTTAAGCCCTAAGGAAAAGAGTTATTTGAATGGTCTTTTACATGGCCTTTCTAACAAAGAAATGGGTGATTCGGATTCCTTATCCCCCAAGACAGTCTTTATGTATATATCTAATATTAAAAAAGAATGGGGTTGCAAAAGCAAAAGTGACTTATTTGCTCAAGCTGCTAAACGTGGGGCGGTAAATTATTATTTCCCTGCACTACATGAGGACATCACAGAAGGCCAACTAGCCGCTTCATTTATAGATGATTTATATTTCCCTCTTTCGACTTTATCCAGGCAAGAATATAAGTGCTGTCAACTATTGCTTCAAGGATACACACTGGCTGAAATTGCTAAATCATTGGATATCCAAATCCCCACCGCTGCAGATTATATTTTTAGAATTAAAGCAAAACTAAGCTGCGATAAAAAAGATGGCATTTTCGCTGCACTTATTGAAATGGGTATTATGGATGTTAACTTAGTCGTTGACTAAATATTATATCTTTACCTTATCAATGATATTTGCAACCATGAGTTCAAATGCAGGCACATCGCCATGATCTTCTACCGTCCAGGCAATGGATAACATGCTCATGCAAAAGGTCCACGCTTTAATGCGCTTTGCATCAAAGCGAAGTTCTTCCGTCAAAATTTTCAGTCGCCTTTCAATGATAACTGTCATGTCCTTTTCATGAGGAAAACAATCTCCTGGGTTATAGATCATAGGTCCCACTTCAAAGGCAGGATCACCAACATACCCATGCGGATCAATTGCCTTCCATTGCGTATTACTTGATAAAATATTATCGTGATGTAAATCACCATGCAGTAATACATCTTGGCTTTTATCCTGAGTAAGATCTGCAAACCACGCTTTAGCTTGCGATAACAAAGATGTCTCCACACGACCTTCTAAAGCAACAAAACTGTGTGCAAGCTCTGATAAGTGTTTATATCCTTTTGTTTCAACTTTTTGAGCGTGTATTGTGCGTATTGTTTGACAAATTATTCTGGTGGCCTGGTCATCATCTGAAGATACCAGCGTCTTTAGCGGCTTGCCTGGAATAAGATGTTCCATCAAAAAAGCATGATGTTCTTCATCAATCCAAAATACTTTAGCAACACCTTCATGGAAGCGCTCTAACCATTTTGCTTCTTTAATAACATATTCATTGGTTGGTGCCATTTTGATTATAGCCGTTTCTTTTGTGGCCATTACTTCAACTAAACCAACAAAATTGTAGGTGAGCGTTGGCATTGCGGTCAAAAAGCGAAGCCCTCTTTTCTGGCAGAGCCTATCCAGTAGTGCAGGCAAATGCTTTAACCAGGTTAGGCCTGCTTCTTTGTAGATATCTTGAATGTTAGCGATAAACGCCGAACTAATCTGCATAAACTTCCTTGGGCCAAGAAGACCAAACCCGTTGCTATACTCTAATAATATTAATAGAATAACCACGATATTGCTTAGCCAACTAAATATCTGGTATGGGGCTTAATTTACAATGGATCCTAATTCACAATGGTATTATAACAGTGCTTTAAAGCTTCGACTGCCCGTTGCAGAATGTGAGGCTATTGAAGGATTAAAACTCACCTTTGGAAAAAAGATCTATTATTTTTTTGATAAAGCCACTCCAAATAATAACAGTACCAGTTCATTCATGTGTACGAATAAATACTGGATTAATAACATATTGAGAGATGCAGGGATCCCAGTTCCTAAAGCCCGTTTAATAGATGGTTCAAAATACAACATTGATACCTTAGTCACCATTATCAGTGAATTAAAGTTTCCGTTGGTGGTTAAACCCGTATTATGGTCAAGCAAAGGTATAGATGTTATTTGTTGTATTCCAAATATAAAAGAGTTGACAAAAATTTGTGACCTTTTAATAAAAGTATATCCATTTTTATTGGTAGAGGAATATCATGCAAATTTAACAGATTATCGAGTACTCATTTTTAATGGAAAAATACTAGATGTGATTGCACGTTACCCTGCCTTTGTTATTGGAAATGGAAAAAATACAATCGAAGAGCTGGCTCACATTAAAAATATCGACCGCAGTAATACAAGTTCTCTATTACAACCGATCCTTTTTGACTATGAAACAAATTTTTGCCTAGGTAATCAAGGGCTCACGAAAGAAAGTGTTCCAGAGAATGACCAAAGAGTTCAAATAAACTACACCTGCAATTCTTCAAGAGGTGGTGAATTAAAATCACAGCCTATCACCATGCATAAAGAAAACAAAAAACTATTCCTAAATGTAGCAAAAACCCTAGGATTAAGTTTGGTCGGCCTAGATGTTCTTTGTAAAGATATTAATCAGCCGTTAATCCCAAATGGTGGTGTAATCATTGAAGCTAATCATGCTCCTAGTATACGCATTCATGAAGAAGGGATTGGGGGCAAACCTAAACAAGTAACTAGTATAATTCTAAAAACCTATATTTATAAACATCCATTTTATTATTTGCTGCATTTAGCCAAACAAATAAAGCATCGTATTTTGTTTGCTATTATCGCTGCGATTCTCATCACAACCCCTTCAATAATATTACTGTTAAATATGTTGTTGCGCTCAAAATAAGGAGCCCTATGTCTAGTTTTAAACTATTAGATGTTACACTGCGAGATGGCGGGCACCATAGTAATTTTCATTTTACCGACGAGCAGCTTGACAAAATTATTCCTGCAATAGATGCAACCAAAGTGGATTTTATAGAAGTTGGTTACCGCGGTGGATCCATTAGCCCCATTCCTAATATCGGCATTGCGGGTTTATGCCCAGATGAATATCTTTTAAAATGTCAAAAGCTTATCAAAAATACTAAAATGGCCGTCATGGTACATTGTCAAAATATCAACAAAGACGACATCAAAGCACTCAAAAAATGTGGCGTATCTTTAGTTCGGTTATGCATTCAAAAAGGTGAACATAAACTGGCAATCCCCTTCATTGGTTATGCAAAAGAGGCAGGGATGCTGGTTTCGACAAATTTTATTCACATTTCACAATACCCTCAAGATGTCATCATCGAGGCTGTTGACAGTGTAATACCTTATGAGCCTTCGATGATTTATTTTGCCGATTCCAATGGTTGTTTACACACCCATAGAGTGACGGCACTATATGAATATTTTACAAAACACTACAATATCCCCTTTGGATATCATGCTCATGATAACATTGGTCTCGCGCAAACCAACGTCCTGGCCGCATTAAATGCGGGCGCAAAATTTGTAGATGCCTCTCTAGCAGGTGCGTCAAAAGGTATTGGGAACTTAAAATTAGAATTTTTTGTGGCCTACCTTTACAGCATCAAAAACTATCAATTTGAATTAGAACCCCTTATAGCTGCCAGCAATTATGTTCGCGATATCTTTCCAGAGTGTGGTGATGTTTCTGAAGGAGAATTCCTACGCGGCATATTTGATTTTTCAACCAAACAATTAGCACAGCATATTGCATCGGGGAAAAAGGGATTTAAACAGTCATGAAACGGCTTTTAGCTTTTGCACCAAAATTACCACAAGCTGCTGATTTAGAGCCATTTTCACACACCTTGGATTTTTTAACTCAGGATTTTGACATTACCTGGATAGATCCTCTAGAAAATCACCTTGATTTAACCTTTAGTGAATATGCCGATTTTTGGCGTAAATATTTATCTAAATATCTGGAAAGTTATGATGCTTTTATTGGTTTTTCTTTAGGCGGTTTTATTCTTATCGACAACCTAGAACAATTTTTACATAAAAACAAGGTAATCATATTAATTTCAGCTCCCAATCATTTAGATGAATCCTTAAAAAATAAATTACAAACAGTGCTAAGTTTATCGCATGCTGGAAAAACTAAGGAAGCAACTGATTTGCTTAACCAATATGTTTTTGAAACAACCAGTGATTTTGAAAAAGCTCGCAAAGAACCTTGGTCAATTATTACAAAAAGACTTCAGTATGGATTGGGTTATGTTTTAGCACATCAACTACCAACTGAGTTAAAAGCATCCAATGTGATTGTACACCAACTTGTGGGAGAAAAATCTCGGCTGGTAACTAAGAACAATATACTCAATACAGCAAAAACCATTACCCACATAATACCCATGGCTGGTAATAGAGTGTTAGAAGATAACCCGAGCTTTAGTCAAAAACTGATTAAAGAATTGTTATATGCTGAAAAATAACCCTATCAAGATTGCAATACTACCTGGCGATGGCATTGGTAAAGAGGTTACGCTTGCTACCTTGCCGATTATCACCGAACTAAATTTGCCCATCATCTATAAAATGGGCGACATTGGCTGGGAATTTTGGAAATCTCAAGGAAACCCTATTCCTGGTAAAACGTGGGATCTCATCAATGAAAGTCAGGCTACGCTGTTAGGCGCAACTACTAGTAAACCTGAAAAAGAAGCAAAAGCAGAATTATTACATCCTAACAAAGATACAGTTTATGTTTCCCCCATCATTCAATTACGTCAAAATCTTGATTTATATGCTAATGTTAGACCCTGCTTTTCCATAGATAAACCTAAACCTTTTAATTTTTGCGTGATCCGTGAAAATACTGAAGGGCTCTACTCGGGGCTTGACTTTGATAAACTACCTGAAGCATTTAAACCTCTTATCTCTACATATCCCCAATGGAAGAATAAATTAAATGATGATATTTGCTGCACTTTAAGAATGCAAACAAGAACGGGGTTACAAAGAATTATACATTTTGCTTTTAACTATGCTACCCAGCATAATTATGCGCGTGTTTCCTTTGCAGACAAACCTAATGTGTTGCGTAAAAGTAGTGCCTTTGCAAGAAGCATTTTTGAAGAAATCGCTGCAAAATATCCCAATATAAAAGCAGATATATTAAATATTGATACCACAGGTATGCATCTTGTTACCAAACCCCATCTTTTTGGTGTTATTGTTACTGAAAACATGTTTGGCGATATTTTATCGGATGTTGGCGCAGGTGTGATGGGCGGGTTAGGTCTTGCGCCCAGTGCCAATATCGGTAAAGAAAAGTGCTATTTTGAACCTGTACATGGCAGTGGGACACATATGCAACCGGATACAGCAAATCCCAGTGCCATGTTTCTCACACTGTCAATGTTACTTTCTCATTTTGGATATGCCGTTCACGGTAATCTTATTAAAAAAGCCGTGATTAATGTTATTCAGGAAAAAAAGAGCCTCACTAAAGATTTGGGTGGTAATGCTAGTACACAAAATATGGCTCGAGCAATAATAGAAGAAGCAAAAAAGTTAGCTTCACAAGAATCAAATTAATTGGAATATCGCACTATGAATGAAAAAAATGATCAAGAAATTCTAAAAGCGCTTTATCGCTTTAGTACACCCGAGATCTCAGATGCCTTAGATGCGTGTGGCATTCATGGCTATTTGGATGGTATCAAACCTATAGGCACAGCAAAAAAATTAATTGGCCCAGCTTATACAGTACACTACCAACCTATTGTGGCCCGCACACACCCATTTATGCAAGCAAGTAATTATATTGATGAAGTTCCTGAAAACGCAGTGATAGTTATTGATAATCAAGCAAGTTTATCGTGCTCAGTGTGGGGGGTTATATTAACGCACACCGCAAGTAAAAAACATATCGCTGGCACCATTGTACATGGTGCCATCCGCGATGTGCTCCTTCATGAAAAATATAACTACCCGTTATATGCTAGTGGTGTTACTGCAAAAACAGGCAAAAACCGTGTTATCTCGACATTCCAAAGATGCCAACTTACCATTCAAGGGGTAAATATAAATTATAACGATATCGTATTTGCCGATAGCAATGGCGTGGTAATCATCCCCAAAGATCAGCTTGGCAAGATCTTGAAAATGGTTCAAAATATCTCAAAAAATGAACATCTTATCATGCAAGCTGTTGATAGCGGCAAAACCTTAAAAGAAGCACGCGAAAAGTATCATTACAATATGCCCTGGGAAGACGAAAAATAAGGCCATGTATGTTGTTTGAAGCAGAACTTGAATACCCTTTAAATGAATCTGTCACTGCTAAAAGTTTTATTGCTTATGAAAAGCAAATCCAAGGCCCAAAACCGCTTGTAATTATAGCCCCAGATTGGCGTGGGCGAAGTGAATTTTATTGCGATATCGCAAGAAGAATAGCCCAATTAGGTTACATTGGATTTGCCATCGATATTTATGGCGATGCTGTCGTTGGTGTGCATGATGAAGACAAAAAAGTATTAATCAACCCACTTCGAGAAAATAGAGCTGAACTCCTAAACCGTATGCAACATACATACGATTATATTTCTCAACAGTCCTTCGTTGATAAAACTAAAATAGCAGGTGTTGGTTATTGCTTTGGTGGCATGTGTGTTTTGGATTTAGCAAGAGGCGGCGTTGAGCTTAATGGGATTGTAAGTTTACATGGGTTATTATCAGCGCCTACTACGCTTGCCCAAGATTTTCCCATCAAGAGTAAAGTGCTTGTTTTGCATGGCTATGATGACACTTTTGTGCATCCTCCACAATTGCTTGAATTTGCCAATGAAATGAATGCTCGCAAAGCAGATTGGCAAATTCATATGTACGGCAATACCTCACATTCTTTTACGAAACCAACCGCCAATGATCCGGCGCATGGCTTAAAGTATGATGCAATGGCAGATAAGCGATCCTGGGCTGCTACGTTATACTTTTTGCAGGAAGTCTTTAACGTTTAACTTGTTACCGGGTATTCGGCCACGCCAAATATCGGTTAAATTTCGTATTTTATCAATATACTCTTGTAAAAAGCCTAGAAGTTGAATTATAATTTAGATCTACATTTAAAAAGCTCATTATTCTCCACCAAAACTAATTTATTCCCCAAACTTTTCAGCTTAATCCCATATTCCCAAACATAAATTTACTTTTAAGGAATTCATCGTGCCAAGAATGAAATTTCTGCCCTTTCTATTTGTTTTTTCTTTAATCGCCAGCTCGGTAGAAATAGATATTTCTGTGCCCAGTTTCCCCGACTTGGCGCAATATTTTGCTGTGCCTGATAGTATGGTTCAGTTAACTATTGCTTTGAATTTTCTTGGCTTTTTTATTGCAAGCCTAATTTATGGTCCGTTATCGGAGAGCTTTGGGCGCCGAAAGAGCATGTTGCTGGGCAATGCCTTGCTCGCCATTGGGGCATTAGGGTGCGTTTTTGCGCCTTCCATTTCTTGGCTATTAGCCGCTCGTTTTATCCAGGGCCTTGGCGCCAGTGCTTCAGCCGTGATTGTGTTTGCTATGATAGCCGATGTTTACAAAGGCAAAGAAGCGGTAAAACTGATTGGCATGATGAATGCATTATTAACGGTGTTAATTTCCATAGCGCCAGTGATGGGCGGTTTTATTAATGAAGCCATTGGTTGGCGCGGAAATTATGGCATTGTAGCGGCTATCTGTGTACTTTCTTGGCTTTTAATATTTGCCTTTTTGCCTGAAACCAAAGAAAAATTCACACCTTTAGAAGTAAAGAAAATACTAAAAGATTATCGCCTGCTTCTTGGTAGCAAAACTTTCCTCAGCGCCTCAATGGCGCCCAGCTTGCTTTATTGCGCGTATTTAGCTTTTGTTGCTTGCGCTGCTTTTTTATATATGCAAACTTTTGCGTTATCGATGATGGCTTATACGTTGCATCAAGCAACTATTGTGGCTTTCTTTTCTTTCACCAGTTTCTTTTCACAAAATATTATAAACAAATTTAGTACGTCAACAGCGCTCATCTTATTTACGGCAGTCTATTTAATAGGTGCTTTATTGTTGGTTGCATTTAGCTTTATTTTCCCACTCTGTGCCTTAGCGGTGACTTTGTCCATGATCTTGATAAAACTTGGCTTTGCCATTTGCTATAGCATTATTTTTGCAAAATCGTTGGAAATTTTTCCGCACATCAAAGGCACTGCTTCATCGGTTATTATGAGTATGCGGGCTTTGCTGTGTGCAGGCTTTGTGTGGCTTGCAAGCGTGGCTTACAACGGCCAGGTATTAAGTGTAGCATTGGTAGTTTTTTTAGCTGTTACACTAGCAGCTGCGACCACAGTGTTTGCGCATTCTGGCACAAACACTGCGTGAGCTAGAGTAAACTCATTATCCGAACCGATATCCAATACCAACCCCATAAACCCAGGGATCAATATCAATATCAGCCATAATAATTGGCGGTGTGGCCAATTGAACCGTTGCCGTGGTATCTATCCAAATTTTCTTTACATCCACGTTAACATGCCAATTGCCAGTGAAATTCCAATTAAACCCGGCTTGCAATGCCCCACCCCAACTTGATTCATACTCAATGTGGCGCGCTACTGTGCCTGGATCTACCCCAAAGAAATAGGTGTAGTTAACGCCTGCGCCAAGGTAAGGGTCAATCACACATCGTGGTAAAAAGTGCCATTGTAATGTCAATGTTGGAGGCAATAATATAACTTGACCTAAATTAATATTACCAGCCGCAGTGCCATTACCTCTTGCACGGTGAGGGGTTACCGCTGTAATCAATTCGGCAGCAACATTCTCAGTAAAGAAGAAAGTAAAATCAATTTCAGGAGCAATGTTGGTATCCACCGAAGCTGTGCCACCAATTTCAGTAATCTCACTGCTGCTATCATCTGGAGCTACCACTAACCACCTTGCTCTTAATACAAAAGGATCATCCACCCAAGCATAGCTTGAAGGGCATCCGCCTAATGCAGCGACTAAACCTAACCCTGCAATAATTTTATTTCTCATTCTATTTTCCTTTTCAATTATCATTTTTAACTTAACCAATTTTTTGCTACCAAATAATTTTTATATAAATCATCTTCTGCCGATTTAACTTCAGGATGCCAATTATATTGCCAGCTTGCCTTGGGAGGCATTGACATTAATATCGATTCAGTACGCCCACCTGACTGCAATCCAAACAGAGTTCCTCTGTCATACAACAAATTAAACTCAACATAACGCCCACGTCGATAAAGTTGAAAATCTTTATTTTGTTGAGTAAAAGGCATCTTCTTTCTTTTCTCAACAATGGGCCTATAAGCCTTTAGGAAATAATCCCCTACTGATTGAATAAATGCAAAGCTTTTAATAAAACCACCTTCGTTGAGATCATCGAAAAACAATCCCCCTATACCGCGGGGCTCTTCGCGATGCTTGAGATAAAAATAATCATCACACCACTTTTTATATTTCTCGTATACCCCTTCACCATAAGGCTGACAAGCTTCGTAGGCCATTTGATGCCAATGGCGACAATCCTCTTCAAAACCATAGTAAGGGGTAAGATCAAAACCACCACCAAACCACCATACTGGCTCCTTGTCTGCACCACCCACTCTAAAAAACCTTAGATTTGCATGTGTTGTTGGCACAAAGGGATTGTTAGGATGGATAACCAATGATATACCCGTGGCTTGATATTCCTCCCCTGCCATATTAGGCCTCATTAACGTAGCAGATTTTGGTAAACTATATCCATGGATCGATGACAAATTTACTCCAGCACTCTCAAAAACTGCACCATTCTGAATGACTCTGGTACGCCCACCTCCCCCTTGGCCATAAAGCCATATATCTTCATGGAACTTTCCTTGCCCATCTTCTTGCTCTAAGGTTCGGCAAATAATATCTTGTAAGTTACTAAAATAGTTTTTTACTTCATCGAATTTAATTTCCATCTCATACCTTCGTAAGATCTTAAAACTGTACCTATATTAATAGTATGAAAAAAGTGTTAATCAAACGTTGATCTAGATCAGTAAATACACCTTCTCTACCAAGAATCTCTACTAATTCAAGTAAATGCGTACTAGCATAAAGCTATCCGTTATGTTGGAAACAAGGTTTAGTTTATGGAGCAATATTTGTGTTTACCGTGCGGTTTTATTTATAACGAAAACCAAAGGGATTTTAGTTGTAAACAGTTTTCAGAATTGCCCATCAATTGGGTATGTCCTGATTGTGGTGCCGCAAAGTTTGATTTTGAGTTAATAGTTGAGCAAAAAAATGATTAGAAATGTATTTGGTTTAAGCCTGTTACAAACTTTAGTGTTAATTGGGTTAGTCGGCATATTATTAACTTATGCTTACGGATAATTGTGTTATCTGAACTACTTACAGCAAAGATACACTAGGGTGCTTATTTAAAAATCGGGTACAATGCAAAACAACGTTATTAAATAAGTGAAACTAAAAAATGACTGGGTGTGAAACCTGCCGATTAGCAGAATTCTGCTTTCCGCCAGGGCTTGAAAAAGCCCATGTTCATTTGCTTGATAAATTAATTAACAAGCAAAAAATTTTTCATAAAAGTGATTACTTATTTAAGGCTGGCGCCAGCTTTAAAAACATCGTGGTTATACGTTCTGGAAGTATAAAAACCTATAAAATTAATGCTCAAGGGGATCAATTAATCACCGGTTTCTGTTATCCTGGTGAAGTGTTGGGATTAAATGCCATTGCCACAAAATGCTATCAAGAAAATGCCGTCGCGCTTGACACAGTTTCTGTCTGTGAACTAAGTTTTTGTGAATTTGAAAAGGTAGCAGAACAAGTACCCTCATTTCAAAGGCAGCTCATTAAAATGATGAGTGAAAAACTATGCCATACTGGCATCATTAATTTATCCAGCTCTGCTGAATCTAAAATGGCTTTCTTTTTATTAAGTATTTCTCAAAAAATGAAAAATTACGGAACTTCTGGCTTAGATTTTAAGCTCAGCATGACCCGCGAAGACATTGCCAAATATCTGGGTTTGGCAAGCGAAACTGTCAGCCGTGTTTTATCAAAATTTCAATTAAGCAATCTTGTTGCCTGTTCCCAAAAAAATGTACAGCTTAAGGCCTATGACCAATTAGTTTCTTTAGCTGAACACGTAGGTTAATCATACATTTCTTGATCTATGTCAAATTGCCTTCCCTAAAGATATGTTAACTTTTTAATATCAAGCTTTAATAAAAGAAGGGTTAATATGTTCGGGATGATATCGCTATCGTGGTGGGGTTATATTGTTGTAACGTTGGTGTTAACCCATATCACCGTTTTTTGTGTGACCATTTATCTTCATCGTTGTATGGCACACAGAGCGGTTGAGTTACATCCCATCGTTAGCCATTTTTGCCGTATGTGGTTATGGTTAGCGACAGGGATTGTCACCAAGCAATGGGTAGCGGTACATCGTAAGCACCATGCCAAATGCGAAACAAAAGAGGATCCTCATAGCCCACAAGTATTAGGGCTATCGCGTGTGCTTTGGCATGGTGCAGAAATTTACAGAAAAGAGGCTGAAAAACCTGAAACGTTAGAACGTTATGGGCATGCCTGCCCAAATGATTGGTTAGAAAAAAACCTTTATACGGCCCATCCCAAGTTAGGGTATACAATTACATTCGCCCTCGATCTGATGTTATTTGGGTTTCCAGGCATCGTCATCTGGGCACTGCAAATGATGACTATCCCTTTTCTTGCTGCTGGTGTTGTTAATGGAATTGGGCATTATTGGGGTTACAGAAATTTCGATTGTACAGATACTTCAACCAACCTTTTCCCTATCGGGATTTTGATTGGTGGTGAAGAATTACATAATAATCATCACGCTTATCCTACTTCTGCTAAATTTTCAGCCAAAGCGTGGGAATTTGATATAGGATGGTTATATATCAATATGCTTGCCTTATTAGGGCTAGCCAAAATTAAAAATCGCATCCCTAAAGTAAAACAAGATGAAAATAAAAATAGAATTGATTTTGACACTTTAAGATCCATTATCAAGAACCGATATCAAGTGCTGGCACAATACAAAAAAATGGTCATCGTTCCTATATTTCGCCGCCAAAAAACTAAAAGCCTCAAAAATTGTTTACGCTTGAGAAAAGAATTGGAAGCGCTTTGGGGAACATCCATTAAAAGCAACAATAGTTTATTAGAGCATCTGCACCAATGGTGCTATCGTGCTGAACTTACTGGTAATGAACATTTACTTGATTTTGTGAAATTTATACGTCGTTACGCATAAAAAAGGAGGTGACTTATCGAAGAGAAAGTAGATACTGTTGTAGCCTTAAATGCCGGGGAAAGGGAATGCTCCCCGGCATTTTTCACAAAAACCATTGCACATTTTGCCAATTGCCACTATCTTGCTTTTTAATGTTAATTCTCTCCTGAACATTACCCACGTGAATTTCAAGTTTATGCCCATCGGGATCTAAGAAATAGAGAGAATCTCCGGGGGAAGTGTTTTCTTTAAAAAGGGGTACTTTTGCAGCCAGAATTTTAGCACGCATGGCATTAAAATTTTCTTTGGAAACACTAAAAGCGTAATGCGTATAACAAGGATTTGCAATTCGTTTTTCATCAACATTCAAGCAAAACCAAAAATCATTTATTACGAAATACGCACCCTTGTCCCATTTTACCAACGGCTTAAACCCAAGCACATTTTTATAAAAATCAAAGGCACGATGAATATCTTTTACTGCTAAGGTGATATGGTTTATATCGGTTATCATAAAAGATCTTCTACCACATCCAAACAGATCTCATCATAATTTTCTAGATCTGTATTTTCTTCTTTGAACGCCTGAATTTTTTTAATAGTGTCGCGAATGTCCTGTGGCAACTCATCATTTGGGGCATCATCTCCTGGCCATGAAGCATCGCGTGTTGCTTTGTCTGGCCATCTTGAATACGCTACCCATAAGTTATCCACCCCTTTGTGCAAACAGGAACCTAAAGCCCCGCGTTTTTCAACAAAATACGTAGCAATCTTGTGCCAATATTGTTGATATAGCGCTTCCTGATGAGGTTTGAGTTTAAAACGGTAAATAACAGCAAACATATCACCCTCGGTTTACAAGGTTTGGGAATAACCATTTTACACAATTTGTTATTAGTATCCTAACCGGACCTACTAGCCCATAGTGTATGCGTACACCGCAGGTGTGCGCAGGAACTATGGGTTTTATGGATTACGTTCCCACTAGCCCATAGTGTATGCCACACGCCAGAGGCGTGTTGGCAGGAACTGTGGGCTAGTTGTAGGGGTCGGCAAATATCATTAATGTAATGATGAGCACATATACATAATTAATATTTTTTAAGTTAGGAATTTTTAAACCACCACCACTTTATATAATATCAACCGATTCCAACAGCGGTTGATGGAAGCTCCAAGAATGGCCATCTGGATCTTGAACCTTAAACCATCGTAATCCATATCTTTCATGCGGTTCTAATATAACCTTTGCGCCAGCATCCAAGACTTGCTTGTATAAAACATCCAGATCAGAAGCACAGGTCATACAAATCCACACCGGAGATTCTGCACCCATGGTAATCGGTGCCTTGCTATTGGTGCCCACTGATTCTGGCCTTAACCATATATCTGCATCTGCATAAGACATGACCACCTGTAAGACCTGCCCTGCGTCGTCTAGCAAAGGAGGGTGTGCTTGCCTAAAACCTAAAGCACTTTCATAAAAACGGATGGCTTTATCAATATCTCGTACTGTTAAAAAAGGCGTTAACCGGCATAGTCTTTTCTCTGCATTTATCATCAGTTTTCTCCCAAACCCATTATAAATAACAAAATAGCATATCTATCTAGTAGGCAATCTATTAACCGGTTTAAAACCTTCGATTTCCTCACGTTCTATATTAAATTTAATGAGGCGTTCAATGTCTTTAAGCTGTTTAATTTCATCTAAACTCACTAAGGAGATAGCTTGCCCACTGGAACCTGCCCTCCCGGTTCGACCAATGCGGTGGACGTAGTCTTCTGGAACATTAGGTAAATCAAAGTTAACCACTTGTGGTAACTCATGGATATCGATACCTCTGGCAGCTATATCAGTGGCGACTAAAATTTTAACATTACTTTGTTTAAAACTTTCCAACGCTTTAGTACGTTGCGCTTGGCTTTTATTGCCGTGGATAGCAAGTGCAGTAATATTATCCTGATTTAATAATTTAACGAGTTTATTCGCGCCATGTTTAGTTCGACAAAAAACCAAAGCTTGTTGCCACTTTTGGTGCAAAATTAAATGACTAAGCAGTTTTGCTTTGCGGTTTTTATCAACTGGATAGATCTTTTGCCGAACTGTTTTTGCCGTCGTGTTTTGCGGGCTAACATTAATTTCAACTGGTTGATGTAGCAATCCTTTGGCTAGCTGGCGAATATCGCCTGAGAATGTGGCAGAAAATAATAAATTTTGGCGAACTTTAGGCAACAAAGCAATAATTTTCTTAATGTCATGAATAAAGCCCATATCTAACATTCTATCTGCTTCATCCAATACCAGGATTTTGATATCATCAAATTTAATGGCATTTTGCTGATACAGATCTAATAGGCGACCGGGGGTTGCCACCAAAATATCTACGCCAGATCGTAACTTCATCATTTGCGGATTAATTTTCACCCCGCCAAAAACAACTGCAGAGCTGATACGTACATTTTTGCCATAAGCTAATATGCTGTCATGAATTTGCGCAGCCAATTCTCTGGTTGGCGCTAAAATCAATACATTCGCTTTATTATGTTTGGCCGCAGGTATCGTTTTGAGTTGTTGTAAAATGGGTAAGACAAAGCCTGCTGTTTTGCCTGTTCCTGTTTGTGCACAGGCCATCACATCTTTGCCTTGCAACACAACAGGAATTGTCTGATGCTGAATGGGAGAAGGGGTGTTATAGCCTTTTTCAAGCACGGCTTTTACTAATGGTTCTGATAACCCAAGCGTATCAAATGTCATGAATGGTTCCTAGAAGATGCGTCGAATTAGAATAAGGTAGAGATTGATAATCAAGCTCTCGTGTAGTTGCTCATAGCTAAGGGGCTTATTCTATCACACTTTTGATGCGCTTCCATTAGAATCGCTGAGATAGCCCCTCTAAAAAGGGGCTCTTGTCTCTCGATTGCCCCCATATCAGGTTTAAGCGAGAATATGGTCATTCTCCCTTTTAAAACTAAGCTTCATCCTCTTTTACTAATAATAAATAGGTAAGCCCAAATAAAATAATAAAAGGCATAGAAGCATTCTTTGAATTCCATATTGAAGACTGCCAGCTAGCAAACCATTGAGAAGCAATAGTCATGAAGATCAAAGAATACAATACCAACGTTAATAATAACCCTACTGCACCCCATTGTTTTGCTGCTTGGAATTGTGCTTTATCGCTTTTCATGTTCTTCAATAGATAAAATGTTCCAACCCATAACACTATACTTGCAACACCTTCGAAAATAATAATTAAAATAAGACAAAGATTGTAGAAAAACGGATTATGCACAGCTCGCCAATATTGGTGCGGGTGTTTAAATGTGGTGTCCATAGACATAACGTGTTGAACATAATCATAGTTAATATCATAAGCAAAAATGTTATCAAGCACGGCTAAAGTCATTAATAACGCACAGCTAAAAAGGAGTGTTAATTTCGTTAAGCGATGTGTTTTTTTTATGCTAATCATGTCTCAATTTACCCTTTTTGATGATGATTTTTAACTTAAACTTAAATTTGAACTGTTAAATAGTCCATCCATTTTTTTTGAACTTTACCTAAACATTCTTAGTCTCACCCCAAAACCAATAATATGGGTGGGGTTACCTTGAATAAACATATAGCATTTCTGATAGGTTTAACAGCTATTATTTTTTGCATGCCCTCTTATGGGGCATATGGCGCAAGATATGAAAACGAGCGCATGCAGGTGAAATGGGTTTGTAACCCTTACAACAAAGTGTGTCATCGCGTTTATCGCACGAATAACTGGTATTCTCCCTATGGAAGATATTCTGAAAGAAAAACTTACCGTAAGAAACAGGTTGCCAAAAACACCGAGCCCAAATTCGCCTTTATGGCGCCTCCTGAAAAAATTGAAAGCAGCAACATTATTAATGTTAACTTAGCGCATGGCACGTGGGGCGCTTATGATGGTGAAGGAAAATTAGTTAATTCAGGAAAAGTGTCTGGTGGCAAAAGTTTTTGCCCCGATATCAACAAGAAATGCAAAACGGTCACCGGCACTTTTACGATTTATGATAAAAAGGGCGGTGATTGCAAATCCAAAATATTTCCCGTTAACAAAGGCGGCGCCCCCATGCCTTATTGCATGTTTTTCCATGAGGGGTTTGCCTTACATGGCTCTAATGCGGTGCCCAATTACAATGCAAGCCACGGCTGCGTTCGTATGTCACCTGCTGACGCTAAATGGTTGAATCAAAATTTTGTTACTGTTGGCTCAACACGCGTGAATGTGACGTATGACAAAACAAAGCCGCCAGAGAAAGAAGTATTGTCAGAAACTGAAAAGCAGTAGGCAGATCGTCTTACGTAGCTATAGTTCCTGTTATGTCCTCTTACTCTCCACATTGAAGAACCATAGTTAAAGTACTCACCTAGAATTCTTGAGCCTTTCACTAAATGCCGAGGCGAAATGTAGGTTTAAAGGGGGTAATATGAGGTAAAGGGGGTAATTTGGGGTTGATATTACCCCCTTTATCAATTAAATTAAGGTAAAGCTAGCTTAATTTAATAAGATTATATGCACTCATTTGAAGAAATTTTCTTAAAATCACTGAGTTTTAATTCAGAGCAATTATCAGTCCTTAAGACAATTGGTGAATATAGAGGTAAACAAGAGCTTTATTTTCAACAAAGCCCTCAGGTTCTGGAGAGTCTTAAGACAACTTCTATTATAGAGTCCAGTGAATCTTCAAATAGAATTGAGGGTGTCATAGCACCTCATCATAGAATTGAAGAATTAGTATTACACAATACCACTCCCAAAAACCGATCTGAACAAGAAATTGCTGGTTATAGAGATGCTCTTTCAATCATACATGAATCATATGAAAGTATGCCATTCACCCCAAATATAATTTTGCAATTGCATTCAATAATCTATAAATATCAAGCTGGAAGAGGTGGTAACTGGAAAATTGCTGACAATGAAATAACCGAGACCTTACCAGATGGAACAAAAAAAATTCGGTTTAAACCAGTCTCAGCCATTATTACTCCTCAAGCTATGGAAGATTTGGGAGAAAAATATAAAAAAGCAAAAGATCAAGATATCGAGCCTTTAATTATAATTCCTTTAGCTATTTTAGATTTCTTATGCATTCATCCATTTAGAGATGGAAATGGTAGAACCGGACGATTACTAACGCTCTTACTTTTGTATCATTTCAATTATGAAGTAGGCAGATTTATTAGTTTAGAAAGAGTAATTGAGGACTCTAAGGAAACCTACTATGAAGCATTAAATAAAAGTTCATTACATTGGCATCAAGGCAAACATGATGTCTCTCCATGGCTCAATTATTTTTGGGGAATGCTACTAGCAGCGTATAAAGAATTTGAAGAAAGAGTAGGAACAATTAAGCGAGGAAAAGGCTTTAAAACCGAACATATTCAAAATGTTGTTGAAAGCAAAGTTGGTGAATTCAGTATTGCCGATATTGAAAAATCTTGCCCTGGCACAAGCCGCGACATGATTAGGGCAATTTTAAGAAAATTACGAGACCAAGGAAAGATTAAACCCATTGGTACTGGTCGAAGTGCAAAATGGGTAAAAATATAAACATTTTGCGACAAACAAAAGGATAACTTGGAAATGGAAACAACTGAGCATCGCGGAAGCTGCCTGTGCGGACATTGTTCGTTTATTGCGACAGGAAAACCCGTGCAAGTTTTCGTTTGCTCATGCATTGATTGCCAGCAACGAACTGGCTCAGCATTTGGCGTGGGTGTGTGGTTTAGAATGGACCAGGTAACATTGCCTTCAGAAGAATTCCTTAAGTACAAACATATCAATGATAAAGGCCGATGGGTAGAACACGGTTTTTGCCCAAAATGTGGTTCAGTCTTTACCTGGCAAGCCGAATTATTTAGCGGTCAAATTGCCTTTGCGGGTGGATGCTTTCGCGAGCCGCACTTTGGATACCCCGTGGATCTTTTTGTTCATAAAAAGACGTTGCCTAAATGGGTGCGATTTCCTGAGTAGGATTTCTCATAGTTATAAAGCATATGTCAAGGCTGAAGACAAAGTTGAACAGTCGACATTTTGTCTACAGTTCAACTTATTGAAAAAGAACGACATTTTGAGTTGTACGAAAAAATCGTACAACTGAAATTCCCCTCTTCAGAGGGTAAAACATATAATACCGATTGCGCTAATACAGCAGGTCTATTTCGAATCATCCAATCTATTCCCTCCCTCACCAGATTCTGCTGAAACAAGCTCAACCCGTTATGCACGGTATCTTCCATTTTGGGCTTAAAAAGTGCTTTAATACGGCATATATGTTTTAGGTGTTGATGAATAACTCTGTGTTGCTACTACTTTCCTAACATGCGCTTGTCCATCCTGCCCATGCATATATAAGGGTAAGATAGGGGCTTTTGGCTCACCAGGAAATAAATCTTCTCCCCCCATTTGGAGACTGGCCAATTTCTGTTCCAGTGCCCCAAGATTATCCGCAAGTTTGCGATGTAATGCTGAATGTTCTTGGCAACATTGAGCGAACATTTGATATAGAGAAGGCGAGGGCAATTGTTTTGCTTGTTGCATCAATTGTTCTATCACTTTGAAATCAAGTTCATCAATGCTTTTATCAAGCTCTTCAAAAAAACGGGTTCTGATTGATAGAATAAAGGATAAATCTTTGTCGAGATTGATTAAATCTCTAAGAGACCCTTTTCCTACAGGCGCATCTCTCAAGATCCTTTCGGGGATTTTTCCTGGATAATGTGTAAAGATTTCTATTAATAATCTTTTTATAGAGGGTTGAGGCTCAAGAGCCAACCACCATAGTGTTGATACACCCGCTTCATCACCACGTAGGGCTGTTAATAACAAAGAGGCAAATTGATCAACAGGAGATACTTCTTTTTTACCGTTGTTCCAAATTCTGATAAATATTTCGGGGTGTTTTCTCGCCGCACACGCTAAAAACCATAACGCTGATTTTCCTTGATCAGGCCCAGACATTATTACTTTATAAAATTCTTGAAAAGAAAGTTTCCCTTTGAACTTGTTTAATATTTTAGTAAAGGTTGTGAGATAAGTATGGTTAGCAACGTTTTTACAAAAGGCCTGGAGTATGGTCAATCCCTCGCCTTCACCCTTCTCAATTTTTCTTACGAATAATTCTTCATACGTTAAGTCTGCAAGCACTTTATGACCGGTTATATGGCCATTAGCCGATTTAAAGGAATCTAAAATTTCATCAAAGGTTCTAGTCCTTGGGCCTTCATTCATGTTTTTACCTTCTTATTACGCTGGGTAATCTTATACGTGTAATTTAAGTTTATTTAAATTTTCATATGTAGTGTGTCGGAAACTGGTGGGCCCACTAGGACTTGAACCTAGGACC
>JAFECS010000039.1 GCA_018241965.1 Pseudomonadota bacterium | reverse complement strand
TAACACACCAAAACACAAGTGCGCGACAAATCCCAGATCTTGCGCACTTAAGTTTTTATAGTTATTTGAAATGAGCTGGGGGTGGAAAGATTTACCCTCTTTAACCACTTTTTCAAGAATTTTGCAGGCAATGGCGCGGGTGTTTTGCGAGTTTTTCATCATTGTTTTCATGTCAATTAACCAAGAAAATGACCAAGTGCAAACAGATCGTGATGGCCTTTAATAAGCTCAATTGTTGGCATCATTTTTTTACCAGGAAGTTGTGCATGCGTAATGAGGATGCTATTTTCCCCTGTTGCGATAACAATACCTTGAGGGGTATGTTCAATAATTTTCCCTGGCTTTTCTTTGGCGTTCACAATCTGTGCTTGCCATAGGCGTAAAATTTGCCCATCTATTTTTGTGTAAGCAATAGGCCAGGGAGTGAAGGCACGGATTTTTCTATCGATATTGATGGCAGAGTCTTGCCAGTTAACAAGCGCATCTTCTTTGTGAATTTTGCCTGCATGGGTTACTAATTGAGGATCTTGTTTTGTTCTTGTTAAGGTGTTTATTTGTGGTAATTTTTCCACGAGAAGATTTGCCCCTAAAGCGGCTAATTTATCATGTAAAGATTGAGCAGTTTCTTGCGGCGAAAGCGTGTAACCAATAGTGGCAATCATATCGCCAGTATCTAAACCTTCATCCATTTGCATCAGGGTGACGCCGGTTTCTTTGTCACCGTGCAATATGGCTTGTTGAATAGGTGATGCACCACGCCAGCGCGGCAAAAGTGAGGCATGCACATTAATACAACCTAAACGAGGCGTTTCTAAAATGGCTTTAGGTAATAAGAGACCATAGGCGGCCACTATCATCAAATCAGCATTATATTGCGCCAATGTGGTTTGTGCTTGGGGTGTTTTTAGCGTGTTGGGTTGTTCAATAGGTAAACCATGAGCCTTGGCGATTTGTTTTACTTCACTTTCATGAAGATGCTGGCCTCTTCCTGCGGGCTTGTCAGGTTGAGTATAAACTGCAACAATTTCAAATTTTGCTTGTAATAAAGCTTGTAACTGAATTGCGGCAAACTCAGGCGTCCCGGCAAAAACAATACGCATTAACTTGCAGCTCGCTGTAACTTTTCAATTTTCTTCAATAACATCATGCGTTTTAATTTTGAGAGATGATCAATATATAAAATACCATCGAGATGTTCGGCTTCATGTTGTATGCAATGTGCGGCTAAGCCTTCGGCGACCAGCGTATGTGATTGACCAAATTCATCAAAATAACGCACAGTAATTTCTTTGGCGCGCACCACTTTGGCATAAACACCGGGAAATGAAAGGCAGCCTTCTTCTGAAAGCGACTCACCTACTTTGCTAATAATTTCGGGGTTAATAAAACATCGTGGTTGGTCTTGTTGCGGTGATACATCCATGACAAAAATACGCGCAGATAGGCCAACTTGTGTTGCGGCTAATCCACAGCCTTCATCTTTGTACATCATTGCAAATAAATCTTTTACCTTTTGGCGCAACGCATCATCGAACTCTGTCACTGGGGCTGCCACGGTACGTAGCCCTTTATGCGGATAAACTAATATTTTTGTTTCAGACATGACGGCAACTTTCTTTTGGGTTAAAACATTGGGATAGTATACAAGGTTTTATTATTAAAATGTTAGTTTTGTAGCAAAATTCATTTTGGGTAAATTATAAACGGGTTGTGTTATAAAAGCATTGTAAATACATCAATAAGGAGCAGTTGATGTCGTTGGGATGGAAAATAGTTAAAGTTATTGGCTTGTTCTTCTTTTGCATAACCCTAACTTATGCCAAAACTGGCAAACATGGCCTTAGCGAAAGCGCACCAGAAAGTTATTTAGTACAAGAGGGTGATACCCTGTGGGATATTGCCTGTAAGTTTTTAAACGATCCTTCCGAATGGCAAGAGCTTTGGCACGCTAATCCGGAGATCCAAAATCCTAATCTTATTTTTCCAGGCGATACCGTAGAGCTTAAACTCGTAGATGGTAAGCGTAAGTTACAAGTCAGAAGAGGCCATAGTAGCCAGACGTTAAATAAGCGCACAGGGGTTATAAAACTGCATCCGCGCGTTAGAGAGTTGCCGGCAGAAAAAGCCATCCCGACTATCCCTTTGCATATCATTGGCCCTTTTTTAAATGAATCACGGGTTGTTAGCCAACAGCAAGCAGAGCATTGTCCCCGTATTATTGCTTTAGATGAAGATCATATTGTAGTTGGTACCGGGGATCTTTTTTATGTCAAAGGGTTGTCTGCAACCAACACAGAAGATTTGTTCGTGGTCTTCAGACCAACGAAAACCTATTTTGATCCTAAATCCAAAGAGAAATTAGGTATAGAAGGGCATGTATTGGCCAAAGCACAACTCGATCAAGCCGGGGAACCAGCAAGGCTTGTGCTGCGCCAGAGCTTTGAAGAAGTAAAAATTGGTGACAGAATTACCGGAACAGGCAAAGAAAATATATCCCCTTATTTTGTTCCTAAGGCGCCTAAAGGAAAGCCTATTGGGCAAATTATTTCTGTGTTTGGGGGATTGACTCAAATTGGACAATATCAGGTTTTAGTTATTACTGGCGGAAAAGACCGTCAACGAGAAATAGGAGATGTGTTAGGAGTATATCAAACACATAAAGATCTCCCGTTAAGGCTCACCGCGAACAAAGATAAAAGATACCATTTTCCCCCCTTAAATATAGGCACCTGTGTGGTATTTAGGGTTTTTGACAAAGTCAGTTATGTGTTGGTGATGAACGCCATCAGACCGATTTATTTGCTAGATGAGGTAGGCAGAACTTAAACTACCCCGTTTTAGAAAGTCTGACTTAACACGTTATTCCTGTTATATGTAGTTTATGGTTGAAGAAGAACTTGGTTTTTGGCTTCTGTTGCATCGGATCCCAGGCATGGGATCGCGTCGCTTTTTGGAAGCGCTTAAACTGGAAAAAAGTTTGTCAGATTGCTTTAGTGGGTTTACGCCAAGAAGCCACTTCCTTAAATGGTGCCAAGCGAAAGGGATCCCTGAGTTTGTACCGGATTGGAAAGGGGTAGAGCAAGATCTCAACTGGGCGCTAGAACATGATAATCATATCGTTACATACAACGATGACGCATACCCTCTGCAACTTAAGCAAATATCATTGCCGCCGCCGGTGTTATTTGTAAAAGGGCAAGTTAAAGCACTAAAAAATGAGCAAATTGCCATCGTGGGAACACGTTACCCCACGGCCCAAGGCAGACAAGATGCTTATACGTTTGCAGCAGCGTTAGCATCGCATGGTTTTACTATAACCAGTGGCTTAGCCTTAGGGATCGATGCCGCGAGTCACGAGGGAGCGCTTAGCGCGGGAATAACCATCGCCGTACTGGGCAATAGCCTGGAGGGGATCTATCCAGCAAAGCATCGGGAATTGGGGGCGAAAATAGCCCAAGAGGGCGCTTTGGTGTCTGAATTTTCTATAGGAACCCCACCAAAGCCAGAGAACTTTCCACAAAGAAATCGTCTGATTAGCGGGCTTTCTTTGGGGGTGCTGGTTGTGGAAGCAGCTATAAAAAGTGGCTCTTTGATAACAGCCAACTATGCTTTGGATCAAGGGCGAGAAATTTTTGCGATACCTGGCTCTATACACAACCCGATGGCAAAGGGATGCCATCACCTGATACGCCAGGGCGCAAAATGTGTTGAAAGCCTTGAACACATTCTTGAAGAGTTCCCTATGCAAATGAGTTTAGGTTTTCAACTAAACAAGGAGCGCAATCACCAAAAACCTTCTCTTAAACCAAAACCCCAATCGAAGGAGGACTTGCCTTCAATACTCATGCAGTTCTTGGCGCATATCTCTGATGTGTGCACCCCTATAGATACTGTGGTGGATAGGACAGGATTGACCGTGACAGAAGTTTCCTCGATGCTATTGCAGCTTGAAATGGCTGGAAGGGTGGCTTGTGTCCCAGGCGGTTATATCCGCGTTGGAACAGGTGGATAAATTATGAAAGAGAATGCAATTGATGTACTCATGTTTCTATTTGATAACTACCTGAGTTTAGAAGAAGGAATGCCAGCTGACGAAATGACTCTAGCGTGTGAGTTGGAAGAGGCTGGGTTTGAAACAAACAATATTAACAAAGCATTTGATTGGTTAGGTGAGCTGGCAGATATTAAACAAGCTGACTTGGCGACGTTACCAGCTTCCAGTACAGCGATACGCGTGTATTTACAAGAAGAGCAACAAAAGCTCGATACACAATGCCAGGGGTTTTTACTTCAACTTGAAAATATGGGATTAATTAATAGCACTACCCGTGAAATGATTATCGATAGGGCCATGGCTATTGATTCTGCCCTAAGCTTGACGCAATTCAAGCGAATTGTAGGATTGGTTGTGCTAAATAGTGGCACACAAGCACAATTACACGCGCTGATGGAAGATTTAATTTATGATGAAACAGAGGCGACATTACATTAGTCGCCCTAAAATGGAGTAATTTTCAATGACAAATCGTTTGGTGGTGGTAGAGTCACCAGCCAAAGCAAAAACCATTAAAAAATATTTAGGCAAAGGCTATCAAGTAATGGCCTCCTATGGTCATGTGCGTGATCTTTTGCCTAAAGAAGGCGCGGTTGATCCAAATCATGATTTTGCCATGAAATATGTTGTCATTGAAAAAAATGCCAATCATGTCAAAGCCATTGCCGATATGCTGAAAAAGCATGACGAATTATTACTTGCAACTGACCCTGATAGAGAAGGCGAAGCCATAGCGTATCATTTGAGCGAACTCATGCGCGAAAAAGGGCTTTTGAAAACGAAACCTGTTCGTCGCGTGGTTTTTCATGAGATAACCAAATCCGCCATTGTAGAAGCGATTAATCATTCGCGAGATTTATCCATGGATTTGGTGAATGCACAACAAGCAAGGCGTGCGCTTGATTATTTGGTGGGTTTTAATTTGTCGCCGCTATTGTGGCGAAAAGTACGTCCTGGATTATCTGCAGGCCGAGTACAAAGCCCGGCATTGCGTATGATAGTTGAAAGAGAGCTTGAAATAGAAAGCTTTATCGCCAAAGAATATTGGACGATTGAAGCGCACCTTGAAAAACAAAATCAAGCTTTTAGTGCTAAATTAGTAGAGTTGCATGGCGAAAAGCTGAAGCAATTTTCTATCACCGACAGTGATATGGCTACAAAAGCTGTTGACGATTTGAAACGTGATGGTAAAGGCAAACTACAAGTAAAGCACATTGAGAAGAAAAAGCGCAAACGTAATCCTTCGGCGCCATTTACCACTTCTACCTTACAACAAGAAGCGTCAAGAAAATTGGGATTTGGTGCGCAACGTACCATGCGTATTGCTCAACAATTGTATGAAGGTATTGATATTGGGGAAGGGGCTATAGGTTTGATTACCTATATGCGTACCGACTCCGTCAATTTGGCGCAAGTGGCCCTGGAAGAAATAAGAGATGTCATAAAAGCGCGTTACGGAAATGACGCACTGCCGGATACACCACATACGTATAAAACCAAAGCTAAAAATGCCCAAGAAGCCCATGAAGCAATTCGCCCAACCTCTGCAGCCGTATTTCCAGATGATATCAAACAGGCTTTAACGGCCGATCAATACAAACTGTATAATTTAATTTGGAAGCGTACCATTGCTTGCCAAATGATCCCTGCAACCATTGATACGGTGGCCGTGGATTTTGCTTGTGGGCAAAATCATATTTTTCGTGCCAATGGCTCTATTGTTTCTGTGCCAGGCTTTTTGCAAGTGTATGAAGAAGGTTTGGATGATGCTAAGAAAGATAAAGAAGGCGAAGGGAAAATGCTGCCGCCTCTTAAAGAAGGTGATGTATTAGCGATTCATGAAATACAGCCTCATCAACATTTTACTGAACCACCACCACGCTATTCAGAAGCCACGCTGGTTAAAACATTAGAAGAATATGGTATTGGACGTCCCTCTACCTATGCAACAATTATTGGTACCTTACAACAACGTGAATATGCGGTGTTAGAAAATAAGCGTTTTCACCCAACTGATGTAGGGCGTGTGGTGAATCGCTTTTTAACAACCTATTTTACCAAATATGTAGATTATGGGTTTACAGCCGGCCTTGAAGATGAATTAGATCAAGTTTCACTGGGCGAGAAAGAATGGAAGCCTTTGCTAAAAGAATTTTGGAGCCCGTTTATTACCCTTGTGAAAGAAATTCAGACCAATGTTCAACGTAAAGATGTAACCCAAGAAGCCATAGAAGAAAAGTGTCCGCAATGCGGTTCGGCGCTTTCAATTAGACTGGGGCGTCGTGGTCGATTTATTGGTTGCACCAGTTACCCTGAATGTGATTATACGCGCAGCTTAGAAGATAAAACTGGCGCTGAGGCCCTAGCCACTGAAGCTGTTGTTGATAGAAACTGCCCAGATTGCGGCGGCACATTGCAAATTAAAAAAGGAAAATACGGCAAATTTATTGGTTGCAGCAATTATCCTGAGTGCAAATATATTGAGCCTTTAGAAAAACCAGAAGATACAGGGGTTCAGTGTCCTTCATGCCAGAAGGGCAATATTTTAAAACGCAAATCCCGTCAAGGAAAAATTTTCTTTTCCTGTGAACGTTATCCAGATTGTAAATATGCCCTTTGGTACACGCCGCTGGCCAAACCTTGTCCGTTATGTGAATGGCCCATTACCGCGATAAAAACGACGAAAAGAAATGGTACCGAGCGCGTATGCCCGCAAAAAGACTGCAAGTTTTCAGAACCGTATGATGTGGAAACGGAACCTGAGCCTGAAAGCACATAAATTTTTGAGTAATGTAAATTGGCAAGCAAGAACTGCTTGCCAAAGAATCAGCAAATTATTTAGTCAATTGTTTAGAAGGCAGGGGCTCTCCTGCTTTACTGACATTTTCCTTTTCTTTTCTTGCTTGTGGGGCATGAAAAGATTTTGCTGGGGTGTGCGTTTTAAATTCAGCTATTCGCTTAGCCGCTAAAGCAGGCGTGAAGCTTGTGCTTTCTCTTAAAGTGGCAGAGCTTGAGGCGCTTTCTGACAGATCGAGCGCTGTTAATAGCAAAATTTTAGATGAATTTGGCATTACCAGAGTGCCTTGTGAATGGCTTCTGGATAATACCGGCGCCGTTGCTTGTGCAGAAGATGTTAACAAGGTTGAATCACTTTTTCTGCGAGCCAAAACCGGTTTATTAATATCAATTAGCATTTGATACAGTTTTTGCTGGATCGGCGCCTTCCTATTTTTTTCAGTGACATCTTCAAGCTGTGCTAACTTTTCTAAACCTAACTTTAAAGTTTCCCGTTTCGATGAATCGCTTAAAGGCGGGACGATAATGTCTAAATTATTGGGTGTTTCTTCAACTAAAGCCTTTGCTAAAGCTTGAAAATGTTTTGGTTTACGAAACGTCTTGACTTTCTCGATAAGTGGCCCATAGGTCTGTGTAATTTTTTTGGTATCAGCAATCGCTTGCCCTGCATTATATCCTAACGGAATATCAGCAGCCGCTTTTGCAGCGCTTTGAAAGTCTTGTTCATTATACTCTGGCACATATTTAACATTTTTTAACATTTCTGCTAATAACATGTTGTACCTTGGCCCTCTTTGAGCGGGGGTAATCAACACATTATTTAATTCAACTTTTTCCAATCCTATTAATGCTTGAAGTGATTCAGGTAATCTTAAGTTCACCAGATCAGCTTTACCTGCTTCAAAGAAATAATATTCTAATGCTTGGAATTTTTTGGCTAATACAGTGGGATCCAAATCGAGTTTATTCTCATCAAGGTAATCAGTGAATTCGCTGACGGCCTTGTGCAATGCCAGCAAGGCTTTAAAAGCAGCATTGATTTCATCTGGGCTTGAGAAACTGGGATTGGGCTTTTTAGTGTATTTTCTATCATACTCATTAAGCGCTTGTACAACGCGCTCTTGATCTATTCTATAGGTTAAGTCGGTTAAACCGCGAACAAAAGCGTTTTCGGTTTGAACTAATTCTTTGTATAACATTTCAATCTTTTGCTTTGGACCAAGTGTACTCATTTGCATATCCCCATCTGTGTATTTAAAACAATTCCCCTAAGGGTGTAGTAATAAATTAGCAAGTCAGTTAAGTTATTTCTGCCATAAGAAATCTAGTGGGGTTACATAGCCGATGAGTGGATAAAATAAATAGACGATAAGACGATCCTCGCCAAAATAGGGTATACTTTGGTCCTCATTTTTTGTTTCAAAAGAGAAATATCCAATGACTAAACCATTTGTAGCGATCTTAATGGGCTCAGACAGTGATTTTCCTGTGATGCAATTAACTACACAGGTTTTAGCAGAATTTGAGATAGCTTTTGAAATGAGGGTACTTTCAGCGCATCGTACGCCATCACAAACCATGGCTTATGTGAAAGAAGCCCAAGAGCGCGGATGCGAAGTTTTTATTTGTGCAGCAGGCTTAGCAGCACATCTGGCCGGGACTGTTGCCGCACATACGATTAAACCGGTCATCGGGGTTCCCTTAGAAGGCGGTAGTTTGCAAGGTATGGATTCCTTATTGTCGACAGTGCAAATGCCCGCGGGTATTCCTGTTGGAACAGTAGCGATTGGTAAAGCGGGCGCACAAAATGCCGCTTTCTTTAGCGCACAAATTTTAGCGCTCAAAGATGCCACGCTTGCTGCTCGTTTACAAAAGCAGCGTGTGGAAAATGCTAAAAAAATAGCAGCCAAAGATGAAGCCTTGCAAGAAAAGCTAAAAATGGCGCATGTATAAATGCTATCTGTTGTACAAGGGGCACAAGCATTAAAAGAAGGCCGTATTATTGCTTACCCCACCGAGGCCGTGTTTGGATTAGGGTGCTGTCCGCAAAATATAGGGGCGTTAAACAATATTCTTACTCTGAAAGCGCGCGCACCACAAAAAGGCATGATTCTGATTGCTAGTCATTTACAACAGCTTTTGCCTTATATTGATGTATTACAGGTTCCCCAACAAAGAATGCAACATATATTGCAAACATGGCCGGGGCCTTTCACGTGGGTATTCCCTGTCACCTCATTGGTTTCAAGTTTAATTAAAGGTCAATTTGAAACAGTGGCAGTGAGAGTGACCAAACACCCTATTGCCAAAGCGTTATGTGAGGCTTTTGGGGGTGCGATTGTTTCAACAAGCGCTAATATTTCTTCTGAAGAGCCCATCAGAGAAGCCACAAAGGCATTTGATTTATTTAAGAACGCTATCGCTGGCGTTGTTGAAGGTGAAGTAGGTGACTTGGCGCAGCCGACATCTATTACTGATGCGATCACCGGGCAGAAATACCGTTAAGAGACTCTATGAAAACACAAATATTTTACATCAAAGATTATTTACTCACTTTGCAACAAAGTATAAAAAAATCTTTACAGGTATTTGAAACCAAAAATTTTATTACAGATGAGTGGACTCGTGCCCCTGGCGCGAATGGGATTTCAGGCAGTGGGATCACTTGTTTGTTGCGTCATGGTGATGTTTTTGAAAGTGCAGGGGTTAATTTTTCGCACGTTACTGGCAACAATATGCCTCCTTCGGCAACAGCACATCGCCCTGAATTAGCGGGAAGACATTTTGAAGCCCTTGGGATCTCTTCTGTCATTCACGCCCAAAATCCACATGTGCCAACCAGCCACATGAATGTACGTTTTTTTGCTGCTCATAAAGAGAACGAGCCTAGTATATGGTGGTTTGGGGGTGGCTTTGATTTAACGCCATATTATCCTTATGAAGAAGATGCCATTTATTGGCACACTATTGCTAAAAAAGCCTGCACACCATTTGGTGAAAAAATATATCCTACCTATAAAAAATGGGCCGATGAGTATTTTTATTTACCTCACCGACAAGAAACGCGAGGTATAGGCGGTCTATTTTTTGATGATCTTAATAGCGCAACATGGGGGTGGGACTTTGAACAATGTTTGGCCTTTTTGCAAAGTGTTGGTAATCACTTTTGGCCAGCTTATGGGCCTATTGTACAAAAACGTTATCAGCAAGCCTTTACCGAAAAAATGCGAGAATTTCAGTTGTACCGCCGTGGCCGTTATGTAGAATTTAATTTAATTTACGATAGAGGTACATTGTTTGGTTTGCAATCCGGTGGGCGCACGGAATCGATATTAATGTCACTTCCCCCCAAAGTAACGTGGGAATATCAATGGCAACCGCTTGCTGGTACGCCAGAAGCAAAGTTATATGAAAAATTCTTAAAACCGCAAGAATGGTTAGCGATGGAAAAAGATTGCGTGTAAAAACACGATAAATTTTTCTAACAATTCACTTTATTATCAAAACTTACTTGTGTTAGCATCCTGCCTACCATTTATCGGCTAGGAATAACCCTATGTCTAAATACGGCCCAGAAATTATAAGAAATACTGTCCAACCCCTGTTAGATGCCATTGCGCCAGACTGTGCAATAAATTTACTTGAATTAAGAGCTAACCAAGAAGCACGTGCCCAAGATGCAACCATAAAACCTATTGCTGTTATTGGCTGGCAACATGGTTTTTTTCATAAAAAAATATATGAACCATTGCTTATAGATGTTTTGAAGCTTAATGGCGCTTGGGATGATGATGTAACCCCTGCTCAGCAATTAACCGATATGATTGCTTATTTTCAAAATCAGCATAAAGGCATAGTCTCACCTTTAGGGGAAACGATTGATACTTTGTTACGTAATGCCAAGGATTATTTGAGGCAAATTCATGTCAGTGCAAGATCTCATATTGATAACCCGCAAGAGCTAGATTATTTTGAAGGCAAAGCGGAAATTGCATTCTTTCGAATGGTGAATATTGTGCTTGCCTTTCATGCAAAAAACTTGTTTGAAACATTTAAAGAAGCAGATTATCCACTTTTTAACCAATTTTTGGTTAAAGCGGGCCTTGAACCTTGCACCTTGGCACAACGTAGCCATTTTTTAACCCTGCTGGATAATTTTATAAACCAAAATGCGAGCTTTACTGAACAAGAACTTCGGCAGTTTCGTTACCATAAAGCGAAAACACAATCTAGAACCAGCGCCTTGTTAAGTCAGGATGATCATCGTGCTTATTATGGTGGAGCTTCTTTTGATGCAACAAGAGTTTCATTATCCAATTGGCGCGACCTCTCGTTTTGGCAACTAGGTTCGCAATTATGTCGTTATACAATGTACGGTACTTTTGTAAAACTTCAACAAACAGGGCTCACCAGATTGTTAGATTTTCGCAAAGCGATAGTAGAAGAAGATCTGGGCCATTTTAAGAAAGCAGTGTTAGCTGTTTGCCCAAGTAGCGCTGCGCTCCATACGGTAATTGAGCTTCCACAAGAAGTTAAATTGTTATTAGGCAAAGCTGATCTGCAAAAGCTTTTTGAAGATATTGCTGTAAAACGCTTTACCCTATGCAAGACAATGATGGCCGTTCCTCCTACAGAAGGCGTTACGGTAGAAGTTGATTTTGAACGTCTTATAGGACAGCCTCACTATCTACCTTCGACACCTGACTTGAAAACAAAAGCGGATGACTTGGGAGATAGTTTGGTGCAGGCAATCATGGCGTTAAATATTTCTGAGGCAGACTCAAAAAATAAGTTGACATGTGGGCTGTAAACGTTAGAATGAGCGACCTTGCTAATGCAAGAGCGTTCTTTAACAAATTGAAACCATGTTATTTGTGTGGG